>CALWDJ010000024.1 GCA_944376655.1 uncultured Clostridia bacterium
ACTGATGGAGAGAACTAAGGGATATTTACTTTTCAATGATAGCCGAAAAACCCCGTAAAATCAAGGTTTTTCAGAGGCGAGCTTCCAAAAAGGGCATTCGTTTTCGAGTCAAGTGTCAAAAAAAGAACTTGGCGGAATTTGACGGAAGATAAAATACCTTAACCGATCCCCCGCAATCCCCGTGATTGCGGGATTTTTTGCACCTGAAATCTTCCGAAGCACCGCCGCTATTCGGGTCGCGGATTTTTCTCATGATATAGCAGTTCTAATCAAAATCCAATGAAAATGCTTAGAACTCTGCATAGAAATAACCCTGTTTTGGCCCAAAAATCACCCATTTGGCAGTGCATCACAGAGACGGAGTTACGCCGCACAACACCAAAAGTCGTTTGCTTTAAAATAGTAAACAAGAAAAATAGGCATGTGTTTTTGAATTATTGCTGTGATTATCATAATAAAATTTAAATTGTGATTTTAGCACAGTTTACAACTGTTTTTATTTATCTGAACGTCAGTTGACGCCATGTGAAATCACACCGACTGTAAAAGTCCTGTACCATGATTGGAAAGAAACAGGTCCTTTGTAGAAATTTTCTCCCCCGCCGTAAGCGTCAAGAAGTTTTTCGTCAAGTTCGTCAATATGATCTATTTTTCCGTCTTTTAAAAGAATGAGTCTGTCACGGCAGTTTTCTACGCGCTTTATCAGTCCTCCGATTCTTGAGTCCTGTATTTCAAAGCCCTGAGCCTTATTTTCAATAAACCACTGTTCTCTGTACGCTTTGTAAAATGCGTTGAGCCTCTTTATCAGCAGCTTGTATTTATCTATAAGCGCATTCAGTTCATCTGTATTGCGCTCCGCATATATTCTGCGGGTCTCTTGCCCTATATTCGCCTTAACGGCTAAAGCATCGCAAAGAGCATGCATTGTGCTGAATAAAAAGCCCCATTCGGAGTTTTTCTTTAAAAGGGAAAGCTTTCTGGCGCATTTTGCAAATAACTCAGCCTCATCGCCGTTAAGCGTACTGTCGAAAATTCCCGCAAACGGGTCATTGTAGAGTAAATATTTTTCGGGGTTCCTTACATCTCTGCCTTTGTTTGGTCCGTCCGGCAGATCAAGCAGTATAAAGCGGTCATAAGAAATTCCGAATTTTTCCTTGAATTTTCGTTTTATGTCACCCATATTATAGTTTCCCTTTGCATACTCAGACGCGGCAAACAAAGAGGGCAGAACCGAGAATCGGGAGCATTCTCCGCCGTCATCGCCCCACAGAGTGAGGAAAATATTTTTAATCCCGTGTTCTTCACAGCTTTTAAATGCGCTTTTTGTTGTTTTTAAGGAAAAATCGTTGTTCGGAGCGAATCCCTGCCATGTCCACAGTCCTCCGGCAAACCAGATGTCATCACTGAGCAGGGTATGACTTTCAAGCATTTTATCGTAGTGCTTTTTATCGGTTGAATAATAATCCCAGTACACAAGCTGAACATTGTCCGGTATTTTATTCTTTATCTCTTGGCTGAAGCTGACATTGTCGTAATAGTTTCCGCCGGTCATAAGACGGAAAAACATATCCGACCACATTATAAGGGTAAATCCGTATTTTTTACCGATTTCGGAAACCATGCTCAGATGTTCTAAAAGCAGTCCGGAGCGGTCGGCAGTGCCGTGCAAATCAAAATATCTGCCTCTGCCGATATTGTGTGCCTCGTCCATGCCTATGTTTATTATCTTTGTTGTAAGACATTCGGAGAGTGTGGAAAACATTTTATCAATGAGTTTATAAACATTATCGTCTCCGGCAAGCAGAATATCGTCTATGTCGAACATTGATGAATAGCACGGCCATCTTTTAATCGCGTTAAGATGCGCTAAAGTCTGGATACACGGTATCAGCTCCATACCTTTGCTTATTGCGTAGGCGTCAATTTCCTTAAGTTCGGCTTTTGAATATCTGCCGCGCAGGTAACCGAAATACGGGTTATCGTCTACCTCGTATGTATCTTCAGTATAGAGCATTACGGTGTTATAACCTAACGATGATGTTATGTCAATCCATTTTTTCAGAGCAGAAACACTCATAACAGCGTTTCTTGAGCAGTCTATCATTGTTCCGAGTCTTTGCATTTTCATTTGAATATCCCCTTTACAAAATAAGATTATTTCATTTAATATCATCGTCGGATAAATCCGAGGGTGAATGCTCCATATCATATGCCGCGGAATGTGTAAGCACATATTTTCTGAATGAAGATGGCGAACGGTGATAAACCGAGTTGAACTGACGGATGAAATTGCACAGATCATTGAAGCCGCAGGCGGTTTTAATGCTTTCAACGCTCATATTTGTTGTTCTTAAAAGATTTGCCGCATGGTTTATGCGGTACTGTTTTAAGTACTGCTGCGGCGACATATCTATCGTTTCTTTGAAATAACGGAATATCTGGCTGCGGCTTAAATTGAATTCTTCCGACAGGCTTTCAACTGTTATATTTTCGGCAAAATGCTCTTCAATAAATTTAATAATTTCATTTATGAGCTTTGACTGCTTGTATGAAACGCTGAAGCTCGGATTTATATACGAGAATATCTCGTACATTTTTGATATGGCCATAAAATCGTTGCCGCGTTCACCGTAATATTCCACCATTTCCTCAATGCATTTTCTTGTTTTGTTTATGCTCGTAAAATTGAAAAGATTGTTGAAAGCCGAGAGACCGCGGTAGGAGATAATCATATTGCTGTATTCTCCCGAGAAACCGAACCATCCGTATTCCCACGGGTCAGAGTCATCGGCGTAATATTTTGCGGAAACTCCGGTGGGAATAAGAAATCCCTGACCGGCGTTTAGCGCTACCGTGTTATCAAAAATTTCAAGGTGCCCTTTTCCGGAATATATGAAATGTATCAGATTATGATCCCTTATAACCGGACCGAAGCCGTGTCCGGGAGCGCAGTCCTCAAATCCGCACTGCACAAGAAATAGGGAAGGGTTTATATTAAAGTCTTTATTTATGGAATAGCGGTGTACAAACATTGGGAGTCCCGTCCTCAAATAATGAATTATTAAGACAAGTAAAATATGGCAAAAATAGAAAAACAACATATTTTTTGTTGATTATTTGAAAAAATAATGCTTAATACAAAGGTATTCTACATCAAATACAGAAAAAAATCAATATAAAATAAATTATTTAATGCAACATAATGCAAAGTATTTGCAACATTGATATATTGTAAAAAATGCGGCTATAGTTTAAACTGTAATTAGCAAATTTGAACAAAGGAGATAATAGAACGGTTATGAATAAGTTCGGTTTCAAATTTATAAGTATATTTATTGTCATAGCCATGCTTCTTTCAGCTGTCGC
Source organism: uncultured Clostridia bacterium (assembly GCA_944376655.1). Classification (GTDB taxonomy): domain Bacteria; phylum Bacillota; class Clostridia; order Oscillospirales; family Acutalibacteraceae; genus UBA737. Next base: position 3,367 of record CALWDJ010000024.1, read on the forward strand.
GTGCGGAGATGAATCGGAAACAAAAGTTGTCAAAAAGAAGAAAGTTATTGACCGCTATCATGAGGCGGAAAGCTCTTCTGATGAGAGTACGTCTTCCGATGACAGTGCTTCGGGTTCGGGCGACGATTACATAAGTATCCCGTCGGGAGGAAGCGATTCTTCGGACGATACGTCGTCTGATAACAGCAGCGAGAGCCTTCCGCTGTATGAGGTCGACCTGGACGGAAAGGGATATTCGGACGCTGACGCCAGAATAGGTATGGGGCTCTATCATTATTACCTCGGCGACTGGAATGAAGCATTCGGCGATATGTACGGCGAAGAAATGAGCTTTATGAATACGAGCTTTTGTGACGCCGGTTCGGCTATGCTCGCAAAAGAAAATAACAGCGTGGTATGGATCGGTCCGGGAGAAGCATTTGACGACAGGAATGCTCTTGTTTTCAAAGCCGGCTTTGAGGAACAGCTTGAGATGACGGTACAGGCATATAAGGATGCAGGTTTATGGGATTCGGTCGCAGGCTTCCATTTCGACGAGCCGTGCCTTAAATATACCGGCGAACAGTTTAAGGTTCTTACAAAATATCTCGCGGAAACATATCCAAATAAGCGCATATACCCGGTTGTATCCGTTTATGAAATACGCAATAACGCTCCTGCCGGAACGTTAGTAGGCGAGATGAGCTACGAAAATTACGGATACGTTACCGATATCGGATTTGACTGGTACGGTTCTGCGGATATCAACGAGCACAGAACCCTTCTCAACGAAATGAAAGAAAAGATCGGCAGAAGCGATGTGAGAATCTGGTTTTTCCCCTGTACCTCAAAGGCGTATGCGAATCAGGACGAGGATTATATGATAGAGCATCTCAATATGTGCTACGATTTACTTAAAGAGCAGGAAAATCCCGGCGGGCTTATGCTTTATACCTGGACCACATACGGAACACAGACAGGACTTCATGAGCTGCTTGATCCCAATCTCGGAAATTACCAAAGGCTTGCGGCACGTATAGTTGAAATAGGAAAAGAAATAAACTCAAATCCGTACAGATACAATAAACCAAAAAACTGAAAAGGAGAATGATAATATGAAGAAAAGAATAGCGGCGCTTCTGCTGTCAGTCGGTATTATATGCACTGCCGCGGGATGCGGCGGAACAAAAGAAGATACTTCTTCGATAATCTGGGAATATGAATACAATGATATTTATGAGAGCGGAGAGTCCACAGGCAGCGGCAACACTTCGTCAAACAGCTCGTCGGGCTCGGGTAATTCTATCGGGGTTGATGATAATTACCAGCATAATACCGGTACTGAGAATCTTGAGGGTAATACATATCTTTCCGGTTTTCCGATTGTAAAGGACAAGGAAAAAATCACCATAATGGCGGTTACGCGCTCTGATGTCGGCGATATAACCAACTCTGATTTTACAAAGACATATTCTAAGCTCACAAATATGGATATTGAGTGGCAGCTTGTAACTGAGGGCGCCGCGAGACAGAGAGTAACGCTCGCTTTGCAGAGCGGAAACCTTCCGGATCTCATAGCGCTTGGCAGCAGCTATGTTACAAACGATGATATATTGCGTTACGGCCCTGAGGGTACAATGGTTGAGATTACAAAGTCAATGCTCGAAAAATGGGCGCCGAACGTCAAGGCGACCTACGATAAGTATCCGGAAGCGTGGGATTACACCAATGTTGACGGCAAGATGTATACAATAGCCTCGTTTTTCGCGGATTTCCCGTACGGTCAGCATTTTCTGTGGGTGAGAACCACCTGGCTTGACAAGCTGGGGCTTGGCATACCGAAGAATATGAACGAGTTCTACGATATGCTGAAGGCTTTCAAAAACAATGACCCGAACGGCAACGGACAGAAAGACGAGATACCGTACGCCACATGGAGTGACAGCGGATTTGTCACCACTCCGTGGGGTATTTTAGGTAATTCGATAGAATTTGATAACAGCGGCAAGGCGGTATGCTCATATACAACTTCAAATATGAAAAACGCCCTTACCTTCTGGAACCGCGTATTTAAGGAAGGACTTGTGGACAAAGACTCCATAAACAACTGGACAGGTGACAACGCCGCTTTCAAATCCCTTATATCCGGCGGAAAGGTCGGCGCGTTCTGGTGGGGTTATCCTTCTGAAATGTCAGACAGTCTGCTCAAGGAATATACCGCTATACCGTGGCCTACCTCGGGTACGGACAACGGCAATTTCCCGAGCGTAGCGGTTAATATTAGTCAGATGGTTCAGCCGATAGGCTTTATTATCACCAATAAATGCAAAAACGTGCCGGCGGCTCTCCGATTTATTGATTATCTCTACACCAATGACGGATATATGCTTAAGGCTTTCGGAAACGAGGGCGGAATATACGATAAAGTAGACGATAATACATATAAGCTGAACGGCAAAACAGCTGAGCAGAGCACGCTCGGTCCTAACTGGACCGTAATGGCAAGGCATTTTCTTGTGGATGCCGAACTGGTTTCAGATAAGTCACTTCTTAATCAGAAGCGTGATGCGTGTAATGAACAGCTTGCGAGTATATACAGCTCACAGGGTCAGAAGATTATTCCGAACGCTCTGAAGAGCAAAACGGAAAATCAGGACATAAAGCGTTACAGCACATATTTTGATACCCTGTATGGAAAGAAATACTTGTTTATAAAAGGCGACCTTAACCTCGGAAGCGACTGGACGGCGCTTCAGAATGATATCAGCGCCAAGGGCCTTTCAAATTATCTTAAATCGTATCAGACATTTTATGACAGAGTAAACAAATAAGCATTTTCCTTACGGCACTGAAACTCGCCGGTGCCAAATATTGAGGCGCTGGTGAGCCCGATATCTGCGCATTTAAAAATATCAGTAAAGGAAAGATTAATAATGAAAAATATGAAAATTTTCCGCAGATGGCTTTCTTTGATACTTTCAGTTGCGTTGCTTGTTTCAGCTGTACCGTCGCTTTTTGCCTCTGCCGCGGCTGACGGTCAGGATACCACAGTACTTTTTGACGGCACATATATGGGCTGGTTCACCGGAACCGACAATAATTCTTATACAGTTCGTATTGGAACACCGGGAATCCTCGAAGGCAAAGATGTACTCCGCATTACCGCCCAGGAATATAAGGAAGGGTGGAATGAGCTTTACCTTAATTCCAAAACCTTTTCCGAAAGCGGAATCACCGATACTTCTTCGCTTAAAACTATTTCGTTTTTTGTAAAAACCGATGAGAATATGGGCGCTTTAAGTCTTAAGTTAAGCGATGTCAAGAACGACAGAAATCCTTATGAAGCAGTTCTCAAAACCGGAAAATATTATTTGCTTAATACTGAAAGCAATTATGTAACTGCCGCAATGCTCAATGACGGTTATGTGAATATTCCGGGCGGCTTTACCGGATATGTCGTATACGACCTTACGACCTGCGATCAGGCACAGGTGACGGCGTTAATGAATCTTGATTTCGGAAGCATGCGCCTCTGGTTCCCATCGGCGTCTGAAAATGAGCTTGATACCTCGTGGTATTTCGGCGAGCTCGCTGTCAGTGTAAAAGACGCCGTGACATTTATGGCAGACTATACGTCCGTATCCGCGGTTTCATACAGGATACACTCGGGCGATAAGGTTGAAAATTGGGACGGTTCAGTGCAGAGCGCCACAGGCGTGGATGGTATTTTGGACGGTCAGAAGGTAGTAAGCCTTACCTTCACGCAAGGCGGCTGGAAGCATGTCTATACCGGAGGATTATCACTCAGTCAAGCGGGGGTAAATGCCGGCGATGTAAAGGGAATGTCCGTATTTATAAAGACGGACGAAAAATATGACCAGAGCATCCGTTTCAGCAATTGTAAAGAGTCAGCCGCTCAATATGATTATGCAAATTCGCCGGTTATTCTTTACGATATAAACAGCGGTGTGGTTTTAAAGCTTACATCAAACGGTTCCGGCTGCGTGACGATTCCCGCCGGCTTTACCGGATATATGATATATGATTTTGTAAACGCTGATTCTACAATCGTAAATAATATCCTTACAGGTAATGGCGGCTTTTCACCGCTCAGATTCAGCGCTGATTTAGGAAATATAAGCGAGCCGCAGACCCTTTACTTCGGCGATATGAGAGTATGGACCGCCGGAAATACTTCTCAGATGCTCGGTATTTTTGCCGCGGAATCCGGCACCGGCGCGGTTTCATACAGGATACACTCGGGCGATAAAACAGGCACCGTATGGGACAGCCCTGTCAAACAAACAGCCGAGACCGGTGTCGAAGGTGTTTTGGACGGTCAGAAGGTAGTAAAGCTCACCTTTAAAGATTTCGGATGGCTGCAGCATTATACAGGCGGTTTAAGTCTCACAGCCGCCGGAATAGCGGCTGACGATGTAAAGGCGATATCCGTATTTATAAAGGTGGACGAAAAATATGATCAGAATATCCGTTTCGGAAATTATTCCGGGAGCGGACCAAACGCTTGGAAAGAATTTAATTATATAAATTCACCCGTTATTCTTTATGATATTAACAGCGGAGCGGTTTTAAATCTTACATCAAACGGCTCCGGCTGTGTGACGGTTCCCGCCGGCTTTACCGGTTATATGATTTATGATTTAAGAAACGAAAAAGCCAATGCGGAGGCGGTGGAAAATCTGCTTACCAAGAATGACGGTCTCTCGCCTCTGAGATTTGGCGCTGTTTTTGATAAAAAAGAAGATCAAACTTTTGAAGATCAGACCTTTTACTACGGTGATATGAGAGTATGGACCGTGGGCGACGGTATGTCGGCGGCAGCTGCTCTCGGCGCTGACCTTGAAGCTTATAATTCCGACAGCATAACAGTGCTTGATATGGAAGGAACCGGCACATATAATTACACGAAAGCACCGATTGCTTTCAATACCGAAACGGTAGACGGAGTTTCTCCGGATGGTACGGCGCTCAAGCTGACAGAAGCGGGAAGTGAGAACCCCTATCCGTTAGCATGGCACGATTTCCCGGAGGTGGCTAACCTTTCTGAAATGAAGGCGATTTCCTTCTGGGTAAAGGCGCCCGGCGGGCTGCCTGATACCAATTTCCATTTCTGCGGCGAAGGCTACGGTTTCACCGGCACTGTTACTACTGTAAATACTGCGACCGGCGAGGTAGGCGTAAAATATGAGCAGACTAAGCTGTCTCTGCCTGCCGGATTTGAGGGTTATGTTATTTTTGATTTGGAAACCGCGGTTTTCAATAAAACCTATGGAGGCGACGCCGGTACTTATACATGGCAAACGCTTGTAGGGGATAGAAAAAATTCAGCTTTAGGCTTCTACTATCATCCCGAAAACTTCCGCGGTGGAGTGCTCTATCTTGACTCATTTACATATCATACCGATGCAGATGCGGCGGCAGAAACGCTTTCGTCAGCCTCTCTTGCCGGCGATGTGAACAATGACGGCGTGACCGATCTTCTTGATCTTATAAGGGCTAAAAAATATCTTGCCGGCACCGAAGAAACAATAAATTACTTTAACGCTAAGTTCACATATGAAATAGGATATTCGATAGCTGATCTTGCGGCTTTAAGAAAGCTGCTTTTGGGTCAGGAGACAGCGCAGCCGGAGGGCGTTTATGTACCGGCAGCGCTCAATAAGACAGGCGCCGCAATTTTCCATATGACAGTTGATGAATGGAACTATTCCGGTTCTGATGTCAGTGAAGAGCTATTTATAAACAACTACGGTACATATGACAGCGTTGATTTGAAAGCTATAAAGTTAAAGGGCGGAGTTTCCTGGCTTCAGCTTTCAACTCCTGCTTTTGCGGACAGCAGTGCGGAAATTCCCGAGTCGTGGAAGACTAGGATTGAAACGATCATCGAAACATATAAGCGTCAGGGCGTTTACAATACCATGGCGGGATTCATTTTTGAGGAATGCCTTTCGTCGATGACTGTCGAGCAGCATATCGCAGTTACGAAATATCTGCGTGAGACCTATCCCGACAAGCGTGTCTTTGATGTTTTGCAGTGGTCGGATATTTCTTCGGACAAAATCACTCCGGAATCTTTTGAGTACGTTACCGACATAGCTTATGACTGGTATCATTCGACCGATGCCGAGGCTCAGCAAACGCTGCTTAGTACCATGCTTGAAAAAGCAGGCAGCCGTTCTGACCTGCGCGTGTGGTTTTTCCCGCTTGCCTGTGAGTTAATGCCTTCAGAGCCGCTCGGAGCGGAATACGATATAGCGCATATAAATATGTGCTATGATATGCTTAAATCACTGCCTGAGGAACAGCAGGGCGGACTGGTCTTCTATAACTGGCTCTCGTTTGAGGAAGACGGGCAGCAGATATCAGTCGGAATCGAGGATTTGATTTCAAATCCCGCCTATGCCGCCGTTATAGAGCGTATGGTTGAAATATCAAAAGAAATATTAAACAAATAAAAAATATCCGATACCGCTTTTGCCGGCGTCATTTACTGGACGCCGGCAGGGCGGCGGGATAAACCGGCGGCTGTATCCGCCCGTGGCGCATTGCTTTTTCGTAATGCGTTAAGGGCGGCGGCAGCGGTCTGTATGACAGTCGCGTTCTTAATGTTTTTGCTTTAAATACAGGAGGTAAGGCATGAAAACATCATTTTTCAAATTAAAATTCAGGCACATCGTTGTGTATATCGTTACACTTGCGGTCGTTTTATCAACGGTAAGCGTCGGCTTCGGCGTACTTGCTGATGAGCCGGTCTATCACCGGCTGCACGCGGGTGACACAGTCGGAGACGTATGGGATTCCGGCAAACAGACAGTTGTGCCAGGTGTAGAGAATATTTTAGGCGGCCAGACGGTCAACAGAGTAACAGTTACAGCCTCCGGATGGGCACAGCACATAAGCAATTCACAAAGTCTTACAGCCGCCGGAATATCAGCGGAAAGCGTCAAGACACTTTCTATTTTTGTAAAGTCGGACGATAGCTCCACAATATTTTTCCGTGCTATGAACCGCTCTGAGGGCGGAGATTACGCGTATCAGGAATTTAAAGTTACGAACGCGCCCGTATTGCTTTTCGATATAAATAAAAATACTGTTCTTGAAACTTCCACAGACGGCGGCGGCTGCATAAGCATAGCGCCCGGATTTTACGGATACATTATATTTGATTTTGAGGGAAGCGACCCTAATCAGGTAACTGATATGCTCACAAAGAACGACGGTCTTTCTCCTTTGATGATAAGCCTTGATGTCAGGGAATATATAAACGAGATTACCTATTACTACGGCGATATACGCGTCTGGGAATGCGGAACGCAGCAGGCAAAGAAAGCGCTTTCAGATGAGTATTATTCTTCGAACATATCGGCGCCTGTCGCCGACCCCGACAGCGGCTATGTGAACGCAGGCGATACGGTCACTCTGACCGCTGAGGACGGCGCGGATATTTATTATACCATAAATACCGAGACTTCCGACCGCGAACCGGCTGTTGTGTTTGACGGTTCGAACGGAGTATCATGGTACGACGGTAATAGTTTTGATCTTTCCTATGAAGACGGCGCTTTAGGCGACGGACCTGCCGCGGTATTTACACCGAAAAAGGCTTCATATTCCAATATCTCTATGAATACCTCTGCCGGCGCCGAGCCTGTATCGAGAGTTCAGGCTATTACCGTGCGCCTGAAGGTCTCGGATTTCGGCGGGGAAGGAGTCAGTCTGTCACCCTGTATAAATCATGAGGGATCATATTGGAACGGCACGATTTACGCGGTAGATTCTGACGGAACTGTAACTTCCTTTAACTCTTCGCTTAAACTCAATGATTTTGACGGAATACTTATTTTCCCGATTAGCTCTTCTACCGAGATTTCTGTTCGGTATTCCGCGACAAAGCTTAAATGGAACGAGTTTATGCAGCAGTACGGAGGACTTCAGAATATTCAGTTCCTTACTACTGTTCCTGAAAGCGATAATTTCGAAGACGCAATGCTGATTTTTGACAGCTTTACCCTTAATTATGATGCCGCGGCGCTCATGGAAGAAAAAGCTCCGGATATTGATTTTTCATGGTACACGCCATTTGTTGAAGTTGAGTATCCGGATCAAAATTCCACAAAATATAGCGAACCTATAACCGTTGACCGCGATATGACAATCTGCGCCGTAGCTTACAGCGGCGGGAAGAAGAGCATTCCCGTTTCTTTCAGCTACTGGCTGATAGACCCGGACGCTCCCAATCTGACGCCGCTTAACGACGGCAACGATATATCCCAGACTGATGCTACGGCTAAAGTAAAGGTTGAAATTATAAATGATGCCTCACCTGACGGGGAAGCGTACTCCGTAATGGGTAACGGAATGAGCGGCAGCGGATATGTTGAATTCAAAACAAAGGTCTATCATTCGTCGCTGGTGCTCAACAATGAGGCGTTTACCTTCTGGGTATCAATTCCCGGAAATATGAATTATACATTCTCGCCGCGTATTACGACCGAGGCAAATGAGTTTACCGGCACAATGCTCACTTACAGCACCTCAACAGGTGAGTTTAAAACATATAATCTGGCTGACGGAGTTACGCTGAGCGGATTCGAAGGCTATGTAATACTTAAATTTGACGATAACGCAAAGGTGAACAACAGCAGCAGAGAATATACGTGGGAAGAGTTTGTAAAGGAAGTAGGCTTCAATTCATTTATCCTTTACAATCAGAACGCGGAGACCGACAGCCGGTTGTTCGTTATAGACGATTTTGCCTTTGTTACCGATCTTGACGAATATCTTGCCGAGCTTGAGGAAACCGAGCTTCGTCCGGCACTGCCGTATGCCGGCATCGTCGGCGGAGAGCATGTCGCCGGAACCAACGTCCCTGTCTACGCCGAAACCGGAACAGAGATATACTATACTCTTGACGGCACTACGCCTACAACCGACAGTATAAGATATGTGCCGATAGGAATGGGCGGAAATGTTGCGGATACATCGCCGATAAACATTAACGAGGATATGACGCTCAAAGCGATAGCTGTCAAAAACGGGGTATCAAGCCGCATAATAACCTACACATACGCGGTCGAGATACCTTATACCGGTCCTGATACGGTAATTCTGAACGACGGTTCAGGCGAGGGCAGCAATACCTTCAGCTGGGTTGACACCAATACATGGAATACAACCATTGAAACTGAGAATCTTCCCGACGCTCCCGGCTTTAAGATGGAATACATAGCCGATGAGTTAAAAGCGACGGCGAATTTCTTTAACGGCAGCTTCAGCCAGTTAGAAAAGCCGTATAAGCTCGAGGCGCTCAGCTTTTACGCCAAAATTCCCGATTACGGCGAGGCGCACCACGTTCAGATCGGACTTTATCTTAACGGTGAGTCTACGGGAATAAGAACCAAAATCTATGCTGTGAGTAACAAAGGCAAGGTACAGGTGTTTGAAAAAACCCAGAACCTTAAACTCTCAAATTTTGAAGGTGTCATCATTGTTACTCTTGAGGGTGAGGACGCGGTCACACTTGACTGGGGAGCGAAGTCCATGTCGTGGAACGATTATATGAGAGAAAACACCTTCAATAATATAGGCTTTTATATTTCTTTCGGTGCCGAAATCGACGCGGTAAAGGGAAGCAGTCTGTATTTCGATTCTCTAAAAGCCCACTATGATCTCCAGAAGCTGATGACCGACTACAACATAGAAGGTTTGCTCGCTAAATACGATGTGGCTACATTTGAAAACGCTAATATGATAGTCGCGAACGATTGCAGCGGAAATACTACAAACGGCGCGTTTTCCGCGATAAGCGAAGGTCTTACTGTCGATAAATCTGATGTTTCGGCGGACGACCGCTGCATAAAGCTCACATTCGGCAAGCAGGATGGCGTGCTGAACTTTATAAACTACTGTACTTCAGATGACGCGCTTGCGGGAGACGGCTTTACATTCTGGGCAGAGCTGCCTGATAATACTCCTTCAGTCACGCTTAACCTTACGGCTGTGGACTCCGCAAACAACGGCACGGAGCATTATTACTATTCCGATACAGCACGCTATTATCTGATAGACCGTGACGGCGTAATAAGCCGGAAAGAGGGTAGTCTGACGCTTCCGTCAGGTTTCCGAGGCTGGATAATACTTCCGGGCAGCAGCTTTTTCCTTGACAGCGAAAAGAGTGTATTTGATAACGGTCTTATTGATTATAATGCTATCAGCGATATTGAGCTTACGGTTTATAATACCGACGGCAAATTGGAAAACAAAAATATGTATATTGATGACATTTGCTTCTATATGAATTTTGATAAACTTGTGAAGAGCAGAGCGCTGCGCTGGGACGGGCAGAGCATATCGGAGCTTCCGGACAATGACTCCGGAAATATTCCGGTTGCCGGTGAGAATACCGCTCCTCTTTATGCTACTTCGGCGGCTGTATTTATTTCCGCCTGCGCGTTGGTACTGTTAGGGTACGGGCTTAAAAGGAAGCTGTAATTTTGCGCGCCGCACATAATTTCAACTATGTGCGGCGCTGTTAGTTTTAGGCAGATCTATTTTTTCTGAAAGGAACGGATATATGAAAAATTCTGCTGTAAAATTTATATCCTGCGCGGCGGCTGCGGCGATGATTTTAAGTTCGCTGCCGCGGGTATATGCAAAAACTCTCGCTGAAAAATTAGAATATGAAGACGACGCTTCGGTTTCGGATATTCTGTTTGACACATATTATTACAGTGATTATATTGAGGATAACGCCGGATACGGAAGTGTTTCAGGCGCAAGAGCTGATATAGATATAACCGCTTTTGTTTCTGAGGGTGAGAAACCAGAAATTCGGGAGGACGCCGAAAAGGGAAAGTGTGTTTACTGGGGCGAAAACTGTTCAGCGCTCAGCTTTGAGGTTGAGATCCCGGAAAAAGGCTTTTATGAAATGCATATTGAATATTTCGCTGCTGACGGTAATCTGCAGAATATTTCAAGGGGAATAAAAATTGACGGAGATTATCCGTTTGAGGAATCAAAGAATATATTTCTGCGCCGGTTTTACAAGGATTCAGGCGAGCCGCTTACTAACAGCCTCGGAGATGAGGTTATGCCGTCGCAGAACGAGATAAAGAAATGGACCGACACAGCGGTTTACGATAATCAGGGACTTTATTCCGAACCGCTCCGCTTCGCGCTGGATAAGGGTAAGCACACGGTTACTTTTCTTTACATAAATCAGCCTGTGCTCATTTCCGCTGTGTATTTTACGGCTCCCGAAGATATTCCGGAATACTCTGAAGTATTGAAAGAATACGAGGAAAACGGTTATAAAAACGCGGAGGATAAAATGGAGTTTGAAGCGGAGGATTTCGATCACGTTGACAGTAAAACAGCTTCCTCTATTCTGATAGGCTCTGATTCCGACGAGACCATAACTCCTAAATCGGTGACTAAAAAGCGCTACAATTATATCGGCGGCTCATCATGGGGCTCGGGCGGCGATTCCATAACATGGAATTTTACCGTTAAAGAGTCTGGACTATATAAGCTGGCTTTAAGAACGGTACAGAACGCCAACAGCGGAATGCCGTCCTTCAGGAAAATCGAGATAGACGGGAAGGTGCCTTTTGCCGAGCTTTGCGAATACCGCTTTGAATATTCGTCCGCATGGTCTACCAATGAAATTTCAGACGGTGATGAGCCGTATCTCTTTTACCTTGACGAGGGGGAGCATACCCTTACCATGACTGCCCAGAACGGCGGTATGACGGAAATAATAGAAAAAATATCCGAGGCTAATTCCCGTCTTTCAAACTGTTATCAGAATATAGTTATGGTAACAGGGCAGTCTCCCGACCTTAATTATGACTATGAGCTGGATAAATCCATATCGTCGCTTTACAGCGATCTTGACGGGGTGGTCGCCTGTCTTGACGACTGTATAACAATGCTCAAAGAGATAACGAATGAAACGGCGACGCTTGAGAACAGTATAAAGCAGGTAAAAACCACGTTTGAGGAATACCGTGATGATCCGGATTCGATACCGGCGGGGCTTTCGGATTTTACAAGCGCGCTTACAAGCATGGGCGACTGGCTGACAACCGCGAAGACCCAGCTTTTATATGTTGATAAAATTATTTTTGTATCGCCTGAAACAGAGCTTCCGAATCCTAAGCAGACAATATGGAACCGTATTGTCAATACCGTTATGAACCTTATTATTTCTTATACAAAGGATTATAACGCGGTAGGCTCTCTCGGTGAAGAGAATGAGGGCGGAAAAGAGCTTGAGGTATGGATCTCAAAAAGCAAGGAATGGGCGGAAACGCTTAAAGAGCTGGCGGACAGCGGCTTCGCTATGAAAAACAATGTTAGACTTAAAGTAAATCTGCTGCCTGAAGGCGCTTTTTCCGGTGTCGTGAATACACTGCTGCTATCGATAAACGCCGGAAACTCGCCTGACGTGGTGCTTAATATGACTCCGAATATGGCGGCGGAATACGCGGTTCGCGGAGCGCTGTACGATATATCATCTTTCTCGGATTTTGAGGAAACGGCGGATATTACGCTCGAAGAAATGTTCAAGCCTCTTACATACGACGGAAAAGTATACGGATTTCCTGAAACAATGGACTTCAGAGTAATGTTCTACCGGACAGATATATTTGAGAAGCTGCATATCGATGTGCCTGATACATGGGACGATGTGTATGAGGATATGCTTCCGAAGCTCTACCAGTACAATCTTCAGATGTATGTCCCCGCCAATTTCTCGATATTCCTCTGGCAGAACGGAGGGCAGTTCTATACCGATGACTGCAAACAGTCGGCGCTTGACAGCGAGGAAGCTGTCAGAGCGTTTGAACAGTTTATAGGAAATTATAACGATTACGGTTTCCCGTACAACGTCAGTTTTTATAACCGTTTCAGAACAGGTGAGCTGCCGGTCGGAATAGGCGGACTGTCGGATTATATGTCAATTTCATATGCTGCACCGGAGCTTTCGGGAAAATGGGCAATCGCTCCTATACCGGCGCAGGTCAATGAGGACGGCACCAAAAACCGTTCGGTCGGCGGACTTATTACTACCGCTTCCATCATTTTACAGGATACTAAAGAACCCGAGCTTGCGTGGGAATTTATCAAATGGTGGATGAGCACCGATACACAGGTCGAATATGGACAGAGAATCGAGTCGCTGCTCGGAATTTCCGCCCGCTGGGCTACCGCGAATACCGAGGCGTTCAGACGTCTGCCTTGGAGCACGGATGATCTCAAGGTAATAAGCTCATGCTGGGACTGGATAAAGGAAAATCCGTATGTTCTCGGCGGATATTTTACAGACCGCCATATAAACAATGCCATAGCCCGCTGTATAACCGGCGGGGAGACTCCGCGAAGCTCGCTTGAGGAAGCGTATGAGCAGATAAATATTGAGCTTGAGCGCAAACGTGCGGATTTTGGTATAGAGGATTGAGGAGAAGAAAATGAACGCAGTAACTAAAAAGAGAAAAGGTATGAGCAGCAGAGGGCTGGCAATATTGTTTTTTCTGCCGTTTTTTATACTCTTCTGCTTGTTTGTGCTGGCGCCTGTGGTACAGTCGATCTTTTACAGCTTTACAAACTACGATTTGCTGAACCGAATGGATTTTGTCGGCTTCAACAACTATAAGCAGCTTTTTCTGAATGATGAAATATTCCTGCTAGCGCTGAAAAACACGATGATATTTGCCTGTATCGCAGGACCTGTAAGCTATATAATGTCATTTGTTATGGCGTGGGTGCTTAATGATCTTAAAGGCAGGACGGTTTTCGCTCTTGCTTTTTATGCGCCGTCGATAACCAGCGGTACCGCAATGGGCGTTATCTGGCTTTATTTCTTCTCGTCCGACAGCTACGGTCTTATAAATAACGCTCTGATGAAGCTGGGACTTATATCCTCTCCGATTTTGTGGAGCCAGGATGTAAAACTTATACTTCCGGTATGTATATTCATTCAGATTTGGATGGGAATGGGCACCGGATTCTTAGTATTTATGGCGGGGCTTCAGAATGTTAATCCGGAGCTTTACGAAGCTGGTGCCATTGACGGAATAAAGGGAAGATTTGCGGAACTATTCTATATAACTCTTCCGCAGATGAAGCCGCAGCTCCTGTTCGGCGCAATAAATACAATAGCCGGATCATTCGGCGTGTTTGATATTATAAGCTCTTTCGCGGGCTTCCCAACCTCCAACTATGCGGCGCATACCCTTGTGGCTCACGTTTACGACTATGCGTTTGTACGGTATGAGATGGGTTATGCAGCGGCTGTTTCGGTCGTTCTTTTCCTTATAACGTTTTTGTTCGGAAAGCTCGTAATGTTCATGCTGTCAAGCAAGGACGAATAGGCGGAGGTAGAATCTATGAAAGTAACAAAAGGACTTCACTTACGGCTCGGCCGTTTTCACCTGACAATTTCCGCTTCACGTGTTTTCGTCTATCTTCTTGTGCTGCTTATGGTGGCATTTACCGCGCTTCCGCTTATATATGTTATTTCCACGGCGTTCAAGCCGCTCGATGAGCTGCTGAGGTTCCCTCCGATATTCTTTGTGAGGAATCCTACCCTTGACAATTTCCGCGATCTGCTTTTCGCCACTTCAAGCAGCTCGGTTCCGTTCCTCAGATATGTTATGAACAGCGTGTTCGTCGCTGCGGTAACGGTATTCCTTACTATACTTGTTTCATCAATAGGAGCCTATAGCCTTGTAAAGCTGGATTTGCCTTTTAAAGGGCTGATATTCAATGTTATAGTCGCGACGCTGATGTTTCCGACCACGCTTGCCACCATACCGAACTATATGGTGATAAACTCACTCGGGCTGATGAACACCTATATGTCACTGATAATACCGAAAGTGGCGGGAGCCTTCGGATTTTTCTTCGTAAAACAGTTCTGCGACCAGCTCCCCGACGCTCTGCTTGAGGCGGCACGGCTTGACGGGGCAAGCGAATGGAAAATATTTTCGCGGATAGTCTTTCCGTTTATGAAGCCGGCGTGCAGCACGCTTGTCGTTTTCACGTTTATATCAAGCTGGAACGATTCGTTCGCGCCTCTTGTTTACATAACGGACGACGCTATGCGTACTCTTCCGCTTGCGCTTCAGTCTATCGGCAGCGGCGCGACTCTCGCGAGAGCGGGCGCGATGGCGGCGGCGACTTTTCTTTCAACCGTTCCAACCATTATTATTTATACTATTATGCAGCGGCGCGTTATCGCCACTATGGCTTATTCCGGCATTAAGTAGGGAGGGGAAACAGTATGCTTAAAAAAACGGCTGTAATTATATTTGTTTTTATTATAACATCATTGTCGGCTGTTTGTGTAAATGCCCTCATGCCGGTCAGCAGCGGCTTTATTCTTGATGACGGCAGCCGTGTGACCATTCCGGTGCCGTTTGAGGTTGAGAAAATCGTTTCCTCTTTCGAGGGCGGCACATATGACTCACTCAACAATCCGCAGGACTTGTTTTATGATGACAACGGCTTTTATTTTATTGCGGATACGGGCAACAACAGGGTTCTAAGGCTTGATAAGGATTTCAAGGTAGTCGCGGAATTTACCGAAGCTGACGGTATTGCCTTTTCGGAGCCGTCGGGAGTTTCTACCGACAGTGACGGCGATATTTATATAGCGGATACCGGCAATGCGAGGGTGGTGCATTTCACCCCGTCGGGCGAATACGCAGAGAGCTTTGTCAAGCCTGAATCGGAACTGCTTTATGATGTGGATTTTTTTGCTCCGTCAAAGGTTGAGTTTGACCCTATAAGCAAAAATTTATATGTCATTCAGGGCAGACAGTTTATGCGAATCGACGCGCTCAACCGTTTCAGGGGATATATAGGGGATAATGAGGTAGGCTTTGATCTGTGGGATTATTTTTTCCGTAAGTTCGCAACAGAAAAGCAAAAAATGCAGACCGAAAAGCGCGCTCCCGACCCGTATACCAATTTCTGCTTCGGTGAGGAAGGCAGACTTTACGCCGTGGGATTGAGCGACAGTCAGCGTATAAGCGTTATAAACACGGTGGGCAAGAATATTTACCCTTCCGGCGATTACGGTGAGACATCGTATAACAGCGACGGCTCCGCAGTTACGCCGATATTTACCGATATTGCGGTAAACAGCAGCGGGATAATATTTGTGTCGGAGCAGAATACCGGCTGTATATATCAGTATGACGACGAGGGAAATCTGCTCGGCGCTTTCGGCGGCAAGGGCTCGGGAAACAGCCAGTTTGAAATTATAAGTTCCATAGTAATAAACGGGGACGATTCACTTGTTACCCTTGATTCCTCGCTCGGACGCATACAGGTTTTTGAAGCGACCGATTTTATGAAAAACGTTCACAGCGCTGTCGCGCTTTATCAGAGCGGAAAATATTCAGAATCGTATGAGAAATGGCAGGAAGTCCGGGATAAAAACGCCGGTTATACGCTTGCCCGTCAGAAAATAGGTGAGATAGAGTATAAAAACGGCAACTATGAAACCGCGGCGGATGAATTCTATAAGGGTGATGACCGTGAAAATTACGGAGAAGCGTTTTCAAAAATCCGTTATTTGTTTTTTAAAGAGCATTTTGCCGCGGTGTCAATAGCTGTTTTGGTGCTTATAGTGCTTGTAGTTCTGCTTATACGTTTCGGCAGAGGCTATATAGCCCGTATGAGAAAAAGGCTGTGGTATTCTGGAGGTGAGGAGTAAATGTGGTGGCTGCAATGCGCTGTTATGATGCTGTTCCATCCTATAGAAATGGTAACGCTTATAAAAAGGCACAGAAAACATATTCCGGCGGGAGCGATGCTTATTCCGCTTCTACTGTGCGCGGCGGTCAGGATTCTTGCGGTGTACGGAGTGAATTATACCGTATCCTCGGTTTCCCCGGGAAATATAAATCTTCTGCTTGAACTGGCGTTCATATTGCTTCCGGTTCTGCTGTGGTCAGTTGCCTGCTACGGTTTTATGACCATAATGGGCGGCGAATCCACATTTACCGAAACTCTTACGCTGAGCGTTTTCAGTATGATGCCGTATATTGTCCTTCAGCCCGTGCTGACGGCGGTTTCTCGGGTACTTTCATACTCTGAGTCGGGCTTTTACAACGCCGCTGAAATTTTTATGTTCGGCTGGGTGATAGTTTTGCTTTTTCTCACCTTTATGGAAAGCAATAATATCGGATTCGGAAAAGCCGTGTTTTTTTCATTGCTCATAATAGTTACTATGTTTCTTATCCTGTGCGTTACGATGTTGGCGTTCGCGCTGGACAGCCAGATAGTACTGTTTGTGCAGGAAATAATATCGGAATTGAATTTCTTTATGAGGTAGCAAAAGGGGAAATCTGCAATGAAAAGAAAAAAGATTATAGCTGTCACCGCGGTTGTGCTCGCGGCGGCAATTACGGTAGGAACCCTCGCTGTTATGAAGTTCAGCTCCGAAACGGACTATTCGCTGCTCGGCAAAACCGATACGGATGCGCCCGAATATCTTGATACAAATCTGCCGGAAACGGGAGAAACCACACTCGGTACAGAGGGAAGATACTCTCTGATTTATATTGCCGAACCTTTTGAAATACGGCTTGTTGATAACACTACAGGCGAGAGCTTTTCCACACTTTCAGAGGATGGTACCGAGAATTTTCTTCAGATAGGCTGTACGGATTTCAACGGTAAAAACGATGTTTTCAATCTGTCAGACAGCGAATATTCGCTTGCCTGCAAGGCTCTGAAAAACGGAGTGGCGCTGGGTATTTATTTAAAGGATTATTCACTCGGGATCACAGTAGAGCTTTGGCTTAACAAGTACGGGATTAAAATACGGGTTCCGGTCGACAGCATAATGGAAAAAGGAGAATGGGGAATATATAATCTTTCTGTTTTCCCGACACTCGGAGCGGCGGACGACAGCGAAAACGGCTTTATCGTTTATCCTGACGGCAGCGGCTCACTTTACCGATTTGCCGATAAGGGCACACAGTCAGGGCCGGTTTCCACCTCGTTTTATTTTGACAGCTCGTTTGACCTTGACAGCGTGGAAGAAAGCATCAGGCAGGGAGAGCAATATATAATGATACCGGCTTTCGGCATTTCAGACGGCAGCAAGGCTGTTTCCGGATATGTTACCGAGGGCGACAGCAACTGTTATCTGACGCTTTCTCCCAAAGGCTTCGGAGGGGGACTTAACCGGGTATATGTTTCATGTATGTACAGGAAAAGCTATTCGTATACTTCACCGAGCGGAGTGGAGATAAACGAGACGGAAAAGGAAATATCAGCTTCAAATTTCGCCGTTCAGTATTTCTTTACCGAAGACGGCGGGAGCACGTTTACATACAGCGATATCGCAATGCTTATAAGGGAGTTTATGATTGAGGAAAAATATCTTCCCGAGCGTGAAATAAGCGGGAACAGAGTAAATATACAGCTTATTATGGGCGCTATGGAAAATACGGGTATCGGCTCCGCTTTCAAAAAGCTTACGACCTTTGAGCAGGCACAGGAAATAACAGAAGAATTTACTCAAGTGCAGCGCAAATCGCTGAGGCTGTATCTCCTCGGATGGCAAAGCGGAGGATACGGACTCAATCCGTCCGGAGACAGTGTTTCAGGTAAACTCGGTGGAAAGTCGGGTCTTAAAGAGCTTAATGAATGGCTTGAAGAAGAGGGAACGGAGTGCTATCTCGCGGTGGATTATATAGCCGCCTCTTCTGATGGCAAGGGATTTAATAAAAATTCGCAGGCGGTTTACAATGAGATGAAACAGCCGATAAGCAACAGCGACTATTCGGAGTTTCTGAGAAATCCGCTTAAAGAGCTTGCGGAATTTACCGGAAAAAGGCTTTCTTATATAAAGAATCTTTCCGCATACGGTGTGGCGTTTGAAAAGAGCGGATATTATCTTTATGATGATTATCAGAGCGGACGTGAGATTAACCGCACGCAGGCTGTCGCTGCGCTTTCGGGATTGGCTGCCGCTGCGCTCGATGAATCGGTGTCTGCCGCCGTTCAGGGCGGAAACGCCTATATGCTCAAAAACGCTTCGGTGCTTTACGATTTGCCCGAATGCAATTCAGGCAACTCCGCTATGACATGCGCTATTCCGTTTTATCAGATGATAGTGCACGGCTCTGTACCTTACTGCGGAACAGTGCCCGGGAATATGGCGTCTGACTATCAGACCGAAAAGCTGAAATGGATTGAATACGGAAGCGAGCCTTATTTCGTGCTTACTTACGCTTCGGCGGATCTTATGAAGAACACATATGTTACCGACGCCTACGCTACGGATTATGAGCAGTGGATAGAAACCGCGGCGGAATGTGCCGAGGAATTTTCCGGAAAGCTCGCCTTTACGGCCGGAAGCGTTATGGTTTCGCATGAATATTTAAGTGATGATTTAGTAAGAGTAAAGTATGATAACGGCAGCAGTATAATAATAAATTATTCGTCTGAAGAACAGATTGCGGACGGTGTTGCCGTTCCGGCTGAGGATTATGTAGTGATCGGAGGAGAGAACTGATGAAAAAGAACCTTTTAAGCTCGGCGGCTCGCCGGCGTGAAGCGCTTACCGGTCTGCTTTTCATTTCTCCGTGGATCATAGGGGTATGCGTATTTTTCGCGTTTCCTATTTTCAGGTCCCTTCAGCTCAGCTTTGTAAATGTTATAAATATGACCGACTATAAGGTTGAATGGGCAGGAATATCGCACTATAAGGAAATAATCCAGACCGATACGTGGTATGTAAAGCATTTTCTTACAAAATGCCGTGAAATGCTTTATCAGGTGCCGCTTATAAATATTTTCTCGATTTTCATCGCCATTCTGCTCAACCGTAAATTTAAGGGGCGCACGGTTTTCCGTGTGGTGTTTTTCCTGCCTGTAATATTAGGCTCCGGATTTATAATGTCTCAGCTTGTTTCACAGGGCGTTCAGGGAGAAGCGATGGAAACGGCGCAGAATGTGCTTCTTCCGATGGAGGTAAAAATCTTTCTCGGTGAAAAAGCCACAAAGTTTGTCACTGATTTTCTTACGATTATTTCTTCCGTTCTTTGGAAATGCGGCGTGCAGATAATAATTTATCTTTCCGCGCTTCAGAGCATAGCGCCGAGCCTTTATGAGGCGGCGCGTGTTGACTCGGCAACCGAATGGGAGATGTTCTGGCTAATAACATTCCCGATGATGACGCCGAATATACTGCTTAATCTGGTATACACGGTGGTAGACAGCTTTGTCGGTGCGGACGATCTGCTTTTCAAGCATATACAGAACATAGGCTTCCAGAACAGTCAGTTTGAAAACGCCTCGGCAATGAGTTGGCTGTTTTTTGTCTGGGCGATTTTACTTGTCGGAATAATTTTCGTAATAATGCGGCCTTTTGTAAATAAGGTCAGGGAATAAGGAGGAGAGATGCTATGAAATCGGTTAATAAGCCGTCTTTGAAAAAATCGGATGTATCATCGTTCCTTTTCCGCCTTATGGTTTATCTGCTGCTTACGGGACTGGCGTTTGTTTTTGTTTATCCTTTTATCAGCATGCTTGTCGATTCGTTCAAGAGCTATAATGACATTTCCAACAATACAGTAAAATGGATACCGCACGAACCTACGATTCAGAATTATAAGCTCGCGCTCGAGGCGCTGAATATCTGGAGAACCGGCGCGAATTCCATTATCGAAACAGCGGCGGCAACCGCGGGACATATAATTTCCTGCTCGCTTGTGGCTTACGGTTTCGCGCGCTTCCGCTTTCCGCTTAGAAACGCGCTTTTCGGGATTGTTGTGCTGTCCATTCTTATACCTACACAGACTATAATTATTCCGTCTTATATAATCTATACCAATCTGCATATGACAGATTCGATTCTGCCGATGGTAATTCCGTCGTTTTTCGGTTTCGGTCTGCGCGGAGGAATATTCATATTCATTTTCCGTCAGTATTTTCTGAGAATACCTAAGTCTATAGAGGAAGCGGCATCGATTGAAGGCTGCGGACCTATAAAAACATTTTTCAGAATAGTGCTTCCGACAACCGGAGCCACAATGGTGGTATGTCTTCTGCTTTCTGTGGTGTGGCATTTCAACGATTCGTACGAGCCGTCAATTTACCTTACCTCGTACAGTAAATTTATGCTTCCTCAGATGCTGTCGATACTTTCAGACCAGCTTTCAACAATGCAGAACGACGTAAGCTCAGGTTTGTCGGCGCTTACGAATACCGTAATATATCACAAAGGAACCGTTATGGCGGCTACAACTATCTGCCTTATACCGCTGTTTGTTTTCTATATCTTTATGCAGCGTAAATTTGTGGAAGGCGTTGAGCGGTCGGGTCTTGTGGAATAATACATAATTTTGGGGAGTAATAATGTCAATCACATATTTTGAAGATAAAAGAGTGTTTTCCCTTGATACGGCGGGAACTACATATCAGATGCAGATAGGAAAAGGGGATTACCTTGTTCACCTTTATTATGGCGAAAGGCTTGAAGGCACCGCCGAATCAGTGTATACTTATAACGCTAATATATATTGTCCGGAACCTATGGATCTTCCGCCCGGCACACTGTCACCGAATATGCTTATGCTGGAATACCCGGCTTCCGGAACGGGAGATTACAGGACGCCTTGTATTGACGTGATTTTTGCCGACGGCTCACGCGCGCTTGATTTAAGATACAGCGCTCACCGTATTTACAGCGGAAAACAGCCTATTGAGGGTATGCCCTCCGCGTTTGCGGGAGAAAAGGATATACAGGTTCTTGAAATTACGCTTAAAGATACGGTAAAGGATTTTTATGTAACGCTTGTTTATTCGGTTTCTGAAGATACAGATTCCATAACACGCTCGGCATATATCCTGAATAAAGAACCCGAACCGGTTGTTCTTAAATCGGCTTTAAGCTGTTGCGTCGATATATACGGCGGCAGGGAATATGATTTGGTGCGTTTTATGGGACGCGCGCTTATGGAGCGTGAGCTTATACGTACGCCTCTTACACAGGGAAAGCTGTCATCTGAAAGCGTACAGGGTTTATCCGGACATTCGTCAAACCCTTTTATCGTTATGTGCGGGAAAAACACCGATGAAAAAAACGGAGACTGCATGGGAGTAATGCTGATATACAGCGGCAATTTTACGGCTTCGGCAGAGCTTGAGCCGCATGGGAACGCAAGGGTAACGGCAGGAATTCATCCGTACGGCTTTTCGTGGCGGCTTGATAACGGGGAGACTTTCTGTACACCGGAGGCGGTGATATCTTACAGCAGCTACGGATTTACGAGGCTTTCCGACAATTTTCACAGAATAATAAGAGAGCATATCTGCCGTGGAAGTTACAGCCTTAAACGCCGTCCGGTTCTTCTGAACAGCTGGGAGGCGCTGATATACGACTTTGATTATGATAAGCTGATGTCTCTTGCTGACGCCGCGTCGGACTGCGGAATAGAAATGCTGGTGCTTGACGACGGCTGGTTCGGAAAAAGAAATGCCGATGACTGCAGCCTTGGCGACTGGATTCCGAATGAGAAAAAGCTCGGCGGAACACTTGCCAATCTCGCCGCCGGCGTAAATGAGCGCGGACTTAAATTCGGACTGTGGTTCGAGCCGGAAATGATATCGCGAGACAGCGACCTTTACCGCGCTCATCCCGACTGGTGCCTTCAGTGCCCCGGAAGAACTCCGGCTGAGTGCCGCAATCAGCTTGTTCTTGATATGTCGCGCCCGGAGGTATGCGAATACCTTTACAACAGTATTTCAGCTGTTCTGTCGTCGGCTAATATAGAGTATGTTAAATGGGATATGAACCGTCCGCTTACCGATGTGTATTCGGCAAAGCTGCCTCCTGACAGGCAGGGCGAGCTGTATCACCGGTATGTTTTAGGACTTTACGGTCTGCTTGACAGGCTGACATCAGATTTCGAAAATGTGCTTTTTGAGGGCTGTGCGAGCGGCGGCGGACGTTTTGACGCGGGAATGCTATATTATTTTCCACAGATATGGTGCAGCGATAACAGCGACGCGGTAGACCGTCTTTTTATTCAGTACAATACATCGTTCGGATATCCGATGTCGGCTGTAAGCGCGCATGTCTCGCCGGCAAAAAGCCATCAGACAGAGCGTTCCATGCCTCTTGAGACACGCTGGATAACCGCGATGACCGGAGCGTTCGGTTATGAGCTTAATGTGACGCTGCTGTCACCGGAAGAGAGAAAAGAAATACTCAGGCAGACAGATTTTTACAGGGAGTACGCCGATTTGTTTCTTAAAGGCAGATATTTCAGGCTTAATGACCCAAATAAAAATGATGTAGCCGCATGGGAATTCATATCTGATAACGGCGAAACGGCTTTTGTCGGCGCAGTACAGAGACATTTTTCTCCTAATAACTGTCCGGCGGTGCTGAGGCTTTCAGGTCTTTTGAGCGGCGCGTGTTATGATGTTTCAGAAGCCGGAAGACAGATTCTGACCGGAGTTACCGGAGACGTTCTTATGAAGACGGGAATAACCGTTAAATACCGGAGGGAAGAGTATCCGGCAACCTATTTTATAATCACAAAAGAAAAGAGTGTTAATAATGAATAAGACATTGGCAGATGGAAGGCCTTACGCTTCAGATAAACTGGGATTCGGGATATATCATTTTGCGCAGGGCGCTGAGGACGCAAGGGGATATAAAGATTCTGAAAACTTCCCCCACGACGGCGCCGACCGCAGGCAGTGCGACCGTCAGGAAAGGCTGGACTATATGAATATGTATATTTACCGGCTTGATGAATCCTGCTATGACCATCTGCGCAGGATTAAGGAAATGGGTTGTGTCACATGGGTGTTTTACTCGCCTTTTGTGTCGGTTGAGATAGGCGGCAAGCAGGAAAATCACCTGAAAGCCGGCTGGCGTGATGAGATTACAAAACTGGTGGACGGTGTAAAGGAAGCTGGACTCTGGGATGTTGTTGCGGGATTTCAGTATGATGAGCCGATGCTTAATGTTACCACGGAGGTTTTTGAGGAATTTTCGTCTTTTATGGCTACTTTTGGCAAGCGTCAGCTTGCTATATTCTCATATTATGAGGTGGTCGAAGGTTCAAATCCGCGTTCATGCGACCCCGAATACGGCAAGGAAGCGCACCTTATCACGCCTGAATCCTGCAAGTATCTTACCGATATTGGATTTGACTGGTACAGAAAATTCGATTATAATGAATTTAAAAAGCTGACTGATATAATGCTCGGACGATTAGGCCGTGACGATGTTTATGTATGGCAGGTTCCTACAACATGGACATTTTACGACAATAAGGACTTTACCGAGGAGCTTTGCATAGAAAGCCTTGAGGGCTGCTATAAGCTGCTGCTCGACAGCAAAAATCCAGGAGGACTTTTCTGCTATACATGGCGCTCATGGCTTAATGTGAAAGAGGGACTTGACTACCGTTTCAATACGGAAAATCACGAGCGCTGGGAGAAGCTTGAAAAGCGTATGATGGAAATCGGAAAAGAGCTTCGCGAAATAAAGCTGAATGTCCTTTAATCCCGATTTATGACGGTTTGCTTTGCTCTCAGGCGATAATACAGCGGAAAGGGATTTCTTCATTTATGGATTTCAGAATAGATGGAAATAATTTTTTAAAGGACGGCAAGCCTGTAAAGCTAATTTCGGGTGCGGTGCATTATTTCAGGAATATGCCTGACACATGGGACGATATTTTTGCGAAAATGAAGGCGCTGGGTTTAAACTGCGTAGAGACCTATACGGCTTGGAATATGCATGAACCGAAGCCAGGAGAATTCTGCTTTGAAGGCAGACTTAATATCTCCGAATTTATAAAAAAGGCGCAGAAAAACGGCTTAATGGTCATTGTAAGACCGGGGCCTTATATCTGTGCTGAGTGGGAATTTGGAGGACTGCCTTGGTGGCTTCAGGTTATACCGGGTATGGAAATCCGCTGTATGAATAAAGAATATATAAAGTATTTTGACAGATATTTGGACCGTCTTTTCGATGAAATAAGACCTCTTCTCGCAACAAACGGCGGACCGGTAATTATGCTTCAGTGTGAGAACGAATACGGTTATTACGGAGATGACAGGGATTATCTGGTTTATTTGAGGGACGGATACAGAAGACGGGGGATAGATGTACCTCTCTTTACCTCTGACGGTATTTCACAGTCCGATTTGCTTGACGGGAGCATTGAAGGCTGTTTTTCAACCGTCAATTTCGGCAGTAATGTTGCGCGCGGCTTTGCCGCCCACGATGAACTGTATCCGGGACAGCCGAAAATGTGTATGGAGATGTGGGATGGATGGTTTGACGCATGGGGCGACGAAAAGCATCATACGACATCTGCGGAGGATTATGCCAAAACCGTCAGGGATATGCTTGAAAAAGGCAGTCTCAATATGTATATGTTTATAGGCGGCACAAATTTCGGATTTACATCGGGAGCTAACCATTATGAGAAATTCGCGCCTGATGTCACAAGCTATGATTATGACGCCTTGCTTTCGGAATGCGGAGATATTACGCCTAAATATTTGGCCGTGCGTGAGGTTATAAAGGATTTTACTGATGAGGCTCTGCCTGAAATTCCGGCAGACAGGCTCAAAAAAGCATACGGTGAGGTGGAACTTAATAAAACCGCATCGCTTTTTGATAATCTACATAATCTGTCCAAACCTGTAAAAAGCAATGTGCCGCTCGCAATGGAGGAATACGGCACGGGTTACGGTTATATTCTTTATGAAACCATGCTTGAGCGTGATTACAGCGAAGTGTGGCTTTCGTTTGAAAGCATAGGAGACAGGGCGCATATTTTTGTCGGGGACAGAATACAGGGTATTCTTTATGTCAATGATAACGAGCTTGCCCTCCCGATACACGCAAAGGCGGGCGAACACCTTTATATTCTTGTCGAAAATATGGGCAGAACCAATTTCGGAAGCAAAATGATGCGTAAAAAGGGGATAGTCGGCAGAGTTCTGCTTGGCGGTAAAATTCATTTCGGCTGGCAGGTATATCCGCTTGAAATGAATAATCTTGAAATACTTGAATTTGACGACAAAAAGAGGAGTTTTGGCTTTTATAAGGGCGAATTTAATGTAGATGCCGTTGCCGACACATTTTTAAGGCTTGATAATTTCAAAAAAGGCTTCGTACTCATCAACGGCTTTAATATCGGAAGATATTGGGAAATAGGGCCGCAGAAAACGCTGTATGTTCCCGCGTCGCTTCTGAAAAAGGGCGAAAACGAAATTTTGGTTTTTGAATCCGACTCGGTCGAAATACCGACGGTTAAGTTTACTGACAAACCGGATTTAGGCTGATTGTTTGATTCAATATTTAAAATCATTTAGAGGCAAAAGGAGAAAAATATGTTAAAGCCGTTATATTTCACACCGTTTACAACTGACGAAATAAAACCCGCTGGCTGGCTTAAAAAACAGCTTGAGATACAGGCAGAGGGCTTAAGCGGGAATCTTGACAAAATCTGGCCGGACATTAAGGACAGCCGCTGGATAGGCGGCGACAGGGAAGGCTGGGAACGTGTTCCTTACTGGCTTGACGGTTTTATTCCTCTGGCTTATCTGCTTGACAATGAGGATATGAAGCAGCGCGCGAAAAAATATATTGACGCTATTATTTCCCGTCAGCAGGAGGACGGTTGGATATGCCCCTGCACATTTGAAGAGCGCACGCATTATGATATGTGGGCTTTGTTTTTAATTTGCAAGGTCCTTGTTGTTTATTATGACTGCACTAAAGATGAACGGATAGAGGATACGGTTTACCGTGCCCTTAAAAATCTTCAGATTCATATGGAACATCATACTCTTTTTGAATGGGCGGCGGCACGGTGGTTCGAGTGCCTTATTCCGATTTTCTGGCTGTATGAACGACGTCCCGAGGAATGGCTGCTTGATTTAGCATATTCACTCCGCATTGAGGGCTTTAACTACGAGGAACTGTTTGATAACTGGCGTTACACAAAAGGGGAGAATAAATGGACGCAGACTTCGCACGTCGTAAACCTCGCGATGGCATTAAAATCCGCCGCGCTTTACTCACGTGTGGGAAAAAACGACCCCAACAAAATGGCAAAACAGGCTTATGAGCTGCTCCAGAAATATCACGGAATGGCTTGCGGGCATTTTACCGGTGACGAATGTCTTTCCGGAAAAAGTCCGGTTCAGGGAAGCGAATGCTGTTCGGTTGTTGAGGCAATGTATTCGTATGAAAATTTGCTTTCGGTAACAGGTGATCCTTATTGGGGAGATCTTGCCGAAGCGCTCGCATTTAACGCCTTGCCGGCGACTGTAAGCCCCGATATGTGGACGCACCAGTATGACCAGCAGACAAATCAGGTCTGCTGCACAAAACTGCCCGAGGGTCACGTGGTATTCCGTACTAATTCGGGAGAATCGCATCTCTTTGGCCTTGAACCGAACTTCGGTTGCTGCACCGCAAACTTTAATCAGGGCTGGCCGAAATTCGCACTTTCCGCTTTTATGAAATCTGAAAACGGTATAGTTTCGGCAATTACGGTTCCGTCAAGCGTCAGCACTGAAATAAATGATGTTCCGGTAACCTGCGAGCTTGAAACAGAGTATCCGTTCAGAAATACGCTCAAATATGCAATACATACCGATCGCCCTGTTTCGTTCGCTTTTTCGGTTCGTATACCCGGCACGGTGGTTTCCGCTGCGGTGAACGGAGAACCGGCAACTCCCGGCAATTTCTTTACAATAGAAAAGGAATGGAACGGGACGGAAGAAATTACAGTTTCGCTTGAATGGAAAACCCGTATGGAGAATCGCCCTAATGATATGTTCTGCGTTAAGCGCGGACCGCTTCTTTATTCGGTTGCCATAAAGGAAGAATGGACAAAACTTGAGTATGAAAGAGACGGTGTGGAGCGCAAGTACCCATACTGCGATTATGAGATACGTCCGCTTTCAAAGTGGAATTATGCTTTCGCGGACGATAAATTTACTGTCTGCGAAAATGATGACTATCCATCCGCTTTTTCTACGGAGCAGCCGCCGGTATCTATGACCGGAACCTTTGTGGAAATTGACTGGGGCTTTGAAAACGGTGTCTGCCGCGAGACTCCAAACAGCAGAACGCCGATTTCAGCACCGTGCAAGGTTACACTTATTCCGTACGGTTGCACAAATCTCAGAATGACCGAAATGCCGTTTGTTAATGTTCAAAATAGAAATTAAAACCCGATAACTATATTTTTCAGGCTTTTCCTTTCCGCAGGCGTCTGCAAAAGTTCTATGATACGGTTATTTTTATGGCAAAACTACAAGAAAAGCATGAGAAATATATCAGCGGACATTATACCTTATTATGATGTTGCCGGCTTTTGCAAAAACGAGGAAATTCGAATTTCAATGATTTTCGGTCTTATTGTCCGTTTCGAGTCAAGTGCTAAAAAACGAACTTGGCGGAATTTGACGGAAGATAATATACCTTAACCGAATCCCTGCAATCCCCGTGATTGCGGGCTTTTTTGCACCTGAAATCTGCCGAAGCACCGCTGTTATTTAAGTCGTAGATTTTTCTCATTATATAGCAGTTCTAATCAAAATCCAATGAAAATGATTAGAACTCCGCATAGAAATGCCTCTGTTTTGGCCTGGATATTACCCATTTGGCAGTGCATTACAGAGACGGTGTTACGCCGCACAACACCAAAAGTCGTGTGGGATGGTTCCCTTTAAAAATAAAAACTCATTTCAGCAGAGGATTCTATCTCGTATATTTGAAATGTCATAAAATCTATTGGGATTTAATATTGAAATGTCATTACTGATTTGCTATAATATATTTGAAAAGTTTCGACGGAGGAATATTTTATGCTATATCGTAAGATAGAATCTCTCATTGAAGAACATTTAAAATCTGATTCTAAAAAGATTCTTTTAATCGACGGCGCCCGTCAGATCGGCAAAACCTACATCATCAATTATGTTGGGAAAAAGCTCTTTGAAAACTATATCGAAATCAATATGATTGAGGACTCTTTAGGCGACCGTCTTTTTGAAAATACGAAAACCGTAGAAGATTTTTATCTGCAGGTCAGTATGCTCGCAGGGGATAAAATGAAGAGTAAAGAAAGCACGCTGATTTTTATTGATGAAATACAGGCTTATCCTCATTTGCTCACTCTGCTGAAATTCCTGTCGCAGGATAATAAGTTCACCTATATTGCGAGCGGATCGCTTTTAGGTGTTACGCTATCGCAAACCACATCCATCCCAATGGGCAGCATCCGGAAGGTCAGGATGTATCCGCTGGATTTTGAGGAATTTCTCTATGCGAACGGAATGAACGAACTTGTGATTTCCTCCATGCGTAAAAAGTTTGAACGGTTGGAGGCATTAGATGAGTCTATGCACAATAAAATGCTGGATTTATTCCGCAAATTTTTGCTTGTAGGCGGATTGCCCGATGCGGTCAACGCCTATCTTGAAACAAAAAACATTCAGGCAGTCCGTGATATTCAAAATGAAATTCACGATTACTACGCCGCAGATGCTTCAAAATATGACGATGAAAAGAAATTGAAGATTCGCAGAATCTATGATCTGATTCCCTCTAATATGGAGAATAAGAAAAAAAGAGTTGTCGTGCAAAACATAGAGAATAAGAGGGGTAAGACGTTCAATCATTATGCGGATGAATTCGATTATCTTATCGGCGCGGGTATCGCACTGAATGTTCAGGCGATTTCTAATCCGACATTCCCTCTGATCGAATCTACCGGAAAGAATCTGCTGAAGCTTTATCTGAATGATGTCGGTATTCTTACGGGCATTCTTTACGGAAATAACATCAAAGCAGTGCTGAATGATGAAAGAAGTATCAATCTGGGTTCTGTGTATGAAACGGTTGTTGCCAGTGAATTGATCGCGCACGGTCATAAACTCTTTTATTATGACAATCGCAGCAAGGGTGAGGTTGATTATCTGATTGATGATTATGACAGCCTGTCCGCTGTGCCGATCGAAGTAAAGTCCGGTAAGGATTATACCGTGCACAGCGCATTGAATACATTTGTTCAAAACGAAGATTATCATATCAAAAAAGCATTCGTTGTATCCAACGAAAGAAAAGTCACGCAAAAAGGCAAGATAACCTATATACCGATCTACTACATTATGTTTTTTAACGCGGATTGGGGTAATAAGAATTTACAGTTCTGAAACGAAGGAAGGCAAATGCTGATTATTTATATTCAGAATGGTATTGTTTTCGTGTATAAATAAACTTTTGAAAGGAGAAAGATGATGAAACGCGTATATGATTTTTTGAAAAAAGCAGAGACCTATTATCTCGCGACGGTGGAGGGCGATCAGCCGAGAG
>CALWDJ010000025.1 GCA_944376655.1 uncultured Clostridia bacterium
CAGTAAAATTATAATGTCCGGAAAGGACGGCGCCAGGTTTGCCGTGTCGGTTTCGTTTGGGACAGACGAATTTTCGGTCACGGAAAGTGCCGACAGGCTTTTTTCAGACAGAGATGTATCGGCTGATAAAAGCAGAAAGTTCTGGAACGGCTATTTTGATTCCTGCCCCGTATATATATCGGGTGAGGAGGAGCTTCTTGTCAGACAGTACTGGGCGTGGTGGTGCCTGCTTGTGAATGTGAGCGATGTGGAGTTTAACCGTTTCCCGGTTTATATGGCTCCGGACAGGACCGGCTGGCTTGGAACATGGAGCAACGACGGGCCGGAATGCATGGCGGCTCTTTCGCTCACCTGTATGCGTGACACGGCAAAAAGACTTATTTGCTCATATATTGATGCCGCGATAAATTCCGAGGGGCGGCACGGCTGGTATCTTCATTCTGATGGGGAAAGCTGCTACGGCAGGAAAGGCGATTCGGGACGTCTCTCCAACGGCGTTGCTATAATAGTACATACTGTGGGATTTTACATAAGGAATACCGGAGATAAGGACATTCTTGATTTCAGGCTGCCTTCGGGTATGACCGTGTATGAGAAGCTCAGCCTTTATATGCACAGCATCGGGAAAGACCGGGATATAAATTCCGATTCGCTTATCGAATGGGCTAATCTCTGGGAGAGCGGCTGGGACGATAAGCTGGGATGCTTTTTCAGAAACGCCCCTATCGGAGAATGGTGGAAAGCGGCGGAGAGCATGAGCGAAGCGGAATATCAGGCTTTCCTCAAAAAAAACCGCTCGCCTGTCACTACTGTGGTTGAGCAGGTTTACTATTTAAGGGCGCTTTCCGAAATGTCGGCGATGGCGCGTATAAAAAATGACGCTGAGTTTGAAAAGCAGTGCGCGGATAAGTATAATAAGGTCAGAGCGGCTGTACGTTCTGAATGCTGGAGCGGAGAAGACGGGTTCTATCACGATATTGACGTAAACGCCGGTGAAATTATAAACGCAAAGAGCGCCGATTCGTTTTATTTCCTCTATTACGAAACCGACGGAGACAGAAAAAAGCAAATATATTCCCATCTTGACAATCCCGACGAGTTCGGACTTTATTATACTCCTATGCAGAGCGCCGACTGCGAAGGCTTTTCGCCTGACGGCTACTGGAGCGGCGGTCACTGGCCGAGGGAAATGTCATATCTGGCGTTAGGGCTTGATAAGGCGGGATATACGGAAAAAGCCGTTGGGATTCTTAAGAAAGCACTTTGCTCCGGAAAGGGAAATATTTTTTATGAGGTGCTTAATCCTTATACGGGAAAGCCCACCACCGGTATTACAAGAATGGCGTACGATATAATGGACGTTGTGGCGCTTCTGGCGGTAAGCGGAAAAATCAGGTGGACCAGAGAGATATAACAGATTCGGGTGATTGTTTTGGGCACAGCTAAATCAACTAAAAAAACATTAAGAATGCTTGCTGCCGTTACGGCTGCGGTAATTTCGCTTTGCGCCTGTTCGGCAATATCGGCGCAGGAAATGAGCATACCGTTAAGCGGCTCGGATGAGTATAAGGATTACGTCGATTATTTTTCCGGCGCGGAGGAAAGCGCGGCTGATGCAATAAAACTTCTGCCCGAAAGCGCTTCCGCGCTTGAAAATGCGGAGCTTGTCCCGCGGGAGGACAACGGCGGCAACTGTCTTGATATCGCCGAAGGCGGCAGCGCGTCATGGAAAATCACGGGGGAGCCGGGCTGGTACAGCGTCAGGATAAACTACTATCCGGGCGAGTGCCGCTCGTCATATGCCTCGGTCTCTGTGAAAATAAACGGTGAGATACCTTTTGCCGAAGCAGGCGGAATAAGTTTAAGCTGCATATATGCCGACAAGGACGGTATCAGGCAGGATTATTACGGCAACGATATCCGTTCGTCACAAAGCCTTGCGCCCCGCTGGGAAACAACATATTTATACGATACGGAGCGATATGAAAACAGTCCGCTTTGCTTTTACCTTGAAAACACAGATGAGTTTTCGGTCGGCTCGGTCACCGGGAACTTTTCGGTTTCATTGGTTGAACTTGTGCCTTACAGCGGCACACCGGACTATGCTGATACATTAAAAGAATATTCCGCTCTCGGGTACACCGAGATAAGCGACAGCTTTGATTTGTACGAAGCGGAGAATTATTTTCTCAAATCAGACCCTACGGTTGTACCGGTGAGCGACAGCAGCTCTTCGGTAACGCCGCACGATAATTTTCTGATGAAGCTCAATACTGTAAGCGGCTCAAACTGGAAAACCGCCGGACAGTTCATAATATGGAAGATAAATGTTAAGCAGGCAGGTCTTTACAGGATAACGCTTAAGGTAAAACAGGATTTCAGGGAAGGTCTTTACTCAACGAGACGGCTTTATATAAACGGTGAAATACCTTTTGCCGAAGCTAATGCCGTCAGATTCATATATACCGGCGGTTGGGTCAATATGACCCTCGGCGACGAGCAGAACGGTGACTGGCTGTTTTATTTTGAGGAGGGTGAAAACGAAATAAAGCTCGAGGCGGTGCTCGGTGAAATGGGCGGCGCACTGCGTGAGGTAAGCGATATAGTTGACAGCCTTAACACCATATACCGTGAAATACTCGCGGTCACAGGCGCTTCGCCTGACTCTTACAGGGATTACAGTCTTGACAAACTGGTGCCGGAGGTGCTTGAAAGTATTTCGGTTCAGAAAAAAAGGCTTGAAGAGGTAAGGGACAGCTTTGAGGCGGTCACCGGTAAAAAGGGCGGAGACCTTTCGGTTTTCGACACGCTTATAAAACAGCTCGGCAGCTTTGAGGAGGATCCGGACAATATTCCGCCGGCATTCAGTTATTTCAAAACAAATATAGGCTCGCTTGGCACATGGTACACCTCGGCGCTGTCACAACCTCTTTCTATGGACTCATTTATAATAAGCGGCAAAAACAATGAAATACCGGAAGCTGAGGCAAACATATTTAAAAAGATTGCGGACAGCATTATTTCCTTTATCTCGTCTTTTATTGTCGATTACAATAATATCGGCAATATGTCAGACAATTCAGGGAAGCCTGTAAAGGTCTGGATGACATCGGGAAGAGACCAGATGCAGGTTCTTAAAACAATGATACAGAATTCATTTGTTCAGGAAAGCGGAATAAATGTTCAGCTTGAAAATGTTGATACGGCTTCGGTTCTCAAGGCGGTATTTGCCGGAAACGGACCTGATGTGCTTCTTGGTGCGGCGGTTTCTGATCCGGTAAACTATGCGCTGCGCAATGCCGTGTACGACCTTAATACATTTGACGGAATTGATGAAATACGGGAGCGCTTTTATCCGGAAACGCTCGTTCCGTTGAGCTTCGGAGGCTCGCTGTACGCTCTGCCTGAAACGGTTACTTTTCCGCTTCTGTTTTACAGGGCGGACATACTCGGAGAGCTTGAGCAGCCGCTGCCTGAGACATGGGACGATGTTATTGAGCTTATATCGGTTCTTCAGAAAAACAATATGACCTTCGGGCTTCCGTCGTCGCTTAATACATATTCGAGCTTTATGTTCCAGTACGGCGGGGAAATGTATGCCGGAAACGGGCAGGAGACTCTCCTTTCGTCACAGAAGAACGCCGACGCTTTCGAGCTTATGGTGAATTTTTACAGCAATTATTCGCTTGACCTGCAGTACGATTTTGTCAACCGCTTCAGAACCGGTGAAATGCCGGTGGCGGTGGCTGAAATAGGGTCGTATAACAACTTAAAGGTGTCGGCTCCCGAAATTGACGGACTGTGGGGAATAGCGCTGCTGCCCGGAATAAAGAATGAAGACGGTACAATAAACAGAAGCGGCTGCATAAGCGCGACGGCAAGTATACTGCTTAAAGGCTCAAAGCAGCCGGAAAAAGCGTTTGAGTTTCTTGACTGGTGGAGCTCAGCAGATGTTCAGTCTCAGTTCGGAAAAGAGATTGAAAGCATATTGGGGCCGTCGTCAAGATACCTTACCGCCAACAGGGAAGCGTTTGAGACGCTGCCGTGGACAGAAAGCGAAATCAGGGTGATAGACGGTCAGATTTCGGTTTCGAGTGCGGTTGAAGAGGTGCCGGGAAGCTATTATCTCAGCCGGCATTTCAACAATGCTTTAAGAGCGGTGCTTATTAAGGACGAGGATATTAAGGACACGCTTGATAAGTATACCGCAGATATCAACAAAGAGCTTTCGGACAAACGCAGCGAGTTCGGACTTGAATAAGAGGTCAGAAAATGAATAAAATATCACTCGGTGAAAAAATACGTTACAATCTGAGGCTTGCAAAGAAAAATTACGACTGCTATCTTTTTCTTCTGCCGTTCGGGATACTTTTCGCGGCGTTTGTGGTAATGCCGGTGGCGATTTCCATATTTTTCGGGTTTACGGATTTCAATCTGCTTGAAATGCCCGAGCTTGTGGGACTCAAAAATTACCAGAAGCTGTTTGTAGATGATGAGATTTTCACTATCGCGTTCAGGAATACCATAATAATTGCGCTTGTTGTGGGTCCGATAGGTTATCTCGCGTCCTTGCTGATAGCGTGGCAGATAAATGAGCTTAACAATGTCCTGAGGGCGGTCATGGTAACAATAATGTATGCTCCGTCAATATCCGGCGGCGCTTATACGATATGGCAGTATATTTTCAGCAACGATTCTTACGGCTATATAAACAGTGTGCTGATAAGCCTCGGCGTAATAAAAAAGCCGGTGCAGTTCCTGTCAGACACAGAGTGGATGCTGCCGATTGTTATTATAGTTATGATATGGATGAGCTTGGGCGCCGGATTTCTGTCGTTTGTAGCGGGACTTAAAACAATAGATAAAAGCTTTTATGAGGCGGGATATATCGAGGGAATAAAAAGCCGCTGGCAGGAGCTGTGGTTTATAACCCTTCCTACCATGAAGCCGCAGCTGATGTTCGGCGCGGTAATGAGCATCACCGCAACCTTCTCGGCAGGCGCCGTAGGAACCCAGCTTTTCGGCTCTCCCAGCACGGATTACGCCGCGCACACCATAATAAATCATCTCGAGGATTACGGAAACACTCGTTTTGAAATGGGCTATGCCTGCGCGATAGCAACAGTGCTTTTCGCGCTGATGATAATATGCAACGAGCTCATTAAAAGGCTTTTGAATAGGGTGGGCACCTGATAATGAAAAAAACTACCGAAAAGAAAGTAAAACGCATTTCGCGGGCGGGACTGGCAAGGTCGGTCGGCGGCAATGCGGTAAACTTCATATTTCTTTGCATAATAGCGGCATTTATGGCGCTTCCGCTGCTGTATGTGATAAGCAATGCCTTCAAGCCGATGGATGAAATTTTTGTTTATCCGCCGCGGCTGTATGTAATTAACCCCACACTGAGCAATTTCAAAAATCTGAGCTCGCTTATGTCGCAGTCGTGGATACCTTTTTCAAGATACATATTCAACTCGGTGTTTGTCACGGCAATTTCAACCTTTTTGCAGATAATATTCGCCTCCATGGCGGCGTATGTGCTTGAAAAGCGAGAATTTCCCGGTAAGCGGATATTCTTTGGCACAGTGGTTATTTCCCTTATGTTCACCGCGACCGTAACCGCGATACCTAACTATATTATTATGAATTCTCTTAATATGGTGAATACGTATTTCGCGCTTATTCTTCCTGCTGCCGCTTCCTCAATGGGACTTTATCTTATGAAGCAGTTTATCGCAACAAGCGTTCCGACGGTTATTCTTGAAGCGGCGCGGGTGGACGGCGCAAGCGAGATGCGGATATTCTGGCAGATAGTTATGCCGCTTGTAAAACCCGCGTGGCTTACACTAATCATATTTTCTTTCCAGTCTATATGGAGCACTACCGGTAACGGCTATATTTATACCGAGACTCTCAAGCCGCTTAATTACGCGCTTAGTCAGGTGGTTTCAGGAGGAGTGGCTCGGACCGGCTCCGCTGCGGCCGTGGCGTTCATAATGCTGCTGCCGCCGCTGGTTGTTTTCATAGTATCGCAGAGCAATATACTTAATACTATGGCGTCATCGGGCATAAAGGAATAGTTTCTTTTGTTTGGGGTGAAAATTTTGAAAAAAAGAAAATGGCGCCGCTCGGTTCTGGCGCTTCTGCTTTTAATACAGATACCGCTTTTTTCCGCCGCCGCCGAATCTCCGACGAGGAGCTTTACATATGACCTTGAGAATAATGCCGTTCCCGCTCCGGATGCGGCAGAGTTTTATATAAATATTACCGGAGAGCACCTCGGTACAGGCGCTTTTACGGAGCCGACCGATGTTTGCTGCGATTCGGACGGCAATATATATATAGTTGACAAGGGCAACAGCCGGATCGTAAAGACGGATCCCGACTGCCGCACCGCGGAGGTTATAAAAGAGTTTGAAAACGGCGGAAAAACCGATACGTTTAGCCAGCCCGAGGGCGTTTTTGTTACGGGCGAGGGAGACATTTATATATGCGATACAGGGAACAGACGCATAGTAGAGCTTGCCGCCGACTTTTCCTTTAAAAGAATAATTCCCGCGCCTGACGCGGCGGCTCTGGGCGAGGATTTCGCCTTTACACCGGTGAGGATAACCGTGGATTCGCTCGGCAGAATGTATGTTGTTTCGAGAAACTTCAATTCCGGTATAATAGAGCTTGATAAAAAAGGTGCGTTTAACCAGATTTTCGGCGCGGTTGAAGTGGAATTTTCACTGTCCGATATATTCTGGAGAATGATTTCCACAAAGGCGCAGAAGGAACGTTCGGTTTCGCTTGTTCCTAACGAGTACAGCAGCGTTTGTGTTGACGAAAAGAATTTCATATACGCCTGCTCGGCTTATTTTGACTCTACCGATTCGTTAAGCTCTGTAAAAAAGCTCAACGCGCTCGGAAAAAACATATTAGACGAGATATCAACTCTCAATGTCAACCGGTATTCAAAGGGAAAATACGGAGGACCGGAAACCTATGTGGACGTCTGCTCGTTGGGTAACGGGATATACGCGCTGCTTGACAATACGCGCGGCAGGGTATTTGTCTACAATGATGACGGTGATATGCTCTTTGAGTTCGGGGGAAAGGGAAGCTACGCCGGAACATTTGAAACCGTATCGGCGCTTGACTATCATTCCGGAAGATTTTATGTTGCGGACTCGCGCGGCGACTTTGTTTCGGTTTTCAATCTGACTGATTACGCCATGAAATATATTCAGGCGGCGGAATACCATTCGGCGGGCGATTACGAATCCGAAAACGGTATATGGAAGGAAATATACGCGCTTAACAACAACAGTATATGCACAATAAGAAATTTCGGTCGTGTCAATTACCGCGAGGGAAATTACGCGGAGGCTATGCACTATTTCAAGCTGGCTAATGACCGTGAGTCTTATTCAAAGGCTTACAGCGCCCAGCGCCGGATTTTTACCGGCGAGCATTTTTCGCTGATTTTTACCGGCGCTATTCTTGCTGTCTTGGCGCTTATAGCCATAGCGGCGGTAAATAAGAGACGTCCGAAAAAGGAGCGTGACCCGTTTACATATTCTTCGGCTCTCAGATACAGCCTTAAGATCATTTCAAGACCGATAAGCTCATTCTGGAATATGAAAAAGGAAGGATACGGAAGGACGTCTGCCGCGTTAACGATACTTGCGGCGGCAACGCTGTTTTTTGCGGTATTCAACTGTACGAGGGGCTTTATCTTTACAACCGGCATAGGGACAGACAGCTTTGTGATGAGCCTGTTCACGGTTATAGCCCCGTTTTTCCTTTTTGTGATATGCAACTGGTGCGTGTCAAGCCTTATGAGCGGCGAGGGCAGCTTCAAATACATATTTATGGGAACCGCCTATTCGCTTACGCCGATGCTGATATTCCTTCCTGTGCTGCTTATCTGCTCGCATATTATGACAGCCGACGAAAAGAGCATTTATATTCTGCTGATGTCGGTTATGCTTATCTGGACTTTCGCGCTTATTGTATGCTCCAATATGCAGGTTCACTCCTACACCATGTCAAAGACGGTTCTGGTGCTTCTGATAACACTGCTCATAATGGTGATAGTAGTATTTCTTGTAATGCTGGTATTCGCGCTTGTGAGCCAGATGATAGGCGTAGGCAGCGATATGGCAAACGAAATTTATCTCCGTTTTTAACAGGGAAAGGTAAAGACTGATGAAGAAACTGATTTGTACGGTGCTGCCGGTTCTGCTTGTTGTTCTTTCCGGCTGCTCCGGTAAAAAGGCAGAGAAAAAAGCAGTCGGGGAGTTCATTGAATCGGGATTTGCAGGAAATGACACCTCCGGTACGGCTTATGAAACGGCCGCGGAAAACGAGAAGCTCGAAATGCGCATAAATCCCGATACTACCGACTTTGAAATAATAATCAAAAGCACCGGAGCGGTATGGAGCTCTTCAGGCGGAATAGCGGAAGAGGGCAGAGGCGCGCTGTTTTCGTTCACTTATCTCGACGCGTCAGGTGTGACGGCCACAATGAATTCTATGGCAGACAGCGTTGAAAAGGGTCAGTACAGCATAGAGAAAAACGAAAGCGGAGCGACGGTCACGTATTCGTTCGGCGATATTGCAAACGACCTTATTTATCCGGTTTATATATCCGCCGAAAGATTTGAGGAGTTTACCGGAAAAATGTCATCATACTCAAAAGCTACCGTCACCTCGCTGTACAGGCATCTTGCGCCTGATTTATACACCGACGAAATGTACGAGGATTTTTTGCAGACATATCCGAAGGCGAGAGACAAAGACGTTTATATACTGCGAAACGAGGATATGCTTCTGAACGCCAGAAAGCAGCTTTCAGCCGCTTTTGAGGAAGCCGGATACAATGCGGAAGAGTTGGAGCGTGACTGTGAGGAATTCGATATATCGGCTTCGGTAACAACAAAC
This sequence comes from uncultured Clostridia bacterium, assembly GCA_944376655.1. Classification (GTDB taxonomy): domain Bacteria; phylum Bacillota; class Clostridia; order Oscillospirales; family Acutalibacteraceae; genus UBA737. The sequence goes on from CALWDJ010000025.1 coordinate 8,929, forward strand.
AACAGCTTTCAGTTCAATATCACGGTGGAATACACGCTTGACGGTGATGACCTTGTTGTGACGCTTCCGGGGGAAGGATTGTACTGGAACGACGCGGCGGACGGTATAGAAAAGCTCTCGGTGCTTCAGTATTTCGGTTCGCCGCCGGCTGACGGTGAAGGATATTTTCTCATTCCTGACGGGTCAGGCTCGCTGATGGATTTTTACAACGGAAAGGAAACGGCGGGACAGACCGTCAATACGGCGCTTTACGGCGAAAATCATTCAATTACGCAGAATGAAAGCATTTACTCGCTCAATCAGGCGATTATGCCGGTTTTCGGCATCAAAAAGCAGAACAGTGCCTGTTTCGCCGTGATAGAGGACGGGGACGCCATAGCGGGCATAAACGCGGTTTCGGGTACAAATACCCTTTCGGCGCGTATATGGCCGGATTTCAGCATAAAGGATACCCAGCAGGTTTATCCCAAGTCACTGTCAGACAGCGGGTATTACGAAAACGCTTCGTATACAAGAGAGCAAAGCGAGCCGTATTCGGGGGACATAAAAATCAGATATCATTTTATGACCGGTGAGGACGCGGATTATTCGGGAATGGCTGTATGGTACGGAAATTACCTTTTCGGGGACAGCAGAACGGGCGAAAGCGTGCCTCCGCTGTATACGGAAATAGTTTCCTCGGTTGACTATAAGAAAACCAGCGCCGGCTTTACCTATAATGTTATAAAGGTTCTGACCGATTTCGGAAAGGCGGGCGAAATAGCGGCTGACGCCGCCGAAGAATCCGGCGCGAGGGAAAAGCTGATTCTTTCGGGCTGGCAGGATACGGGCTGGCGTTCTGGCTACGCCGACAAGCTGAAAATCTCATCTGAAGCGGGCGGCGAGGACGGCTTTTCAGAGCTTAAGGAGCTTGCAGACGAAAACGGGATAGAGTTTTTCCCAGATATAGATTTACAGTTCGTATATCAGTCGGCGATAGGCTCGGGAGTAAAAAAGGAGCTCGTGAGCCGCACCTTGGTTCAGCAGCTTTCAAAAGTGTATGAATACAATCTTTCAGACTATCAGAAAGCCGATCTGCTGGCTTACGCCATGACTCCTGAATATACGGCGGAGTCGCTCGACAATGTGATACGGGAATTTTCGGAGCTCGGTATAAGCTCGCTTTCGCTGCGCGGTCTCGCGGAATACATAATACCCGATTACAGCGAAAACGACGTGACCGACCGTGAGGAAACCAAAGAAATGCTGAGCGGGGCAGTCGCGCAGCACAGTGAGAACGGAAGCAGGCTGCTTTCGAGAACGGGAAACGTGCCTTTCGGCTCGAATATGAGCGATATAGTGGAGCTTCCGCTCATAAGCACGCGGAATAACAACTGTATGTATGAGGTGCCTTTTACCGCGATGGTTTACAGCGGCCGTATCGACTATGCCGCAGGTGCGGTAAATTTATCGGGAGCCTCAAGAAGCGATATTCTGAAGCTCATAGAATGTAATTCGGGAGTATACTTCATAACCGCCGGAAATACCGACGATAATCTGAAGGACTCCTATTTCAGCAAATGGTATTCCATTAAGTATGACGATATTAAAGAGAGCGTGCTTTCGGTTTACAAAGAGGTAAAACAGGCGCTCGAGGGGAATTACGGCCTTACGGTGAAAAAGCATGAAAGACTGGCGGACAATGTGTATAAAACCGTTTTTGAAAACGGGAATTATGTCATTGTGAACTATAACGGCTACGGAGTTACAGTCGGCGGAACCGAAGTGCCGGCGGAAAATTATGTGAGGGGAGCAGAGTAGATGTCACAAAAGCGCAAAGCGGTCTCGTTTGAGAAAAAGCAGAACCGCAACGGATATCTGTATTGTATGCCCTTTATAATAGGCTTTCTGGTTTTCGTGGCCTATCCGCTTTTCAAGGTCGTGGTTTTCAGCTTCAACGAGCTTACGGTAGGAGCGGAGACATATGAGACTACATGGGTCGGACTGACGCATTACAACAGAATATTTTTTGTCGATCCCGATTTCAGAAAAACCGTGCTTTCCTCTGTGCGCGATATGGTAATAAACGTTCCGGTGGTTGTACTGTTTTCCTTTTTTGTAGCGAGTATACTCAATCAGAAGTTCGTTGGGCGGACGGTTTTCAGAACAATTCTGTTTTTGCCCGTAATACTCGCTTCCGGTATGGTAGATTACCTTACGGCGGGAGATTTCATAAGCAGCAATATGCAGAACATAGGCAGCCTTTCGGAAAATTCGGGCTCGGTTTTCTCGGGCGGGCTTACACAGCTGCTGACCGAAATGAACATCGGCAAATCCTTTGTTGACTTTATTGACGGACTTGTAGGCAGAATATCGGATATCACCACCATGTCGGCGGTGCCGTCGGTCATATTCCTGTCGGGAATGCAGTCGATATCGCCGAGCATATATGAGGCATCGTATATAGAGGGAGCCTCCGCGTGGGACGTTTTCTGGAAAATCAGCTTCCCTATGGTAAGTCCTCTTATTCTGGTTAACATAATTTACTGTATAGTCGATTCCTTTACAAGCTCGTCAAACAAAGCGATAACCGAGATACACGAGGCGCTCTTCTCAAACGCCCAGTACGGACTCGGCTCGGCAATGGCGCTTTTCTATCTTGTGCTGGCGGGAATTATCATAATGATAATCTACACGCTGGTTAAAAGGCTGGTGTATTACTATGACTGATTTAGCGGGCAGACTGCGTGTTTACAGGGAAAGCTCCGGCTTTTACAGGATAAAAAAGACTGCTTCGCATATTGCGGTAACGGTTTTGAGACTTGTTCTTCTTATCGGAATCAGTTTTGTGATAATTTATCCGATAGTGTCTGTTATATGCGGCTCGTTTATGTCGCTTGACGATCTTGTGGACATAACGGTCAAGTATTTCCCGAAGCATTTCACGCTTGAAAATTATTCGTCCGCCGCGGACGCTCTCAACATACCGCACACAATGATCACATCTCTGATTATTTTCACGCTCACCTCCGCCGTGCAGACAATGTCCTGCACAATGGTGGGCTACGGTCTTGCGAGATTCAGATTTAAAGGCAACGCGGCAATCTTCGCTTGCGTGATAATTCAGCTTCTTATACCGCCTGACACTTTAATGCTCACAAGATATATACAGTTCAGATATTTTGATTTGTTCGGGCTGTTCAGGCTTATCGGAGCGGGAACGCTTAACCTTACAAATTCATTTGCACCCCTTATAATACTCGGGATACTGTGTATGGGACTTAAAAACGGTCTGTTCATATTTATTCTCAGACAGTATTTCAAGGGTCTTCCGCGTTCGCTTGAGGAAGCAGCTTATGTTGACGGCTGCAACTCGTTCAGGGCATTTGTGACGATAATGCTTCCCGGCGCGCGCGCGATGATGGTCACGGTGTTTCTTTTCTCATTTGTATGGCTCTGGACCGATATGACGGTGGCTCCGGTGCTTACAAATTCCGATATTCTGGTCAATATGACTTATATGCTGACATCGGGAAGCGATTCCACAGGAGGGCTGAGTCTCTCTCTTATGAGAAACGCGGGCATAGTTCTCATACTTCTGCCGGTGCTTATAGTATATGTGGTATGCCAGAAATCGTTTATTCAGGGTATTGAAAGCTCCGGACTCACCGGAAGCTGATAAAAAACGGGAGGTAAATATTATGAAGCGAATCCTATCGTCAGCCGTCGCGGTATGCACGGTATTGAGCATACTTTTCGGTTTGATAGCGAGTGTCTATGTTGCTTCGGCGGAAACTTTCTGGAAGGGTTTTCTGTTTTCATTTGAGGAGAGCAATCCGTTTGACAGCATAAGCAATGTTTACAGCGGCGCGGAGCACTGGACGTCGGACGGCATAGGCACCGTTTCGGGCGCTGAGGCTCTTAACGGAAGCTCATCACTCAAGATATCCGCTGTTTCGGAGAATAATTCCGAGACGCGTCTTAAAATAATAGACGCTCCCGGAATGCCGGAATTCAGCAAAACCGATTTTTCCGAGGCTTCGGGCATAGCGCTCAGAATTAAAATAGCCGACGGCGCTGACAGCTCAAGGCATAAATTCACGATCGCGCTGCGTCAGAGCGGAGTGGCAAAAGCTACATGGCTCGGAAAGCAGTCAGTTGCGTATGACATAGACGGCAGCCGCGTCGAAATAACCACCGAAAATCTCGGACTTTATCTGCCTGCCGGCTTCGACGGCTTCGTCTTCCTCCCTTTCAAAGAGTCAAGGAGCGAACAGGTCACGGTGCCCGGTTCGTATGACAGCTATCAGACATATCCTGACAGTATGGTAGACCTTTCTGAGGATTACACGTTTCAGATGTATCTCGGTGACAGCTCTTGGAACGGCTCTGATGTATATATCGATGATATATGCGTATATTCGGGTGAGGAAACAGCCGATCATTATGAGCTGCTCAGAAGTCTCGGTTACGGTATTACGGCGGTGGCGCAGCCGTCGCGGTATTCTCTGCCGCTGAGCTTTGAGGAGCAGTACAATCCATTTATCAACGTAAATAACATTTACGATAATGCGGAGCATATAAGCGGCGAGGGCATTGCGCTTGTAAGCGGCAGCGAAGCGCTCAACGGCATTTTCTCTCTCAAGGTAGGTCCGATAAGAGAGGGCAACCAGAGAACAATGCTGACCAACGCCGCAATGAAGGCAGAGCCGGATTTCAGCAAGACAGATTTCAGCAAGATAACCGGTATAATGCTGCGTATAAAAATCAGCGGATATACCGGAACCGCTTCGCACCGTTTTACCGCCGCTTTAAGACAGGACGGCGTAGCAAAAGCCACATGGCTCGGCTACGGAGCCGCGGCGTATGACCTTGGCGGAAACAAAATAGAAATCACTGCCGAGAACCTCGGGCTAAGCCTGCCGGCAGGCTTTGACGGTTTTGTGTTTATGCCGCTTGAATACGCGCGCAGCGAGCAGGTGACCGAGCCCGGTTATTACGATAATTATCAGACTCATCCCGAAAGTATGGTTGATCTTTCAAAGGATTACAGCTTCCAGATATATCTCAATGACGAAACCTATAACGGAACAACGGTATATATAGACGATATAAACTATTACAGCGGCCATACTCACGGGGAGCATCTTGAGCTTATAAAATCGCTAGGATACGCCACAACCGCGGTAGTACAGCCGTCGAGATATTCCTTCCCGCTTCCGTTTGACGACGGGCTTATGCCGTTCACCTCGGTGAGCAACGTGTACGATAACGCAGAGCATGTAAGCAGTGAGGGCGTTGCGCTTGTAAGCGGTTCGGAAGCGCTTAACGGAACGGCGTCGGTGAAGGTCGGACCGATAAGAGACGGCAATCAGCGCACATTCCTTACCAATGTTCCGATGACCGCCGTAGAGGGCTTCAGCAAAACCGATTTCAGTAATGTCACGGGAATCGCCCTGCGTATAAAGCTGACCGGCGACAGCGGCGGAACGCATAAATTCACTGTTGCCTTAAGGCAGGACGGGGTGCAGAAACCGACATGGCTCGGCTACGGCGCAGCGGCGTATGACCTGAGCGGAGAAATAATAGAAATTAAAACCGAGCAGCTGGCGCTCAACCTGCCGGCAGGCTTTGACGGGTTTGTATTTCTTCCTCTTGAGAGCGCGCGCAGCGAGCAGGTTACCGAACCGGGATATTACGATACATACCAGTCGTATCCGGAAAATTTGGTAGACCTTTCAAAAGAATACAGCATGCAGATATATTTCCATGACGAGACATGGAACGGCATGACGGTTTATATGGATGATTTCGGAATATACAGCGGAACGGACGCCGCCTCGCATTACGAATATCTTAAAGAGCTCGGTTATATCATAACAGCCGTCGCCCAGCCCGAAAGATATTCACTGCCGCTGAGCTTTGACGAGGAATACAATCCGTTCATTACCGTGACCGATGTGTATGACAACGCCGAGCATGTGGCAGACGGCGGAATAGGGCTTGTCGGCGGAACCGAAATGCTTAACGGCGTATATTCCCTTAAGGTGGGACCGATAAGGGAAGGAAATCAGCGCACACTGATAACAAACGCGAAAATGGCGGCTGAGCCGGATTTCAGCAAAACCGATTTCAGTAAGATAACCGGTATAATGCTGCGCGTCAAAATCGCGGGAGACAGCTCAGGCTCAAAGCACCGCTTTACCATCGCACTCAGGCAGGACGGGGTGCAGAAGCCGACATGGCTCGGATATTCGGCAGTGGCGTATAACCTCAAGGGCGAGAAGGTCGATATCACGACCGAGCAGCTTGCCGCGTCGCTTCCGGCGGGATTTGACGGATTTATCTTCCTGTCTTTTGAAAACGCACGCAGCGAGCAGGTTACCGTGCAGGGATATTACGATACATATCAGACCTATCCCGAAAATATGGTTGACCTTTCAAAAGACTACAATATGCAGCTTTATTTCCATGATGAAACATGGAACGGTTGCACCGTATATATCGACGATATAAACTTTTATTCAGGCGATACGCACGAAGAGCACATAAAGCTCATCAATACGCTCGGGTACAGCACTTCGGCTGTAATTCAGCCCGAACGCTATTCCTTCCCGTTTGTCTTTGATGACGGGCTTATGCCGTTTACATCTGTGAATGATGTCTATGACAATGCCTCACACTGGAAAAACGACGGCGTAAAAACTGTGACCGGCTCCTCGGCGCTTGTCGGCAGCACTTCCTTAATGGTGGGGAAGATAGTCGCCGGCAATCAGCGCACAGAGCTTAACGTGGTCGATATGGCGCCGATATCCGGTTTCAGCAAATCGGATTTCAGCAAGGTTAGCGGACTTATGCTGCGCGTTAAAATCAGCGGAGGCGACAGCTCGGTTACCAAAAATATCGCCTTCGCGATAAATCAGGAGGGGCTTGAAAAGCGTACATGGCTCGGCAACAATGCCGCGGCATACGACCTTGAGGGTAATCCGCTCCAGTTAAGAAACGCTAATTTGGAGGTTGTGCTTCCGGGCGATTTTGACGGATATCTTTTCCTTCCGTTTGAAGACGCGCGCAGCGAGGTTGTTACGGTACCGGGGTATTATGACAGCTATCAGACGTATCCGGAAAATATGGCGGACTTCTCAAAGGATTATACGCTCCAGATTATGTTTAACGGAGACGTATGGGGCGATACAACGGTTTACATCGATGATATGCGCATTTACAGCGGAAATAAGCATATCAATATCCTTAAAGAGCTGTATGACGGAATAATCACCGTACAGCAGCCGGATTGTTACACCCTTCCGTTTGACTTCGAGGGCGGAATGACGCCGTTCAAGGAGCCGCTCGACGGCGGACTTTATGTTCAGGATAAGGGTGAATACGGTACCGGCGGAACGCTGACCTATGAAATGTCGGATATACAGAACCGCAAAGCCATGAAAATAAAATTCGCCGATGATCTTACCGACGCATACAGCGTCTATACATCAAAGGCGCTTGTCCAGGGCGGGGAGAATATGAAGGGCTTTGTGCTGAGGGTAAAGACCGACTGCAAGGAATCGGCTACTCTTTCGATAATGACCGACTGGCTTACCGACGATTCTACCGTTTTCGGCTCGGGAGCGGTGCTTTATGACACGCGCGGAAATATGGTTGACCAGCCGAGAGAAAAGCATAACTGGCTCGGCGTAGGACTTCCGGCTGAATTTGACGGGTTTATATTCATACCGTACGACCAGGGCTTTATCGAGAAAAACAGCCTTAAATGCTCCGCGGTTGACGGCTGGAAATTCAGCAACAGGCAGCGGCTTATGCAGCTTATATTCCACGGCGAGGAGCAGTGGCAGGGCACGACCTTTACAGTGGATTATTTCGGAGAGTATTCCGATACGAATTATGTCGGGCTTATCGAATCGCTCGGATATGAAATATCTGCCGGCACACAGCTTGTATGGAGAGAAATCTACGGCAGCGCCGCGGATAAATTCTTCTATAACATCAGATTAAACGAAGTGTTTGATGCGGCTGCTCTTGATGAGCTTACTAACTGGACAGTGCTTAACGGGGAAGACCCGGGCGGCAAAAGCTCTTTTAGCGCGTCAAATGTAAGGCTCGGTAATAACTCGCTTATCATAGGCTCGTCAAAGAACGGAGACGCATATACCACCGGCGGGGTACGTTCGGCGGCGAAGTATTCCTACGGATACTACGAGGCGGTTATAACGCTGCCTGAAATATCAGGAATAGAGAGCCTTTTCAGACTTGTCACAGACGGCGATTACAGAATGGGCGGAACCGCGTTCGAGATAGATATAGCCTATCTGAACGAACTTTATGAGCTTCAGACCGGATACCGATATATGGAAAACCATACTCCGCTTGAGCAGGGCGGAAAGGTGATTGACGGCGGCGCGGCGGCGGAAATAAACGATGATTTCGCCGGTGTCTCGCATACCTACGGACTGCTTTATACATACGATTACCTGCGTTTTTATGTTGACGGAGAGCTTGTGCGTGTGGTCGAAAATGATTTCGCGCGCGGAGGCACCTATATCGAGCTTGCGCAGACTGTTACCGGAGAAGTAGAAGGAGACCTTAACTCGCAAAGCTCCGAAATGCATATCAGCAATGTTTCGTACTGGGAAATAGATATGGACGAAATGAGCAGATATGACGAACTGAGCGATGAGGAAAAGCTGATGCTCGGAACAGGCGGCGGCAGCGAAACCGGCAGCAAGATACAGCCGAAGACGGCTGCAAGCGGTGTGTTTAAAGTGCTTTGCGTAACTCTTGGGATTGCTGATATTCTGTGTCTCGCAGCACTTGCCGTTACGGTTATAGTAGGTAAAAAGAAAGGAAGGATCGCCGTATGAAAAAACTGTCTTTAAAAATTATTTCGGGTATTGCGGCTGTTTTAACGGCGCTTTACGCCTGCTTCGTCGCGCCTGTCGGCGTTTCGGCGGAGAAATATTCGGCGTCAACCGATTTTATGGCGGGAAAATACGGCATATTCCTGCATTATCTTTCGTCTATGCAGCTCGGCGGCAGCGCTCCCTTAAGCAGCTGGAACGAGCTTGTAAATTCCTTTGATACCGACGCTTTCGCGAAAAGCGCTGACGAGGTAGGCGCGTCATGGGTCTGCATAACGCTCACACAGTCTGACGGACTTTACTGCATTCCCATGCCGGAGCTTGAAAATATGATAGGCGGCTCAAAGCTCTCGACCGACCGCGATCTGGTGCTTGACCTTTATAATTCACTTGAGCCTTACGGTATAAAGCTGATGCTTTACTGGATACCGGGAGCTACAACCGGCAACACCGCAGTCGCCAAAGCGCTCGGAGCCGAGCGCCGCGTTTCCGGAGAGCTGGCGGGCGGTCAGAGCAACTCCGATTATATGCTCAACTGGACGGTTGTGAAAAATCAGTCATCGCTTATGAGCGCCGTATCCGAACGCTACGGTGATAAAATATCCGGCTGGTGGATCGATGGCTGCTATGATTCCACCGGATTTAACGAAAGGGTTGCCGAGCAGGAAGCGGCGGCTCTCAAAAGCGGAAACAAAAACGCGGTTGTGGCTTTTAACAACGGAACAAAGGCTGATGACTGCCGCTTTGAGGTTGAGGATTACTCGGCAGGCGAAATATGCCACCCCAATTCCATTGCGGAAACCGATATTTTTGATTATTCGGCGGAGGGCAGATGGACAGAGCTCGGTTACCAGAAGCATTTTCTCACCTTCCTGGGCAGCAACTGGGGAACAGGCGGAACGATATACGATACCGAGGAGCTTGTAAAGCATTGCTATGAGAATATTCTCAGCAAGGGAGCGGCGCTCACACTTGATGTGCGTGTTTCAGGCGACGGAACTATTGAGGCAGACCAGTACGCGCAGCTTGTCCGGCTTAATGAATATGTATCATCAATGCCGGAAATAACGCTTGATAATATTGTGGATAACAGAAGCGGGAGCGCCGGCGCAGAAAGCGATACGAGTGAAAGCTCCGAGAATACGGAGCCGTCGCAGACCGAAAATATAACCGATGTAAGCGTGAAAAACGAGAGTCCGGGAAACGGCAGCGTACTGCGCACTGTTATAATAATTGCCGAAGCGGCTGTTCTCGCGGCAGGCATGGTTTTGATAACGGTTATGCTTATAAAAAGGAAAAGAGCTGAAAGAAAATGATTAAAATAGGTGTGGCGGATTACGGGCTCAACTGCTGGGACGGTGCGCTGTACGATTACAGCGACCGGCTGGCGATGCTTAAAAGTCTCGGCTTTTCGGGAATAGAGCGTCTTGAGGCACGCACAGAAGCCGAGGTAGTCGAAACAGCCGCCGCAGCAAGGCGCCTCGGCATGGGCTTTGCCACCTGCCGGGGCGGCACAGCCGCGGAAACAATAAAATGGTCTTCCGCACTCGGATATGATTATATATGGGCTGAATCAAAAAGCGGAGAGCTGCCGGTTTTCTGTGAGCAGACCCGAATTCAGGCGGAGGCTGCCGCTGAATACGGACTGAAGGTTTCTGTGCATAATCATCTCGGCCTTGCGGTTGAGAGCTCGGAGCAGTTAGAGGAATTCCTCAGGCAGTGCCCGCAGTGCGGATTGATACTCGATGTAGGACATCTGCATGCCGCAGGAGGCGACCCTCTTTATATCATAGATAAATATGCAGACAGGATTTCAGCGGTGCATATCAAGGATTATGTGATAAAAGACCCGAACGGACAGTACTGGTGGGACCGGATAAGATTCTGTGAGCTTTCCGCCGGAGAAATGGGCGGGCTTAATACGGAAATTCTCAAAGCACTTAAAAACGTGGGCTACTGCGGCTGGATATTTGTCGAACACGATACGCATCTGAGAAATCCCGCGGAGGATCTCGCGGTCAGCATGAAATTCATTGAAAAGGCGGGTGTGCTCTGATATAATGGATAAACCGATAAATATAGGAATCGTGGGGCTCGGCCGCGCCGGAAACGGGATGCACCTGAATGAGCTCAAAAATAAAACGGACAAATTCCGCGTTGCCGCCGTGTGCGATATTATACCCGAAAGGGCGGAGCGCGCGGCTCGTGAGCTTTCCTGCAGGGTATATTTCAGTATAGAAGATATGCTTAAAGACAGCGAGGTTGAGCTTGCCGATATCGCGACCAGAACCATAGACCATTACAGACATGCGCTGGCGGCGCTTGAGGCGGGAAAAAAGGTTTTTCTTGAAAAGCCTGCCTGCTGCTCTTACGATGAGTTTTTAAAACTGGTGGAATATGCCAACGGGTCGGGAGATACAAGGCTGTATGTGAGGCAGAACAGAAGATTTGAGGCAGTATTCAATTATTTTCTCAATACCGTGCGCTCCGGACTGCTTGGAAATGTTTTTGATATACGAATAAGCCAAATGGGCTATCAGCGGCGGGACGACTGGCAGACTTTAAGCCGTTTCGGCGGAGGACAGCTTCTTAACTGGGGACCGCATATAATCGATCAGGCGCTGGTGCTGTTAGGCTCACAGGTGAAAAGTATGTCTTCAGACTTAAAGCAGGCGGCTGCCGGCGGAGACTGTGAGGATCATTTTTCCGTTTATCTGCGCGGGGAAAACGGCAGGAGCGTTTCGCTTTGCATAAGCGGAGCGGCTGCGCTCGGTCAGGGCAGAAAATATGAGGCTTACGGCGACAGGGGCGCTATGATATGCGAAAACAACCTGATAAAAGCCAGATATATAAATCCGGAGCAGATTCTGCCGGCTGTGGTGTCAGACCCCGGCACGCCGGGACAGAGCTTCGGCAGCAGCGGCACATTTGAAGCGGCGGTGACTCCGGAATGGGTCGAAACCGAAAAAACGATTGACACCGAGGATCTGAGCGTGATATGGGATTATCTTTATGAAAGCATAAGAAACGGAAAGCCTTTCCCGGTAACCGACAGCGAGGTTTTGTCGGTGATGAAGGTTATAAGCGCGGCGAAAGAGGAACCGATTGTTTTGTCCGGAGATATAGACTGCTATGAAAAGTAAGCCATATATCCTGAAATACAGCGTTCCGGCTCCTTTCGGAAACGAGGGGGCGGAGCGCTTCAGTACCGAAAATCCTGAAAATGACGGCTGGGAAAAATGGTCGCTGCCTGTCGGAAACGGCTTCTTCGGCGCCAGTATTTTCGGCAGAACTGAAACCGAGCGCATCCAGCTTACCGAAAACAGCTTCGCCAATCCTATGAACACGGAAAACTGCGGAGCGGGTCTTAATAATTTAGCGGAAATATATATTGATTTCTTTCATAACAATCCGGAAAAATATGGGCGCGGACTTGACATAGAAAAGGCCGAGGCGTATGTTGAATATGATTTTGCGGGAGTAAAGTACAGGCGGGAATATTTCGCGTCCTATCCTGACAGGGTAATGATTGTAAAGCTGACCGCCGGCGCAGAAAACGCTCTTTCGTTCAGATTAAGGGCGGAGGTCCCGTTTGTGCGGGATTATTGCGTAAAGCCGAATGACGGAATGGGGAAAACCGGCGGGGTTTCTGTTTGCGATAATTTTATACTGCTTACGACACATCTTGAAATGTACGATGTATACGGCGCGGTGTGCGTGCTCGCCGAAAGCAACGGCAGAATAACCGCCGACAGCGGAGCGCTGAGTATTTCAGACGCGGACAGCGCCGTGATTTACATATCCTGCGCCACAAATTACAGGCTGTGTGCAGAGATTTTCACCGAATCCGACCCAAAGAAAAAGCTCAGAAATAAAAGCTATCCCACGGAACGTGTGATAAGCACGGTAAAAAAGGCGGCGGAAAAGGGCGCCGTAAAAATAAAAGAAGACCATTTAAAGGACTATAAAGGACTTTTCGGCACAGCTTCACTTGACCTTGGAGGCGAAGTGCCGGAATGTACTACCGACAGGCTGCTTGAAGATTTCAGAAACGGCGGAGACGGCAGATATTTGCAGGAGCTGCTGTTTCAGTACGGGCGGTATTTGCTTATAGCATCTTCGAGAAAGGGCGGACTTCCGGCAAACCTGCAGGGTATTTGGAATTGTTACGCGGACGCTCCGTGGACAGCCGGATACTGGCACAACATAAATATACAGATGAATTACTGGTTCTGCTTCGGGTGCGGACTTGCAAGGCTTTTCAAGCCTTATGCCGATTATTTTTCGGCGTACAGAAAAGCGGCGGAAAACGGTGCGGACAGCTATGTAAGGGAGCTTTTCCCCGAAAACTATGAGGGAGCCGGAAATAACGGCTGGTCGATAGCGACCGGAGGCTGGCCGTATGAAATACAGCCGATAAATGCCGATGAGTATAATCATTCGGGTCCCGGGACCGGCGCTATGACCGCTATGCTTTTCTGGGATTATTACGATTTCACAGCTGACAAGGAGCTGCTTGCCCGTATATGTTATCCGGCTCTTTACGGCGCGTCGCTCTTTCTCTCGAAAATAATGGTCTGTGAAAACGGCGCGTGGCTTATTAAGTATTCCGCGTCGCCCGAGCAGTGGCAGGACGGCAAATGCTATCGTACAAAGGGCTGCGCCTTTGACCAGCAGACCTGCCGTGAGGTTTTCTGCGCCACGGTAAAAGCGGCGGAGATACTGGGGCTTGACAATGACAGTCTGATAAAAACGCTGCGTGAGAGAAAAGACAGGCTCGAGCCGTTTTTGTACGGTGAGAGCGGGCAGGTAAAGGAATTCCGGGAGGAAAAGGAGTACGGCAGCATAGGAGAATATCACCACAGACATATTTCACAGCTTGTCGGATTTTACCCTGGCGTATTCTACGATAAGGAGGACAGCCGGCTTAGAGAAGCCGTGAAAAAAACGCTTGATCTTCGCGGTGACCGCAGCACGGGCTGGGCGACGGCGCACAGGATATGTGCCTGGGCGCGCACCGGTGACAGAAAGCGAACCTCCGAGCTGGCAAAGACATTTATAAACAACTGTATTTTGCCGAATCTGTGGGATACGCATCCGCCTTTCCAGATTGACGGAAATTTCGGTTACTGCGCCGGAGTTTACGAAATGCTGATACAGTCGCACGGGGACAGTACCGAGCTGCTGCCGGTGATTCCGGAGGAATGGAGCGAGGGAGCTTTCTGCGGATTATACGCGAGAGGCGGCTTCAGCTTCAGTGTGAGCTGGAAAAAATGCAGGCCTTATAAAATTTCTGTTTATTCCAAAGCGGGGAAAATGCTGAGGCTCAAAACAGGAAATTTGAAAATAGCCGGAATAAATACGGCGGACGGCGGACGAAAACCGCAATACAGTATAAAAAACGGCATACTTTCACTGGAAACAGTTGCCGGAGAAGAATATATTTTTATTTTGAAAGGGGAGGATAACGGTGTCTGAAGCGGCGGACAGATTTCTTGCAAAAAAATTCGGCGTCTTTTCACATTATTTGAACGGAATACAGAACGGGGGAGACAGCCGCCGAAACCCGAGCGGAAAGCGGACAACGTGGAACGGGCTTGTGAATGAGCTTGACACCGATAAGCTGGCTTATTCGCTCAATAAAATGGGAGCCGGATATTTTTTCATAACACTTATGCAGGGTACGGCGCAGCTTTGCGCCCCCAATTCGGCGTTTGACCGGATATGCGGCACAAAGCCGGGTGAGGCGTGTTCAACAAGGGATCTGCCGGCTGACCTGTATGACTCGCTTTCAAAATACGGTATCGACCTGTTTCTTTACTACACCGGAGACGGTCCTCACCTGACTCCGGTCATAAACGAGCTTATGGGTATGCCCGAGCCGCGCATACCCGTAACCGAAAAATTTCTCAATAACTGGTCTGAGGTTTTAAGAGAGTATTCCGAGAGGTACGGAAATAAGGTCAAGGGCTGGTGGATAGACGGCTGCTATGATTGGCTCGGGTATAACGAAAAGACGCTTGCGTATTATGACCGCGCAATAAAATCAGGAAACCCGGACGCGCTTATCGCTTATAACTACGCAGGAGCGGCGGAGGGTCCGCTCATTCGTTCTCCGTATCCGGAGGAATATGTTGCGGGCGAGCGCAACGATTTTATCTGTATACCGCAGGGACGGTATATAGACGGCGCGCAGGCACACGTTTTCGCGCCACTCGGCGTTCTGCCGGAAGGATACGGTGGCGGAGCGTGGGCGTTTCCGGGCACGAAGAGGGACCGTGAATATATGCTTGATTATATAAAAAAGGTCAATGCCGCCGGCGCTACCGTTACGGTTGATATAGTTCTTTACAGGGACGGCGGCTTTGCGCCGGAGCAGGAGGAGCTGCTGACATATGTGGGAACACACCTGCAAAAATAAATGTTTGGAATCGGATAAAATTATCCGTTATTAAATTCTGAAAAGGAGTATTGCAATGAAAAAAATATTTAGAAAAACCGTATGCGGTGTTCTGTGCTTGGCGACCGCGCTGGCTCTGGGCGCCTGTTCAGGCAAGGAAGCCTCAAGTGATAAGCCTGAAAGCGGTAATGACGGGGAAGCTGCCGCGCGTGTGAGTCAGGAGTTTCTCGATTCTCTTAACGGAATGAGCATAACAATAGCTTATCCGGATAAAATGAGAAATCCCGGGCAGAGCCCGATTGATGACGAGTGGCAGATGACCGTCAACCGTGTTTCAAAGGAACTCGGCGTTACAATCAAAGAGGAATTTTTCACAAATAAGGAAAACGGAGCCTCGTTTATAACTGAAAGCCTTTCAGGCAATAACAGCGGAAATATCGAGGTTGTCTGGTTTACAAACGCGTTGCTCGGAGCGCAGAAAAACGCTTGGGCGGATCTTGACGCCGCCGCAAAGGAAGCGGGGATAACCCTTGATACTGACTGGGTGTTTGCGCCGACCACAAAAGCCTGCAATATCGACAATGTGCAGTACGGAGTACAGTATAAAACGCAGTTTGTTGACTTTGCGGCAATGTATTACAACGTAAATATGGTAACGGTGGACAATAAGCTGGAGGATCCTTATGAATTATATTTGAAAAATGAATGGACATTTGATAAGTTTGAAGAGTACTGCAAAAAGCTCACTAAAACCGATGCGTCAGGAAATATAACTGTTTACGGCTGCCAGCTTCCGGCTACGGCGTGGGTAACTAATTTTATTGACGCTAACGGCGGCTCGGTAGGCAGACTTGACGGGGACGGAAGATGGAAGCAGACTCTTTCGGACAGCAAGACCCTGAACGCATATAACTATGTATACAAATGGATGTATTCAGATAAATGCGTATATGTTCCGCAGGGAACATGGGATACCGCTTATCAGAATCTTTGGGACGGAAAGACCGCGATGGTAATGGGAGCCTCTTCAGCCGCTACCGATTCCTACTTAAAGCAAAAGGACGAAGGCGGAATGGGAGTAGTACCGCTTCCAAAGGGACCTGACGCAGAGGATTATTCGCTCAATTCCAGCGGCGGATTTGCATATGTAATACCTGTCGCCTATCAGAAGGACGCGGCGAAATATCTTTACGTCATAGATGAAATATCACGTTCATGGTATGAAAACTTTGAGTCGGTTTACAGCGCCCAGCATTCGGCGGTTTTCAAGGATCAGAAATATTACGATTTCTTCTACAAACTTATGAACAACGATCTTCTTACCGATATTTCGGGGGCTGCACTCTCTCTCGTTTCGGACTCTTCGGGATACAGCTCTTCTATGCTTACGGTTGAGATAACCAACGGGGCTTCTCCGGCAACCGCCATAAGCCGTTTCGCGTCTGCGATGCAGAATGAAAATGACGATGTTATGGGAGATACACGGTATACCGGCTTTAACTGATAAAAACAGGAGGAGAAAAAATGTCAAAGATAATCAGCAGACAATTTTTAAAAGCAGTTTCACTTTTAATTTCAGCAATGCTTGCATTCTCGGCTTTTGTTTTTGCACCGGTCACTTCCTCCGCAGCCACATACAATAATAAAACAGATTTTATGAACGGCAGATACGGTATTTTTCTCCATTATCTCTCAAACGGCAATATGACCGATGAGCAATGGGAGGAAAAGGTAAAAAGCTTTGATTCGGAAGTTTTTGCATCGGCAGCGGAAACCGCCGGAGCGTCATGGGTCACGGTGACTCTGACTCAGGCTGACGGCAGATACTGCATACCGATAGATACGATATTTGCCGAAAGCGATATACCCGGTTTCGGCTCGGGTACCGTAAAGGCAAAGGGTGTTGCCGCGGAAGACGACCTTGTGGCGCGTCTTTATACGGCGCTCAGTGCCAAGGGAATAAAGCTCATGCTTTACTGGATACCGAGCGCGCCCTCAGGCAACGCGGAGCTTGCGGCAGAGATGGGCGCGACCGAAATGGTGTCCGGCAACTGGAGTATAAACGAAACGGTTTATACCAATATGAGCGCTGCTATGCGTACCGTTTCCGAATACTACGGCGATAAAATATCCGGCTGGTGGATAGACGGCTGCTATGACTCGGTAGACTTCACCGAGACGGTCGCCGACGGATACAAGGCAGCGCTTACCGCGGGCAATGCCGATGCTGTTGTGGCTTTCAACAACGGCGCCAAGGCTGATGACTGCCGCTTTGAGTGCGAGGACTACACGGCGGGTGAAATTTGTCACCCTGATACGCTCGATATTACGGATATTTACGATTATTCCGCGGATTCGAGATGGTCTCCGCTCGCTTACCAAAAGCATTTCCTTACCTTCCTCGGCGACAACTGGGGATTCCCCGGAACGCACTATGACACCGACGCTCTTGTAAAGCACTGCTATGACAATATACTGAGCAAGGGCGCGGCTATATCATTTGATGTTGCCTGCTCGTCATCGGGAACGATAGACGCGGCGCAGCTGGCACAGCTTGAGGCATTAAAGGAATATTCACAGAATGCGCTCTTTGATATGCCGCTCGGGTTTGAAAGCGGACTTAATAATATTTTCGGTCTTGAAAAAATAGAGAATAATACCGTATACAAATACGCTACCGAGACAGCCGGAGGGGAAAACGCGCTAAACGGCGATTATTCGCTTCTCATTGTCCCCGACGGCGTGCAGCGCACATCTGCGGTATCGTCACGCAATATAAAAGGGATAAGCGGATTTTCATGGGATAAGCTCAAAAACGGCACAAGCGAGGTTGACGGAATAATGCTCCGTATGAAAATTACGGGTTCCGACGCTTCAAAGCCTCTCGCTTTCAGCCTTTTCGCGACCCAGAGCGGAAAATCGTATACATGGCTCGGAAGGAATGCCGTTCTTTACGATACCGACGGCAATCTTCTGACAGCGCCGAGCTCCAGCTTTTCGGTAACGCTTCCGGCCGAATTTGACGGATTTATTTTCCTGCCCTTTACGCAGGCTAAAACCGACGGCGCGGGCTGGCCGTCATTCTCAGCCGATACCGATACTTCCACATTTGTGGATTTCTCTCAGAATTTTAATTTGAGCATAAATTTCAAATCGGTTTACGACGGCGGTGAAAACGGCTGGATAGGAACTGAAGTGTTGCTTGACGATATAGCCGTTTATTCGGGCGACCACTATGATATGATCCGTTCGCTCGGATATGATCTGCTCGCCGCCACGCAGCCTGAATATTACAGCTTCCCGCTTGACTTTGAGGGTCTTGAGCTGCCGGCGGGCTGGAATTCGGCAACGGCTACATATATAAAGGTTACCGACGGAAACAAATCGTGGCCGAGTGAAAATTTCAGCGGTTATATGTCTCTGGTTTCCGGCAGCGAGGCGTTAAACGGCAAATATTCGCTTAAAATTTCTGTTCCAGAGCTTAATATCAGCTGGACCGATGAACAGAACAATCAGACACTCGGAAATATCACCACCGGTTATATGCCGGTTGACGGTATAGAGGAGCTTTCATTTGAAAAACTGGCAGACGCCGCGAAAAACAGTAAAAGCGATTATGCGTATATCCGTATCAGAATGAAGCTCCCCGAGTCGGAGGACTCAAGCCCCTTCAACTTCGCGCTGCGTATAAAGCAGGACGGAATAACAGACCAGATTTATCTTGCTCACGGTGAATTCGCGTATGACCTTAACGGAAACGAGGTCACATCAGTCAGAAGCAATACGGAGCAGAATAATATGAGCCTGCCTTCCGGCTTTGACGGATATCTGTACATTCCGTTTACAGGAATGACAAATACAGAAAAATATATAGGTTATTCCTCCGCGACTGAAGAAGAGATGCCTGATATGTCCGAACCGTTCTCGGTATGGTTTTTCTTCGCAAACGATACATGGTGCGGCGCCGATGCTTATATAGACGACATGAGCATAATAATGAACAACAGTGCGCTGCCCTTTACCTTTGACAATGAGATTCAGCGTCCTTTTACCTTGCTTACCAACTCCGGAGCGTCAGCGTCAGGACTGTCGTATGTGACAGGCAGCGAGTCGCTCAACGGGAACGCTTCGTTTAAAATCGATTTCCCGGATAATTCGCAGAAAATAGAAACAAATCATGCCGCGGTTTCAGGAAACGCCGCTTTCTCATGGGATTCGCTCAAGGCCGGAACAGAAACCGTGAGCGGAATAATGATGAGAATAAAAATAACCGGAGGAACTGCGGAAGAAAGTCTGCCGCTGAGCCTGATTCTCTATCAGAGCGGAAAATCAAAGACATGGCTCGGAAGGTCAGACGCGGTAATTTATGATCTTGACGGCAATAAAACAGAACTTTCGGACAATAAGTTCTGTCTGTATCTGCCGGGAAACTTTGATGGCTATCTTTTCCTGCCCTTCAGCTCGGCAAGACTTGATGACGCCACATGGACCGGATACGGACCGGATACGGAT
Organism: uncultured Clostridia bacterium; assembly: GCA_944376655.1. Lineage (GTDB taxonomy): Bacteria > Bacillota > Clostridia > Oscillospirales > Acutalibacteraceae > UBA737. The sequence continues at coordinate 28,696 of CALWDJ010000025.1, forward strand.
ATGTCCGCTTTTGTCGATATTTCGGCTGATTATGAGCTTTCATTTATGTTCGGAGGAGTATACGACAATCATGTTTCATGGGCGGGAACAGAAGCGGTGATAGACGATATAAGCTATTACGGCGGCTCGGCCGACGAGGAGCATTATGCCGCGATACGCGCGCTCGGATATGAAATGCTGCGAGCGGAACAGCCGGAGCGCTACACCGTTCCGCTTGATTTTGAGAATTATGAATTGCCGTTCGCCGAATCGGTTTCTTACTATTCCTATAACGGCGGATATCCTACAATTAACGGGTCCAACCGTTTGGTTGGCACAGGATCCGCTCTTTCAGGCAAGGTTTCGCTTGCTCTTACCGTTCCGGGCGGTGGAGAAGGAAGCTATGTGAGAGCGGAGACCTCATGGTCGGAATTTGCCGGTATCAGCGGGCTCGATAAGGCAACCCTTATGCTCGCAAACTCGGATTACGCGTCATTAAGGCTTCGTATCAGAATACCCGACGGTTCTCCTGAGGAAATGTTTACATTTAACATTGCCTTTGTACAGGACACCGCCACGGCAAACAGCGCGGAGACAGTAGGCTATCTTTCGGCAGGCGCCTGCGGGTACAACGCCGACGGCAGCTATAATTCTTCGGTCACATATTTTGACAGGTATATAAAGGCCCCCGCCGGTTTTGACGGATATATTGAGATACCCCTGCGCAGTATGTTTGCCGTACTGCCTGACAGATATCTTGATTACGGCGACAGTGAAAATATGCTGCCCGACCTTTCGGAGAATTTCAGTATCCGTCTGAATTTCTATGACAATACCGAGGGCAGAACTATTCTTATTGACGATATAAGCGTTAAGAAAGACGGCACATTCGGCGATCTGAACGGCGACGGAGCCGTTAATGCGCAGGATAGTGCGCTTCTTAAAAAGGCGCTTTTGGGCGCTGCGTCTTATGACGGTTCGATGGACCTTAACGGCGACGGATATGTCGATGTAAAGGACCTGATAAGGCTTAATAAACTTTTAAGTATGATTTCATAAATATCTGCCTCCGCACGCCAATCTGCCGTGCGGAGGCGGTTCATTAAAATAAGGGAATATCCATATCCGGAATATGTGTGTCCGTTTAGAAAATTCGGCGACAGAACATTTAACGCGCTCGGATATTCCGATTCGGCAAAAAACAGTATGCTGCTGATTTTATGAAATATGGATACCGAGAATTTTGAGATTGATCTCAGTAAATACGGCTTTAATAAAGCTCTTCCCGTATATCCCATAGATTTCGGCAGCTATACATATCGCTTTGAAAACGGTATTTTGAGCGTAAACTGCGGCGGCAAAAACCGTGCGAGAATAATACGTTTGGATAAGTGAGGAAATGGTATGAATTATTCTGAAGACATCTGGAACGGTTTTAAAAGACTGTCGTTTGACGCTGACGAGAGAGAAGCGTTTCTAGTTCTTCCAAAGATAGAAAAAAACGGAAAATGGCTTTTAAAAACCGAATATTTCGGAGCTTTTCCGGACTTTGAAATCGAAATGCTTAAAAGAGGTTACAGTCTTGCCTATGTTTCAAACAGCACACGCTGGCACAGAGAGTCTGATGATGACGTAAAGGCGGAACTGGCGGTGAGGCTTCAAAAAGAATTCGGCTTATCGGATAAATGTATGCCGGTGGGAATGAGCTGCGGCGGTATGCACGCGGTATATTTCGCGGCAAAATATCCTGAATATGTTGCCGCGCTGTACCTTGACGCTCCGGTACTCAATCTCCTGAGCTGTCCGTGCGGCGTAGGAGAGGGCACCGATGAAATGTACGGGGAATTTCTGCGTGACAGGGGAATAACGGTTTCACAGCTTATAAATTACCGCTCTCATCCGATAGATAAGGTGCCTGCTTTAATCATGAACCGCATACCGGTCTTTCTTGTGTGCGGCGACAGCGACGGGGTTGTCCCTTATCCGGAAAACGGGGAGATACTGGCTCAGATGTACGAAAACAGCGGCGTTCCGTTTGAAAAAGTTGTAAAGCCGGGCTGTGGGCACCATCCTCACGGATTAAGCAACCTGAAACCGCTTATTGATTTCGCTGAAAAATATTATTGAAGCAGGGTGAAAAAATGAATTATCCCGATATACTGACGTCTTTGAGCGGCGAAAAAATAAACAGCCGGTTTTTGTGGGAAAATTTCCGAAGAGGTGAGATAGCCGGCCTTTTCGGCGATTACGTGTACGGAAAATGTCCTGCCGGAAAGCCTGACGGGATTTCCTTTAAGGTAACAAAAGTCATCGGCGGCTTCCACGGTCATAAAATCACATACAATGAAATAACCGCCGGCTTTTCTGATTACTCCTTTAAGATAATGGGGTTTGTTCCTGAAAAGAAGCATAAGGTTCCGGCATTTGTCTATCTGATGATTGAGGCTCAGGAAAAACGTTCGGATCTTCTTGAAGAACCGCAGAGCGATTTTTTACCCGTTCTTGATATAGCGGAGCGGGGATATGCCGTATTTGTCCTGCCCTCGTCGGGAATTTATCCTGACTGGGAGAATAAGGCGGATTACCGTAAAGGTGTTTTCGGCGTGCTTTCACCTGACAGAGAAAAACGCAGAAGCAATGACTGGGCTACAATTTCTGCGTGGGCGTGGGGAATGTCGAGAGTTATTGACTATCTTGAGACACGTGATGATATAGATACTGACAATATCGCCGTAGCAGGACATTCGCGGGGAGGAAAAACCGCTCTCTGGTGTGCTGCTAATGACAGCAGAGCTTCCTTTGCGGTCTCAAACGCCTCGGGCTGTATGGGGGCGGCGGTGCTTCGCGGAAAAACCGGCGAGCATATAAAGGATATAAATATAACCGACTGGTTCTGTGAAAACTTCAAGAAATTCAATGATAACGAGGAAATGCTGCCGGTCGACCAGCATATGCTGCTCTCGCTTATAGCGCCGCGGCTGCTGTACGTCGAAAGCTGCAGCGAGGACGATTGGGCGGATCCGTTAAACGAGAGGCTTGCCTGTCGCCTTGCGAGTCAGGTTTATTCGGAAATATACGGATTAAAGGGCGCCGTATTGCCTGATGAGCCGGTTGAGGCTGACAAGGCTTATCACGAGGGAAGTATCGGATATCATATGAAATCCGGAAAGCACAGTATTACTTCCGAAGACTGGAATTACTATATGGATTTCTGGGATAAAAAGCGAAACGGCGGCAAAAAAGGGGAGTAAAAGAAATGAACGGTACAGACAGCATTTCATACGAAAAACAGTTCGGAATATATCCTTCTGCGGAGTTTTGTCCGCAGTATGACCCTGACGGATATTCCCGGATAAAAGCGTTTGCCTTTGCCGGAGTTCCTTTGAACGGAACCGACACAAAGGTTTTCGCTTTCATCGGTATTCCGGAAAATTGCCGGTTTCCTGCTCCTGCTGTAATACTGGTTCACGGCGGAGGGTGTCACCCGGATTGCGAATGGATGAATAAATGGATTGACCGCGGATATATAGCCTTGGCAATGGATACCACAGGCTATTTTCCGGCAAAGGAGCATACTGCTTTCAGCGAGGGCAACCGCGGTGAGTGGGCAAGGAAAATACCGCAGGGCATCGCTTCTGAGGGATTCAGTGTATCACCCGATAACAGCGGAATGAATGATATAAATATTTCCGCTTGTGACAGATGGCTTTATCATGCGGTTTCGCAGGTTATTCTCGCTCATAATATCCTTTTGGAGGACAGTCGTGTCGATTCGGATAAAATAGGAATTTCTGGCATTTCGTGGGGCGGAGTTATTGTTTCGGCCGCAATCGGGATAGACAGAAGATTTGCCTTCGCGGTACCTGTTTACGGTTCTGCGTTCCTTGCCGATGGGTTATCACAAATAGACAAACCCTTCAGACTTCCCGAAAACAGCGATTGGCTTGCCGAAAAAAATTATGACGGACTCGAAATGCCGGTAATGTGGCTTTGCTGGAACGATGACTGCTGCTTTTCCGTCAACTCAAATGCGCTTTCATACGCGGCGGTGTCGGAGAGCAGCCCCAAGTCTCTCTTGTCAATGAAGCACCTGATGTACCATTCACATACAAACGCATATAATTGCGAGGAAGGCTATTGGTTCGCGGACCGTATAATCAACGGAAAAGACGTGCCGGCGGTAAGCAGTGTAATATGCAACGGCGAACTAATAATAGATATTTCACAGCCGGTAAGCTCAATACGTCTTTTCTACATAACCGGGAAAATGGAATATGTAAAACAAATTAAATACGGTATAGATAACTGCTTTATGAAACAGGAGTGGCAGATAAACAATATCAAGCCGTCCGAAAGAAAAATAAAAATACCGGAAAACGCAGCAGAATATTATGTCGAGTTCACGCTTGACAGCGGCATAGTAATATGTTCCGACTATTTCCAAAATAAATGATTTTAAAATATAAAACTGCTGTTCGGTCGGATAAAAATATTTATCCCTCGAAGAAATTTAAAAACGGTTTTCAATAGCGTATATATAACAGCGCCTGAGCATAAAATGCTCAGGTTGAGCCGGAGGGTTATCCCTCCGGCTGTTTTTCATGTGATTTTTCGTGTGACATTTGTGTTAATTCGTGTGATTTTTTTATAGTTTCACAGCATTTTTATAAGATTAAAGTTATGTTATAAAGCACCTAAAAACTGCATAAATCAAAACCACCGGTTCAACCGGTGGTTTGCTCCACCCCTATAAGGGGTGATTACTGGCTTGACCCCTAAAAGGGG
>CALWDJ010000026.1 GCA_944376655.1 uncultured Clostridia bacterium
TCTTTTTTAACATTGCGGTTAAAAATTTGGATTTCCGCCCGCACTCTGTTTTTACTGCGGACTTTTACAATTGCCTAAATAATCTTATTATATTAACCTTGATTATCAGCCTGTTCGCCGGTTTTTTCGGCGGAGCCGTCCTTTCTGGCGTTTGAGCCGTACTTTCCGGCGGAATAGGGATTTTTATTCTCACGGTAGGGCGCAGGCTCGCTGCCGCATTTCGCAGCCGCTCCGATAACAAGCATCCATAAAAGAATAAAAACGATCCACAGCGCAAGCGCCGCGACAAACCACCAGATCGACAGGCCGATTACAAAATGCAGTATCAGCAGTATCCATGCCGGCAAAGACCACTCTATATTTATCAGTATGTTAAAGAGCAGCATTATAAAAAAGCTGCCGGTGTATTTTGTCCGTCTCACCTGCGCCACCTCATTTTTTTTTTTGCAAAGCCGCCAAAAAATACTTTCCGCTATTTACGCCGGCGGTTTTATACATTATACACCGAAACGGCAGTGCATTTCAACGATTTATTGTACTTTATTAAAATTACTGAAGCTCCGATATAAGACCGGATATTCCCTTTTCTTTGAAAATATCCCTGTAAAAACCTATTTCGTTATCGATAAGCCCGTCTATGACCGACATTCCGAGCAGCTCGACCGGAGCCTTGTCATCGGTAAGTATATTTTCTCCGGCGGAATATTCCGTGATATTCGCGGCTATTCTTTTGTATAGCTTTTTAAGCGCCGGATCCGAAGCGTTTCCGGCCGCGCGCTCAAGAGCCCCGGTATCGACGCTTCCCGAGGCGCAGGCAAACATTTCCCGGTTGGTGCTCTGGGGAACGTCCGCCGTAGCTATTTCCCCGAAGACCGAAGCGGCGGTATCGCAGAGATAGGAATTTATGTCGCCCGCCTGCGAAGAGCGCATATTGAGATTTACAACCATTACCCCGTTGTCCCTCAGATGCTCCTTTACAAGAGAGAAAAACTCGGCGGACGACATCTGAAACGGTATCGTGATATCCTGATAAGCGTCAACCATTATAACATCGTATTTTTCTTTGTCCGCCTGCAGGAACGCCCTGCCGTCATAGGTGGTGACCTTTATTTTGCTGTCCAGCTCAAAATATTTCCTCGCGAGCGCTGTTATTTTATCGTCTATTTCGACCCCCTGCACATTAAAGCCGGGATAATACTCAAGAAGCTGAGAGGCGTATGTGCCAGTGCCCATACCGAGTATCAGTATATCCGCGCTGTCCTCCTCTGCGAGGCCCGCGAGCGCGGGCGCTGCCATGGCGTAATCGTAATACATGCCCGTAAGCTCCCCGTCCTTCATTTTTACCGACTGGACGCCGAAAAGCACGTTGGTCGCGAGCAGCACCGAATCGTCGGTTTCCTTTACCTGAAGATAGTTGTAGACCGATTCGCCCTCGTAGGTAAGGCTGTTGTCCCAGAACGCGAAGCTGCTGCCCGCCCCCGCCGCCGAAAGAACGGCAAACGCGACGGCGCAGGCGGTTATTTTTACCGCCTTTTCCCTTTTGCTCAGAAAATACACCGCAGACAAAACGAAAAGTATACCTGAAAAAATAAGGAAAGTCACCGACGTGCCCACCGCCGGAATAGTTACGAAGGTCGGCAGAAAGGTGCCGATTATGCTCCCTACGGTATTGAAGGCTCCGAGCGTGCCGACTGTTTTGCCGCTTTCGTCAAGGCTTTCGACCGTATATCTCGCAAGGCTCGGCGTAACCGTGCCGAGCAGGAAAAGCGGAAAAACGAAAATAATCATACACGCCGCAAATGCCGCGATTATCAGGAAATTGTTATTTACCGCGACTATAAGCAGCGCCGATATCCCGACGATTATATATTTTCCGGCGAACGGGATTGCCGCTATCCATAAAGCGGCGATAAGCATTCTTATATAAAGCCGGTCAGGATTCGGGTTTTTGTCCGCGCTCTTTCCTCCGTAGATATTGCCCAGCGCCATAGCTATCATAATTGTGCCGATTATGATAGTCCAGACTATCTGTGACGAGCTGAAATAAGGCGCGAGCAGACGGCTCGCCCCGAGCTCTACCGCCATTACCGACATACCGGCAAAAAATTCGGTAAGGTAAAGATACAGTTTGTTTTTCAGAATATTACGTTTCTGCAAAGCTCTTTCTTCCCCTCTTTAATATACGCCTCCGCGCTCCGATTTATATTTAATATAAACCATATTACATTAAAAATCAACAACGGTATTTGCACAAAAAAACCGCGGCTTAAAAGCCGCGGAACAAAAGTAGCATACATTATCTTTTTTCGCCCATAAAAAACACCGAGAGTGTTCCCGGACCCGAATGGGCGGCTATTACCGGATCAACGTAATTATAAAGAGTGCTTTTTACCTTATAGCGCTTCTTTATCTCCCTTTCAACATATTTGGCGTCTTCCTCGCAGTCGCCGTGGACTATGAAAATATCCTGCTCTTCCGGCTTTACCGCCTTTTCCCCGACCGATTTTATCAGATGCTCCATAGCCGCCTTGCGCCCTCTTACCTTTCCGGTCACATACAGCTTTCCGTCATCCGCGGTATATAAAAGCGGCTTTATCCCAAGAAGCGTTCCCACTATCGCGCCGCCGCCTGACAGTCTGCCGCCGCGCTTTAAGAAAAACAAATCGTCTATCGTAAATATATGGCATATTTTCAGCTTGTTTTTTTCCACCCAGTCGGCAACCTCGTCCATGCTTTTGCCTTCATTTTTCAGCTTTACGGCATAATGCACCGCCATTCCCTCGCCGAGCGAGGCGCAGAGAGTATCAATTACCGTTATTTTTCTTTCTGGGAAACGCTCGCGGTAATCCTCCGCCGCGTTCACTATATTCTGGTATGTTCCTGAAAGTCCCGACGAAAAAGCCAGCACCAGCACGTCCTCACCCTTTTCAAGTATCGGGAGAATAACGCTGTCGCAGGCCTCCCTTGTCACAAGCGAGGTCGTTATATTCGCCTTTTCCCTTAAAAGCCGGTAGGTCTCTGCATAGTCGGTCGGCACGCCCTTTATATAGCTGTCATATTCCTTTCCGTTAATATAATATTTAAGCGAAAGTATTTCGACGCCGTAATCGGAAATCTGTTTGTCTGTCAGATTGGCGCTTGAATCGGTAACTATCCTGTAACTCATAAATCTCACCTGTCCCGCGTATTTCTTTTATATTATTATATTTACATACAGTCTTTTTTTCACTCTAATTCTGATTTTTAACATTCTACCGTATAAAAATACACGATAGAATAAAAAAATACGCTCTACCGTGATTAGAAAACGCTGTGTTTATACGGTCCGGACAGACGGAAAAACAGAATGCGGCTTTTCGCCGCGAAAAAATTATATTTCAGGTTTCCCGACAGACGGAAAAACAGTCCTGACGCTTCACATCAGGACTGTTTAAATTTTTTTACGTATTCAGTTTAAATGTTTGCTCTGAATTAAATCTTTATTCGTAACCGTTAATTCGGTATCATTTAATATAAATTGAAACTGTCGGGATTGCTTTACGCATTGCAAAAACAATTTACTATCATATAAGAAGAATGCAATTTAACCGAGCGCTGAATTTGAACTGTACATTGGAATCACCCATAACAATTTATTTGAAAGCGATTTTCCTCACAATCATATAAATCACCTGTTAAGGTTTTAATATGTGAATCCCCGTAAGGGAATTGAAAACTTTAGTGCATTGGACTCACCGTTAAATTATTTTGTTCGCGTTGTCGCTTCTTACTTCATTGGAATCACCACTTTCATTTTATTCTGACAATGAGCCGGTGGAGTATCCTCTCTCAATGTTTTCAACTCCTTTCCCTTTGTCTGGCCTTATTATAAAGCATAATTTATAGTTTGTCAAGTACTTTTTAAAAACTTTTATATAAATTAACAATTTATTAAAAATTATGGCAAGTTTCCGAAAATGTGTTAAAATATTATATAACTGAAGAAATTATTGAAACAGGGAAATGAATAATGAGACCAATGAATCCTCCTCCCGCGGGAATGAGAGGCCCGAACCGCATCGGCGGCGGTCCGCGCGGTTATCTTACTGAAGATGAGAAAAAGAACAAACCGAAAATAACAAAAGCGCTGCTGCTGCGTATACTCGGTTATCTGAAGCCTTACAAATGGCAGTTTTTCGCCGTGTTTGCCGCGATATTCGTATCCGCTGTGCTTGGGCTTTTCCCCTCAATTATAACCGGAAAAATAGTGGACGCGATTGTGGACGACAGCCGGGAAATCAAAATACTCGTACAGCTTGTCGTTCTCGCCTTCGTGGTGCTTGCCGCGGCGCAGGTGATAAGCGTGCTTGAGCAGTACATAAACTCCTGGATATCCCAGAAAATCATTTACGATATGCGCAACCAGATGTATGACCATCTCCAGCATATGCCGCACGCCTTCTTTACCGGTGAAAAGCAGGGCGACATCATAACAAGAATGAACAGCGATATCAACGGCGTAAGCTCGATAATATCGGTAATGCTCACCTCACTTGTCAGCAATGTGCTCACGGTAGCGACCTCTGTTTTTTATCTGTTCTACACCGACTGGCGGCTGGCGATAGTAGGGCTCGTGGTGCTTCCGCTGCTCATTCTTCCGACAAAGGCGGTCGGAAAAAAGCGCTGGGAGCTTGTAAGCGAGGCGCAGGGCAAGCAGGACGAGCTTAACCAGCACGTTGACGAGACCCTTTCTGTCAGCGGCTCGATGCTCGTAAAGCTGTTCACCAAGGAAAAGGTGGAATACGAGAAATTCCGCGCCATCAACAACGAGGCGACAAAAATAACGATAAAGGAGCAGCGCGCCGGAAGCTGGTTCCACGTCTTCCTCGGAATGTTTATCCAGATAGCGCCGCTGCTTATATATTTTGTCGGTGGATTTCTTATAATCAGCCGCTTTGACGCGGGTCTTACCGTCGGCGACATATCGGTGGTGGTATCTCTCGTCAACAGGCTTTATCAGCCGGTGCGACAGCTGCTTGACCTTCAGGTGAATTTTGTGCGCTCGCTCGCACTTTTCACCAGATTATTCGAGTACTACGACCGTAAAATAGAAATCGACAATCCGGAAAATCCGGTAAAGCCCCCGCTTGACGACTGCAGCGTCGAGTTCTGCGACGTGCATTTCTCATATGAGAAGGAGCACGAGATTCTGAAAGGCATCAGCTTTTTTGTGCCCGACGGGAAAATGTACGCGATAGTCGGCACGTCAGGAGCCGGAAAGTCCACCATTATAGGTATGATACCGAGGCTTTATGACGTCACCTCCGGCTGCGTGAAGGTCGCCGGCACCGACGTAAGGGATTATGACCTTTCCTATCTCAGGACACATATCGGAATCGTAACGCAGGACACATATCTTTTCAACGGCACTATACTTGAAAACCTGCTTTACGCAAAGCCTGACGCCACAAGGGAGGAAATAGAAAACGCCTGCCGCGTAGCCAACATTTACGACTTTATAAACGGTCTGCCCGACAAATTCGATACGGTTGTGGGAAACCGCGGACTAAAGCTGTCAGGCGGTGAAAAGCAGCGTGTATCTATCGCGCGCGTAGTGCTTAAAGACCCGAAAATCCTGATACTCGACGAAGCGACCTCGTCGCTTGACTCGATTTCCGAAAGCCTTATACAGTCAGCTCTCAGCGCCGTAATGAAAGGACGCACAAGCATAGTCATCGCACACAGGCTGTCAACCGTTATAGCCGCCGATAAAATAATGGTGATAGAAAACGGCGTAATAACCGAAACCGGCTCGCACGAGGAGCTTATAGAAACAAGCAGGAAATACCGCGAGCTTTACGAGACCCAGTTTAAAAAGGTGATTGAATACGAAAAACAGCACAGTGAAAAACATTTGAGCAAATAAAAAAATTTATGCTGTTATCATTGACTAAATCGTAAAATAAGGTTACAATATAAAGGAAAAAGACTTCTTTTCGGAGGACATTATGGACGAGATAAAAAACAAAGACGAATACAATCCCGACATCGTAACCCTTTCGGACGACGACGGGAAAGAATATACCTTTGAGGTGCTTGACGCTATCGAGACTGACACGGGGCGCTATCTGGCAATGCTTCCGATATATGACGACCCCAAGGATCAGCTCAATGACAGCGGTGAGCTTGTCATAGTCAAGGTCGGTGAGGAAGAGGACGGCGACGAGTATTATTACGAGATAGAGGACGACGACGAGTACGAAACAATCGCCGATGCGTTTGTGGAAAGACTTGAGGATTTCTTTGAGATAGACGATAAATAAATTTTGCTGTATGTCCTGCGCTGTTCGCGGACCGCGTCTTATATAACCCTACAACTTTTATTTTCGGGGCCAAAGCTCGTACGGCGGGTTTGCAGACCTCCCGCGGCTGTGCCGAGTTCGGAAGAAGGGAGCGCGAAACCGTGCGGCCGGCACCCACCTGCTTTACGCAGGTTATCTTAAGCGCATTACGGCAGGGCGGGACAATTCAGTTTTGTTTAAGCGAAGCGGACAGCAGCTGCGGAAACGTACACTGCTGTCCGTTTTTTTATATCCGGATTTAAAAAAATAGAAGCTCCGCTTTGCCGTTTGTCTTGAAAATACGGCTGTTATTGTGTAAAATATATTTAAGAATAAAAGCGGTTAAAAAAGGAAGGAATATTATGAGTATTTATTTCCGTTTTCCGGGATTCAGGACAAAAGCGCTGACCTTAAGCTACGACGACGGCACTACCGATGACCGTAAACTTGTAGAGACCATCAACAGATACGGTATCAAATGTACCTTCAACCTGAACAGCGGCACATTCGGCAATAACGGGAGACTGAGCGGCGAAGAAGCGGCGGCGCTCTACAAAGGTCACGAAATCGCAGTTCACACGCTCACCCACGAGCACCTTGACCAGATTACTCCCGCGGAATGCGCGCGTCAGATTCTCGAGGACAGAAAAAATCTTGAGGCGGTCACGGGCGGAATAGTAGACGGTATGGCTTATCCGTTCGGACTTGCCGATACTGCGGGGGAGCCTGAAACCGCCGCGGTATGCGGAATAAGCTACTCACGCACCACCGTTTCGACCCACGGCTTTGATTTACCCAAGGATTTTCTGCGCTGGCACCCGACCTGCCACCATGCCGACAAGGCTTTTGACGGGCTCGCGGCGCGCTTTCTTGCTCCCGACGATAAAGAGCCGCTCTGGCGCGTATCGCCCAAGCTGTTTTATTTATGGGGTCACAGCTTTGAGTTTACGGCTAACGGCAACTGGGAGCTGCTTGAACACATATGCGGAACTCTCGGAAACAAAGACAGCGTATGGTACGCGACAAACAGTGAGATATACAGATATATAACGGCGTTCCGCCGCATAGTGAAAAGCTATGACGGGAAAACGCTCTACAATCCGACGGCGGAAACACTTTACGCGGTTTATGACGGCGGAAAGATTACAATCACTCCGGGAAGCACGGTAAAGCTCCTGTAATTTTTACAAAAGGTGGTATTCATATGACCGACCGGGAACTTGTTGAGACGGCAGCAGATACAATGAAAAACGCATACGCCCCCTACTCCGGCTTTAAGGTCGGGGCGGCGCTGCTTGCCGAAAGCGGAGCCGTCTATTCCGGCTGCAACACCGAGAACGCCTCATATCCGGCGGGAATATGCGCCGAAAGAGCCGCTCTCGCGGCTGCGGTTACCGCAGGCGAGAGGAAATTCCTGAAATTAGCAGTAGTCGGCGGAAAATCAGGCGTAATAACAGATTTCTGCACGCCCTGCGGAATATGCCGCCAGGCGCTGATCGAGTTCGGCGGCGATACGGAAATACTGCTTTTTAACGGAAGCATGATAAAAAGGCTCCGTCTTTCAGACCTTCTGCCTGATAGCTTCGGGAGGGATTCATTATGAGAATGACCGATATTATAGAAAAAAAGCGTGACAGGCTGCCGCTTAATAAGAACGAAATAAAATTTTTTGTTTCCGGCGTTACCGACGGCAGCATACCCGATTATCAGATCTCTGCGCTTTTAATGGCGATACTCCTGAACGGAATGAACCGTGAGGAAACGCTCATGCTTACAAACGAAATGGCGAAAAGCGGCGATATGCTCGACCTCTCCGCGCTTCCCCATACTGCCGACAAGCACAGCACCGGAGGGGTGGGAGATAAAACTACGCTTATCGCCGCGCCGGCAGCGGCGGCAATGGGCTGCACCGTAGCCAAAATGTCGGGCAGGGGGCTCGGCTTTACAGGCGGCACGGTAGATAAGCTCGAATCTATAACCGGCTATAATACGGCGGTCACAACAGAAGTATTTATGCGAACCGCCCGCAGGGAGGGCATATGCCTTGTCGGTCAGAGCGGCAATTTCGCGCCGGCGGATAAACGGCTTTACGCCATAAGGGACGTTACCGCAACGGTGAACAGCATACCGCTTATAGCCTCAAGCATTATGAGCAAAAAGCTGGCGGCGGGCGCCGAGACAATAGTGCTTGACGTAAAATTCGGCAGCGGCGCGTTTATGAAAACCGCGGCTGACGCCGTGCGACTCGCCGAGGAAATGGTAAGCATAGGCAGGGGCGTCGGCAGAAAAACCGCCGCCGTGATAACCGATATGGACTCACCGTTAGGCAGAGCCGTTGGCAACGCGCTTGAGGTAAAAGAGGCGGTATCAGTGCTAAAGGGCAGAGGACCGGACGACCTTAAAGAGCTTTCGGTACTGCTTGCCGCGCATATGTATAAGCTAAGCTTCGGTGCTTCGGAAAAAGAAAGCCTTGAAAAAGCTAACCGTGTAATATCCGACGGCTCCGCATTTACAAAGCTCAAAAACGCGGCTGCCGCTATGGGCGGGGACGCAGGTCTGCTTACAGGCGAAAGAGAATTTCCGGCGGCGGGCGGCTCAAAGGAAATATATGCCGCCGAATCAGGCTATATAACCTCGCTTGACAGCGAGACGGTCGGAAAGGCATCGGGAATGACCGGTGCCGGACGAGAGACCTTAAAGGACGAAATAGATTATTCCGCCGGCATTCTGCTTGACAAAAAATACGGCGACAGGGTCGAAAAAGGCGAGAGACTCGCTACGCTTTACGGCAGTCCCGAGCGCCTTGAGGACGCCGCGGCAGCGCTTTCATCGGCGTATTCCTACGGAAGTGAAAAGCCGCCCGAAAAGCCGCTTGTCTACAAAATAATTTCATAAAAACGGAGGATAAAAATGCCCCTTTGCTATAACCCAGTATACATTCACGAGCCGACGCCGCTCCAGTGCGGTCAGGCGGTGCTCGCCATGCTCACCGGAAAAACGGCTGAGGAAATAGTGACTCTTACCGGCACCGAGCGCGAAACAACGCTTAAGGATATGTTTTCTCTGCTCGAAAAGGAAAAAATTGCTTTCAGCCGGGAAAGACGGCAGGCGGAAACAAAATCCGACCTGCCCGAAATCTGCGTTTTAAGCCTTGAGACGCCGAGGTGCTGGCACTGGTCTCTTTATTACAAAGGAAAATTTCTCGACCCCGAGCACGGTGTGCTGGACGATTTTCCGGTATGCGACAGAAAGTATTTCTGGGAGATAAAGACAGACGGCTGAAAAACAGATACATAAATTTCCTCTAATAATTTAATAATCCCCGTTCAAACTAAACGAGGGGTGAAAAAATGCAGATTCAAGGCAGCAAAAACCGCGGACGCACGCAGGATTTCCGAAACGCAGGCGGCTTTTTCAGAATGCATTACCCCCTTGAAGAGGAAGACTGCACTTTAACCGCTGTTCCGTCCGCGGACGCGGAACGCGCCGCAGTGGATAAACGGAATAACCGGACAGAAAAAGGTCTTTGAAAAAGGCTGACACGCTTTTTAAAACGTGTCAGCCTTTCATTTTTGATTTAAAGCTCATATGACCTTATCTTATCAAATACCGCCGCGCAGGCTCTGGTCTTTTCAAGCGTCATTATATCGCTCACGGTTTTTCCTTCCCTCACGAGCCTGTTGAAATGCCTGATTTCATATATGAATCGGTTTTCCTCAGGGTCAGTATAGCTTTCCTTAAGCCTTCCTTCCTCGCCGTAAAGCTCGCATCTTCCGCCGCTCCAGAATTCAGGCACAAATATCCTGCCGTTATCTCCGTAAATATAAGCGTCACCGCCCGCGTAAAAACCTACTCCGTACTTGCAGTCCGCTATGATATCGCCGGGGAAACGCATAAGCAGCACGCCGTATTCGTCAACACCGTTTTGGGGCGCCGATATGCTCTCGCACCGGACGGGATACGCTCCGGTAAGCTCCATCGCGTACTCTATGCAGTATACTCCGACATCGTACATACCGCCGCCGGCGAGCTTCTTTTCATAAAGCCGCCTGCTTGACCTGTCCCCCTTAAAGGCGAAAGAAAGGCTCATTCCCTTAAGGTTTCCTATCCTGCCGTCCGCTATCCATTTTTTTACGGTAAAAGTAGCGGGCAGAAACGCCGTCCACATAGCCTCCATAATTAGCGTTCCGCTGCTTTCGGAAAGTGCCTGAAGCTCGGCGGCATCAGCCTCTGTAAGCACGCAGGGCTTTTCGCACAGCACCGGTTTTCCCGCCGCCGCGCACTTTTTTATAAGCTCCTTATGCGTGGTGTTTACCGTCGCTATATAAACCGCCTGAACGTTTTTATCCTCTAACAGCCGATCATAATTTCCGAAGGCGTGTTCCGCGCCGAATTCTTTTGCGAAAGCCGCCGCGCGCTCCGGATCAGACGCGGAAGCCACCGCGTAAAGCTCCGCGTCCTCACAGCGTAAAAGCGCGTCAGCAAATCTGCGCGCTATATTTCCGGGACCAAGTATTCCCCATTTGATTTTTCTGTCCAATTAAAAACACCTCTTTTTAAGGCTTTGCATTACGATTATACCAAAATCGCCCCTTAAAATCAACCGCGCGCAAAAAGCCGCGCCTTAATAAAGGTGCGGCTCAGTCTACCGATAAACCTGAAATTTGATTTTTCCTGCAGTAAAAGGCAAGTCAGACATCTTACGGAATATTATATATCCGCTTCCCGCTTTGTTTTCTGGAGCGTCCCGAAGGGATGCTTGGGCGGAGCGTAAACCGAATACAGCTTTAACGGTACGCGGCAGGCGTTTTTGATATTATGCCATGTTCCGGCGGGTATCATCACGGCGTATCCGCTTCTGATCCGCTGTTTTTTCATATTTCCGGGACAGTCGCCTGTTTCAAGCCACGCGCACCCCTGCTCGATTTTAATAAACTGCTCGACATCGTCGTGCATTTCAAGTCCTATCTCGCCGCCTACGGGTATCGACATCAGCGTAACCTGCAGCATATCGCCTGTCCATACCGCTTTTCTGTAAAAACTGTTTTCCGCCGCAGCCTGAGCTATATTGAAAGCGAAAGGCATTCCGCCCCTGTCGTAATCGCCGCTTCCACGGCGTCTCTCATTTATCACGGTAATCACCTCCAGTCATATCAGTATATGACCGGCGCGTCAAAGCCGTGAATTATATAAGAACACACCTTCCGCCGAAAAAAAGCGCGGCTTTCCGCCGCGAAAATAAAACCGGGGTTTACCGACAGACTTAAGCGCTCCGCGTGAAATTTCCGCGCGGAGCGACTCAAAATAACCGATAAACTGAAAATCAGGTTTACAGGACGTCAGACCGTATTTATTTTTTC
Source organism: uncultured Clostridia bacterium (assembly GCA_944376655.1). Classification (GTDB taxonomy): domain Bacteria; phylum Bacillota; class Clostridia; order Oscillospirales; family Acutalibacteraceae; genus UBA737. The sequence continues at coordinate 11,681 of CALWDJ010000026.1, forward strand.
TTTTTATCTTCCTTTATCCAGCGGCTTACCTTCTTTTTCTCATAAGGGCTTTTTGTGGGGTTTACCCACGGAGAGTACTCCGCCCTGCAGTTTGAGCAGAAAGAGGTTCCCTCTTTATTTACCGTGCCGCATTTTACGCATTCCCATGTGCCGAGGGCGGTTTCCTTATATTCGGCAGAGGGGTTTGAAGAATAATCACCGCGCGGGTTCTCGCGGTCCCCGAGCTTTTTCAGCATATACCTCAGCTCCGATATTTCCCCGGAAAGCAGCTCGGTTCTGTCAAGACAGACAAGCACCGCCACGGTTATAACCGCCGGCAAAAGCGCCAGCAGACCGTTTATGACAGCCAGTGCCGGCTGCGTGCCTATCTGCGAAAAAAAAGTAAGTAAAGCGCCCGAAATCTGAAGAACAAGTATAACTATCAGCAGCTTTTTCATTATATACTCCTCCGTTTTCCATGATATTTCACCGCATTAAGCTCTTTTTCCTTTAAAAATATTCATTATCACATATATTGCCGCTATTGCCGCCGCGGAGCCGCCGAGCACCGCGTACATCGTCCCTGTCCCGACCTTTTCTCCCGAAAAATAAAGGTTCAGATCCACCGTATCGGCTATGGTTTTTATAACTCCGTCCGGAAAGCCGGAGCTTTCGAGCTCTGAAAGCGCGCCGCCGAGCGCATGGTTTCTGAGTAGCGAGGTTCCGTAGGTCCCCGGCAGAAACATAATCGCTTTTCTTATTCCCTCCGAGAACTGTGAAACCGGCATATAAGCACCGCAGATAAAGCCGTAGCCGGCGCTTATTATCGCCCCGACCGCTGAAATCTGCCCCTGTGTTGAAAGAAAAAAGGTTATTACAGAGGAGAGCGAGGTGCCGAAAAACGTAAGCAGCAGCACATCAAGCAGAATATAAAGAACATCTGCCGCCGAAAGGTACCAGCCGACCGCCGCGAGATACAAAAGGCATACAAGTGCTGCTGTTACACAGATTATCAGGGTGGAAAAAAACGCCGAAAAATAATATCCCACCGACAGCGTCCACGGCTTTACGGGCGACATACGCAGATCCTTTGCCGTACCGTTCGCTTTGTCCTGCACCAAAATGAAATTTGAGCAGAAGGCTACCGTGACACAGGAAACAGCAAGTATTGACGATACAAGCTGCCCTCCCACAAGCGCGTCCATAATGTCTTCTTTCACAGCAAAGCCCTGCGGTATGGCCGCCGAAAAGCTCTGCTTATACACATTGCCGAGAAACGTAGAGTAAAGCACGAGCAGTATTACAGGTGTGACAAGCGATGTAAAAAACATACCCTTATCTTTGAAAAACAGCTTTATGTTTCTTTTTATAAGTATGGCGGCGGTTATCACATTTCATCGCCTCCGGTTAATTTTTTACCCGTGACCGAAAGAAAAACCTCGTCCATTTTTCCCTTGGTTATTTCATAATCGTTAAAAATTTCCGGATATTTAAGAATCAGGGCGGTTGCCGCGGCGGTATCCGGAACCGAGACACGGTAAGCGTCCCTTATAGTATCATATTTACAGCCAAGTTTTTGCACTTGAGTCTCGCTTATGCCGTAAATTGTTATAAAATCTCCTGTATATTTGTTTTTAAGCTCAAGAGGCGTACCCTTCGCGGAAATCTCTCCGGCGTCTATTATCACCACATAGTCGGCGTCGGCAGCCTCCTCCATATAATGAGTGGTAAGAAAAACCGTAAGATTTTCATCTTTTCTCAGCTTTGACACAACGCTCCAGAGTATGCTTCGCGTCTGCGGGTCAAGTCCTGTGGTAGGTTCGTCGAGCACAAGTATTTCCGGACGGTGCAACAGCGCCCTCGCTATGTCTATGCGTCTGCGCTGTCCTCCCGACAGCTTTCCTACCGTATGCTTTAAAAGATCCTCGAATTTTAGCAGAATGCTTAGCTCTTTGAGCCTTTTTTTAAATTTTTTTCCGGTAATGCCGTAAAGCGCGGCGCGGCACTCAAGATTGTCATAAACCGTAAGCGCCGAATCAAGCACCGAGCTTTGAAAAACCACCCCGAGGCGCGTTTTCACTTCTTCTGCGCGGCGTATATCATTGCCGCATATAAGTACGCTGCCCGAATCCGCCGCAAGCTGACCGCACATAATGTTTATAGTGGTGGATTTGCCGGCGCCGTTGACCCCCAGAAAAGCAAACAGCTCGCCTTTTTTAACACGGAAGCTTAGATCCCTGACCGCCTGCGCATCACCGAAACGCTTGTTGAGTCCGTTTATTTCTATTATGTTTTCCATAAATACTACCGCTTAAAGCTCATTGCTTACCGAGATACTTTTCGGCAAAACCGGCGTACTTCTCGTCAAAAAACGCGTTGCCCTTTTTCATATCCCTCAGCGACTGGTGTACGTTCATATTATGCTCCGACGCATCGATAACGCATATAGCTATGTTGGAGCAGTGGTCGGCGGTTCTTTCGAGGTTTGTAAGCAGATCCGCCCAGACAAAGCCCATTTCAATCGAACATTCTCCGTTTTTAAGCCGCTCGATATGACCGTTGCGTATTTTCTCACGCAGTTCATCGACCACCTCTTCAAGCGGTTCGACACCTTTCGCCTCATCGGTATCGTTACGCGCAAAAGCGTCATATGATATATCAAGTATCTCTGAAACCGCGCAGCAGAGATTATCGAGTTCTTTTTGTGCCTTTTCGGTAGGCTTTATTTCTTTGTCGCGCATTTCTTCAGCCGATTCAAGTATATTTATACTGTGGTCGGATATTCTCTCATAATCGCCTATAACTTTAAGCAGCTTTGATATTTCAGCGCTGTCGCTGTCGTTTATCTGATAACCGCTTAGCTTTACAAGATACGAGCCGAGTATATCCTCGTAATGGTCGACCTTTTCCTCAGATTTTCTGATTTCCTCAGCGACGGCAGCATCATATTTTTTAAGCATACAAAAGCTCTTTTTCATAGACGCAACCGAAAGCTCCGCCATTTCGCGCACAACGCTTTCACAGTGCTCGAGCGCCACCGGAGGGGTAGCGAGTAATCTCTCGTCAAGCTCTGCCACGACTACCTTTTTATTACCGTCCGGCACTACCCTTATCGCTATCTTCTCGAGAATAAACGATATCGGGAAGAGCAGTATAGTGCATGCGATATTAAATGACGAATGTGCCACCGCTATGCCCAAATGCGTAGCGGGAGCATCGAGAATTGCCGGTTTGATCGTGACAGATACTATGCTGAATACCGAAAGCCATATTATAGTGCCTATAATATTAAAGGAGAGATGCACCACAGCCGCGCGCTTCGCGTTCTTATTGGTGCCGAAGGAGGAAAGTATCGCCGTGATACAGGTGCCTATATTCTGTCCCATTATTATCGGAATGGCAGCGCCGTATGACACCTGTCCGGTAGCGGAAAGCGCCTGAAGTATACCCACCGACGCCGAGCTTGACTGAATTATCGCGGTAAGCACTGCTCCGACAAGCATACCGAGTATGGGATTTTTGAACATAACAAACAGATTTCTGAAGGCCGGAACATCGGCAAGACCCGAAACGGCGGAGGACATTGTATCCATTCCGAACATAAGGGTTGCAAAGCCTAAAAGTATTGTTCCGGTATCCTTTTTCTTGCTTGATTTGCCGAACATAAGAAGTCCTGTGCCTATAAGTGCCAGAACAGGGGTAAAAGAAGAGGGCTTTAAAAGCTGCATGAAAATGTTATCGCTTGAAATTCCGCCGAGGCTTAAAATCCACGCGGTAACGGTAGTACCGATGTTGGCGCCCATTATAACGCCTATCGACTGCCTAAGCGTCATCATTCCCGAGTTTACGAAGCCTACAACCATTACGGTAGTGGCCGACGAGCTTTGTATTACCGAGGTAACTACAAGTCCCGTAAGAAAACCGGTAATCTTGCTTTTTGTGAGTCTGGCAAGTATCTTTTTGAGACTTCCGCCGGCTCTGCGCTCCAGCGCGTCGCCCATTACGCTCATTCCGAAAAGGAACAGGCATAAGCCGCCGATAAGGGTTAATGCGTTGAAAATATCCATTTTTTTGCTCCTGTTTTTTTATTCTTTTGTTATATGATTATCCGCCGCGGCGGTTTAATCCGGTTTTATTTTTCTTGTCTTCCGGTTTCAGGCGCTTAAATCAGATAAAGTCCCGAATCAAGCACCACAAAGCGGTTCTCCCCCACCTTGACATAGCTGTGCACCGGTTCCTCAAAATCCTCGTAATCAAACACGGCATAGCTGTTTAAATCTATTTCGGTCAGCTTTTTTGAGGCCGCGTTGCAGACCATGGCGGTATCGCCCTCAATAAAAAGCCCCTCCGGTTTTGAAAACGGCGATTTGCTGCCGCCTATACGAAGCTCCTCGCGCATGGCTGTAAGGTTATAACGAAGCAGTACGTTACATTCGGGGAAGCTCGCCCACAGCGCATTTTTGTGCAGCGCTATGTCGCCCGCCGCGCAGCCGCGGTATTTAAGCTCGCCCGTCCATATCTGGGATGCGTCCGCGTCAAGCAGCTGCGCCGAGCCGTCGTCCGACAGAAGAAACAGCTTTCCGCCCGGCAGTATTATCGACCTTACCGTAATATAATTTCCGCTAAGCGCGGCGGCTGCCTTGTAGTTGTTGCCGAACTTCGTAAGCTGGTATATATTTTTGGCTATATCCGTAAATCTGCCGTTGTCAAAGGTTATCATCTTGTACGCCACAACGGTATTGTTCTCTATTATATCCTTGCAGTAGGAGAAAATTATGCCGTTTGAAACCGGCAGCACCTCATAAACGGTGCCCGAAAAAACCTTTTTCATTTACATCCTCCGTTGTTTACTTCAAAGTAAAATCTCGCCCTTTTCAAGCATTTTTTGCGCTGCAAGCAGCACTCCCGCGCGGGCGCTGTGAAAATTAAGACCGCCCTGCATCCAAGCGGCGAATGGCTCCCTTAAAGGCCCGTCCGCCGACAGCTCTATCGACGCTCCGAGAGTAAACGCTCCCGCCGCCATTATGACCGGATCGTCATAGCCCGGCATATCCCACGGCTCGGGCACCACGAACGAATCGACCGGCGCCCCGCTCTGCATTCCCTGACAGAACGCCACCAGTCCTTCTTTTGTGCCTAAGGTAACACACTGTATTATATCTCCGCGTTTTTCATCTGATTTCGGTGAAACCTCAAATCCGAGATTCTCAAAGAGCGCGGCAGCGTAGACAGCTGTTTTCATTGCCTCGCCCACAACGTGCGGCGCGGCGAAAAGCCCCATATAAAGCTCCCTGCTGTGCCCGAGCGTCGCCCCGACCTCTCTGCCCACGCCGGGGCAGGTAAGCCTTGCCGCGCATTTCTCGACAAGATCGTGCCGTCCGGCTATATATCCGCCCGTAGGCGCTATTCCGCCGCCCGGATTCTTTATAAGCGAGCCGGCGACTATATCCGCTCCCACCTCGCAGGGCTCTTTTTTCTCGGTAAACTCGCCGTAGCAGTTGTCAACCATTATAATACTGTCGGGCGATACCTCTCTTACCGCACGGCATAGCTTTTCTATATCATCTACCGTAAGGCTCGGTCTTGTGCTGTATCCGCGTGAGCGCTGGATATAAGCCATTTTATATTTATCCGCCTTAAGCATTTCCTTTATTCTTGCGATATCCGGCGTGCCGTCGGGCAAAAGCTCCGCCTGACGGTATTCAACGCCGAAGTCGGCAAGCGAGCCGTCGCTCTTACCGTCAATCCCGAAAACCCCGATTATTGTATCATAAGGTCTTCCGGTGAGCGAAAGAATTTTATCCCCCGGTCTTAAAATTCCGAAAAGCGCCACCGTAAGGGTGTGCGTGCCCGAAACGAAGTTATGGCGCATAAGCGCGTCCTCCGCTCCCATAGCCTGAGCCATTACCCTTTCTAAAATCTCCCTGCCGCGGTCATCGTAGCCGTAGCCGGTAGAGCCTGCCATAGCCGCCTCGCTGACACCGTTTTTTATAAACGCCGAAAGCACCTTGAGCTGGCAGTATTCCGTTATGTCGTCTATCTCGGAAAATCTTTTTCTGCATTTCTCGAGTATCAGCGCGTCTTTTTCAAGAAGCGGCTTATCTATATTAAAAAAACTGTTTATGTTTGAGTTTTCCACCAGTATCCCGCCCTGTAAAGTATGTAAAATCCGTATTTTCCGTAAAATCCTGTTATATTGTCCTCACAGCAGGCAAGCACCGTCCTGCCCGTGTTTTTCCCCAATATCGCGGTAAGCGCCGCGCCGCCCATTCCTTTTTCAAGGCTTACTATGCCGTTTATCAAGGCGTAATTCCCCGAATGAAAGGAAACCGCCGCGCATTTGTCGCTTAAAGCAAAATAATCCGCGTATCCGCGGTTCAGCCGCCTGCAAAAATCCACCGCGAAAAAAGGATAATCCGGCATATCGAAGCCGCAGGCGCTTAAAATGCCGTAAAGCTCCCTGCTTGAAAGGCTGTCCCCCGCCGTTTCTTCCTGTATGTCCGATAAGCGGCACATAACATTCACTGTCTTTACCGGAGCAATTCCGACCGCTTTAAATGTATCAAGCGACGTAAAAACACTGCGGGGCGACATCATTTTTATAAATTCCGTAAGCTCGTCCGCGTCTCCGCCGATCCTGTAAACCGTCATATCGCCGTCCGCCAGAGAAATTACCGCCTTTCCACCGTCCTGCATCCAGAAATAAGTGTCCTTATCGTCCTTATAGGAGTCAAAAAGACACTTTATTCTTAAATATTCCGCTTCGGGCGACGTTATTTCCGGAAGCCTGTCCGACAACGCTATCATTTAATATTACCCGAGCAGATACCGTTTATCATATAAGCGGCGAGCTTCGCGGCGTTTTCTATATCCTCCCTGTCGGCAACGCAGGAGGGCGAATGAATATACCTGCACGGCACCGATATGGCAAGTGTTCTTACTCCGCCCCTGCTTAAATGCAGGCTGCCGGAATTGTTGCCGCCGGCGACCGCCGCTTTAGGCTGGCATTTAATACCGCTTTCAAGCGCCGCGCTGTAATATGCCCTGTCATAAACCGTCGCCCTGTCCATAAACGACACGGCGGGTCCATCCCCGAGCCGGCAAACCTTTTGAGACTCGGCGGCTCCGGCGATATCCGCGGCGGTGGTAGCCTCAAGCGCTATCGCGGAATCGGGCGCCACGGTAAACGCCGCCGCTTTGGCACCTCTTAATCCTACTTCCTCCTGAACCGTAAAGGAAGCGTAAAAGTCGTACTCGCTCTCGCTTCTTATAAGTGAAATCAGTATGGCGCAGCCGGCACGGTCGTCTATCGCCTTTGCCTTTATCCTGCCGCCCATTTCGGTGTATCCTCCGGTTATAACCGCCCTGTCTCCGGGACGCACCAAACCGAGCGCCTCTTCCCTTGACGACGCTCCTATATCTATATAAAGGCTGTCCGCCTTCGGCAGCTTTTTCTTTTCATCGCCTGATAGAAGATGTACAGGTTTCCCCGAAATAACGCCGTTTATTTTACCTATTCTCACCCGTCTGAACATAAGCACAGAGGTATCTATTCCCCCGACCGCGGAAAATTTCAGAAAACCGTCCGCCGTGACGGAGGTTATTATAAGCCCCACCTCGTCGGTATGAGCGTCAACCAGCAGTTTTTTGACTGAGCGGTTTCTGCCCTTTTTAAAGGCGATTATATTTCCGAGCGGGTCGGTTTTATATTCGCAGAAGCCCTCTATTTTTGAGATTATATAATCGCTTACCGCCTTTTCATCGCCCGACACGCCGTCAAGCTCTGTCAGCTCCCTTAAAATATCAAACATCGGCAAGCCCTCCCGACAAAGCGTATTTTTCGAGCAGATCACACACCGACTCAAGGTCGCAAAGTCTTAATACTTCGGTTTCTGTGTGCATATTGCGAAGCGGCACAGATACGGTGCAGGTCTTCACCCCGCCGCGCGATACGGCTATTACATCGGCATTCGTGCCGGTTCTGCCGCCCATTACCTCGGTCTGGTACATTATACCGTTTTCTTCCGCGGTATTTATAAGTTTGTCCGACATTGCGCGGTCAAGCACGGGAGATATTCCTATCATGGCGCCGCCGCCTAAGTTTCCGCATTCCTCGTCTGATATTCCGGGTCCGTCCCCGAAGCTGACGTCAACCGCAACCGCCTCGTCGGGCGACAGCTCAAACGCCGCCGTAACAGCTCCGCGCATACCGAGCTCCTCAGCGTCACTTAAAAGTATTATTACATTACAGGGTAAATCCTTGCCGCTAAACCTGCCCGCAAGCTCTATAAGGCAGGCGGCTCCGGCGCGGTCGTCAAACGACCTGCCCGTAACCGTATCGCCTGTAAGCTCCGCGGGTTCGGCGCTGAAGGTCACATAATCGCCGACCGAAACAATTTCCGCCGCTTTTTCGCCGAGTCCCGTATCCAGCTTGATTTTTGATATATCGCTGTATTCTGTCTCCCCTGCCGACAGATGCGGCGGCGTAGCGCAGAAGACAGCCGGTATTTTTTCCTTTCCGTGCACCGTTACCGCGCGCGCCGGAAGCGACCTTATATCTATACCGCCGGAATTGGCGACGGTCAGAAAGCCCTCGCTGTCAACATCGGTCACTATCATACCTATCTGGTCGATATGTGCGTCAAAAAGCAGGGTGTAATCGCTTTTGCCGTTAAAAGCCGCCGCAACGCTCATATTGCCGAGCTTTTTTATTTCCGCAAAGCGGCTTAACAGCTCACCGGCGTAAACCGCCGCGTCATTTATGCTGCCGAGCGCGTCTCTGCGCGACAGCTCAAATAAAATTTCCTTTATATCCATTACAGCTTATTTACCAGTTCCTTAAAATAATTTCCGCGCGCCACGAAATTCGGGAAAGCGTCAAAGCTCGCGCAGGCGGGGCTTAAGGTGACTATATCGCCCGAAACAGCGTCCTTATGAGCGGCGGCTACCGCCTCGTCAATATTTTTCACCCTTACTATTTCAGGCTCGCCCTTATAATCCTTATACGCCTTTAGGCAATCCTCTATCTTCTGGGCGGTATCGCCGCAGAGGTACAGCCTTTTAACCTTATCAACTATATAAGGCATAAGCGGCTCAAACGGAATATGCTTGTCATAGCCTCCGGCTATAAGCAGCACCTTTTTATCAAACGCTTTAAGTCCGGCAATCGTCCTTGTCGGGCTTGAAGCTATCGAATCGTTATAGTATTTGACCCCGTCAAGCTCCCTTACAAACTCTATTCTGTGCTCAACGCCCTTGAACTCGCGCGCGACCTGTCTTATCGCGTCCATTCCGACATAGCCCCACACAGCGGCTATCGCGGCGAGGTAGTTTTCCACGTTATGGTCGCCCAAAACAGCAATTTCGCTCCGGTGCATAATGGGCGCGTCTATGCCGCGGTACGCCATATGGATATACCCGTCGGTATCGTACCACGCGCCGTTTTTAAGCGGAGTTTCCATACTGAAGGAAAGCGCCTGACCCCTTACGTATTTCCTGAAGCCTCTTGTTATCTCGTTGTCGCGGTTAAGCACCGTGCGTGAAAAGGCGTTCTGGTGGAGAAGTATGTTTTTCTTCGCCTCAACGTATTCGTCCATATCCTTGTGTATATCAAGGTGATTGGGCGCGACATTTGTAACCACCGCCACGTCGGGGCTTTTTCTCATTGAGATAAGCTGGAAGGACGAAAGCTCCGCCACCACAAAATCGTCCGCCGTGATTTTTTCTATTTCGGGCAGCAGCGGCTTGCCGATATTTCCGCCGAGGTATACGTTCTTGCCCTCCGCCTCAAGCATTTTGGCTATAAGGGTGGTCGTGGTGGTCTTGCCGTCAGAGCCGGTCACCGCGAAAATGGTCGCCGGGCAGAGGTCGAAAAACACCTCCATCTCGCTTGTAACGGCTATTCCCTTTTTGCGCGCCGCCTCAAGCTCCGGCAGATTAAAGTTCATGCCCGGCGTGCGGAATATGATATCAACCTCTAAATTGTCAAGATATCCGTCGCCCAGCCGCAGCTCCGCTCCCGCCGCCTCAAGCTCGTCGGCTATATTTCCTATCTGCGCGCGGCTTCTGCGGTCGCAGGCGTAAACATAGGCGCCCTTGCCGAGAAAATTCTTTATAAGCGGAGTATTGCTTACCCCTATTCCGCACATCGCTATTTTCTTTCCCTTTATCTGTTCAAAAAACTGTTTGCAGTCCAATTTTATTGCCTCCTGTCATATCAGGCGGCGGAATATTCCGGATATTTCCGCCGGCTTTAGCGCTGAGCGCGCAGTCTGTCTATTTTATTATACTTAAAGCCGCATAAAATATCAACAATTATAATGCTTCGCGGCAAATTTTTTTAAACGGCAAAAGGACCGCGCCGCATTACGCGGCACGGCCCTTTTGCGTATGGGGATGAATATGGTGGTTATTTAAAAACCGTCAGACAGGGCCGTTTGCACAGGGGAGGCACAAAATATCCCTGTCTAACAGATTTTTAACTGTGTGCAGCGGTCAGGCTCCGAATCCTTTTTCGGTATCCTGACCTTGTATTCGATATACTTTTCAGTCTCGTATTTTCTGGAGCTTGCCTTTATTCCGGCGTTCTGCAGAGTGGTAAGCAGCTTTGAGAGACTGTTTGAAAAAAGTCTCAGGTCGCCTATTACCACCTTTCTTACCGGTTCCTCCGGCTCTGTCTGCGGCTGCTCTTCGGGCGGATTGAGAAGCGACGTAATATACTCCTCTGTCTGGGCAAGGGTAAGCCCCTCGGCGATTATGCGGTCGAGCGCCTCACCGCGCAGACGCTCTGGCAGCCTTAAAAGCGCGCGGGCGTGCCGTTCGGTAAGCCTCGCGGAAACTATGCGCGCCTGTATTTCGCTGTCCAGCTTTAAAAGCCTTAATTTGTTGGATAGTGTGGACTGCGCTATCCCGAGCCGCGCCGCCGCCTCAGCCTGCGACATACCGTATTCGGTTATAAGGCGGTTTATTCCCTCTGATTCCTCAAACACGGTAAGGTTACTGCGCTGAAGATTCTCTATTACCGAATAAAGCGCCGATGTCTCATCGTCGGTTTTATGTATAACGCAGGGGACGCGCCTTAATCCCGCCATCACCGCCGCTCTGAGTCTGCGCTCTCCGGCTATCAGCTCAAACCTGCCGTCTGGCAGCTTTCTCACCGCGAGCGGCTGTATAATGCCGTTCGCCTGTATGCTGTCCGCAAGCAGCTTGAGCTCATATTCGTCAAAGCTCTTACGGGGCTGATTGGGCGACATTTTTATGTCGGACGGCTTGAGCATTATAAGTTTTTTGTCGGCTATCATCTGCGCTCCTCCTTATACTACCGGCTACGATTATAATATTACACCTTTACCGCCGTTTGTAAAGAAAAACCGCTCGTGCGTTTTCGCCATTAAATTACAAAAACAGCCGCATTAAAGCGACTGTTTTGATATATCTGCCGGTTTTCTCGGATATTTTGTCGGGGTTTGCGATATTTTTTTTACGATTACAAAGGCTCTCTGCTCATTTCCGGTAAGGGTTTCGCATATAATATCAGGTTTGCCCCCTCCGAGCACCTTAAGCGCGTTTACGGAGGCTGCCGCCTCATCTGCCGCCGATGGCCCCTTCATCGCGGCGAAAACTCCGTTCTTTTTAACAAAAGGCATACAGTATTCAAGCAGAACCGGAAGCGACGCCACCGCCCTCGCGCAGGCAGCATCATATTTCTCACGGTAAAGCGGATTTTTGCCGGCGTCCTCCGCCCTCATATGCAGTGTAACCACATTTTCCATTCCCGTAAGACGTATAACCTCATTCAGAAACACAAGCCTTTTATTAAGACTGTCAAGCAAAGTCACGCAGATATCCGGACGAACGATTTTAAGCACCATTCCCGGGAATCCGGCTCCCGTACCGACATCGATAAGCGACGCGTTTTCCGGCAGCTTCACATTTTTGAGAAAGAGAATACAATCGTAAAAATGCTTGTAAAGCACCTCTTCCGGCTCCTTTATGGCGGTAAGGTTCATTTTTTGGTTCCATTCAAGCAGCAGATTGCCGTATGTATTCAGCTTCTCGGTTTTTTCACGGTCAAGCACAACTCCGAAGCCGGCGCATTTATCCGCGATTTTTTCAAAATGAAAATCAGTCACTCTCCCGCTCCTTCCGCGTATATGCCTCAAGCCGGTAAATCGGCAGTCCCTGCGAGGCAAACCTGCGCTCATATTCGGTTTCTATATTGCCCTCAAATCCGCTCGCGTGCAGGTCAAGCGAAACATTTTTAAGCGCGAAGCCGAAGCCGGTCAGCTGCTCTATCGAAAACTCGAAAAACTTGGCGTTATCCGTTTTCTGATGTATTTCCGCTCCCGGCGTCATAAGCGCTTTGTAAATCTCAAGAAAACGCCTGTGGGTAAGTCTGTGGGAAGCGTACTTGTTTTTCGGGAACGGGCAGGAAAAATTCAGAAATATCCGCTCTATAACGCCGTCGCTTATGTATTTCGGCAGGTATTCGGCATTTGACTTTATAAAACGCAGGTTTTTTATGCCCGCAAGTCTCGCGGTCTCGCAGGCGGAAACAATGACATTCGCGTCCTTTTCGACCGCGATAAGGTTAATATCGGGATTTTTAAGCGCAAATTCCGCCGCGAACCCGCCCTTGCCGCAGCCGATTTCAAGCATATACGGCGCTTTTCTGCCGAACCAGCTGTCAAAATCTATATATTCCTTACTGAGCACGGCGGTTTTGAAATTCCTGTCCGCCGTTTCTGCAGTAAAAAGTATATCCGATACATTGTTCAGTCGTTCCTCAAGGTATTTCTTTTTCCTCATTCTCATTTTTGCTCGGCGCGCTCACTTTCCGATTCTTCGGCGCAATTTGATACTGAAAAATGCGAGAGTATGAAAACGGCTATAAACACTCCGGTTATGAACAGAGCGTAATTCGCCGCGTTGGAGGTGTGCTGGTAGCCGTTTGAGGTGGCAATATTAACTATTATATGCGGTACCGACTGCGTAAAGCAGAGTATCGCTGCGACGGTTCCCGAAGCGAACAGCTTGCGGAAGCTGTTATCGGTCACTATTCCGTTATACAGCTTTCCGAAGCAGAGAAAGAAGACAAGCGAAACGCAGTATGCGGCGATAAGGAAAATATTATCGGTTATAAGCGCGAGCGAGGATATTGAGGTAAACGAACAAATAATCCTCATTATAAAATAAACCGCGGGCAGCACCGCCAGAAGCTGCGGCATCTTAATATCGGCAAACGCGGTAAATCCGAAAACTATAAAATAAACCGCCGCTGCTATTCCGGTAAGGACAAGCAGAGTGTTCTGCCATACCATTACCGTGCCGGAAAAGGATTCGGCGTAAAGCTCAATAAATATGGCCGGCACCATCAGGAAGGACGCCGCCGACATAAAAGCATTGGTGCGCGGCGGACGCGCGGGCGAACGGTGCGAGGTAAAGCATATGAACGCCGTGGCGGCGCAGATAACCGCCGTCATCACCATAAGATAGTATCCCGCTGCGGTATATTCGGTTTTGAAAAATCCCGTGGAGGTGTCCACTGTAAAAATTATCTGGAGCAGTCTCATAACAAGACTTACCGCCAGAGCTATTCCGGAAAAAAGCATTATTTTGCCGTAATTCATTTCAGGTCTCCGTTCCGCCGGTAAAACGCGTGCCGCCGGACAAATTTATAAGTTCCGACGCAAAGATACATTAAACCGGATACAAGCTCATAAAATATTATAGATACATTTAATTTTATAACCTTAAAGGTTAAAAGTCAACAGCAAGATATTAAAAACCGTTTAAAAAAGAAGGAGCAAAAAAATGAAAAAAATACTTTTTTCCGGTCTTATAATACTGGCGGTAATGCTGCTTATGCCTCTGGCGGTGCTTGAAAGACCGGAGCAGGTCTCGGCGTGGACCGGCGGTTACGCGGAAATACCCGACGCGCCCCTCGCAGCGTCGGACAGCTTCAGGATTCTCGACACGACAAGCGGAGAGGTCACTGAAATGACGGCGGAGGAGTATATTTTCGGGGTCGTGGCGGCGGAAATGCCTGCGCTGTACGACACCGAAGCGCTTAAGGCGCAGGCGGTCGCCGCCTACACCTTTGCCTGCTATCGCAGAGCCGAGAACACCGGTAAAAGCTACGACCTTACCACCGACCACACCACCGACCAGAGCTTTACCACCGAGGAGGCAGTGCGCGAAAAATGGGGCGACGGCGCCGATGAGTACTGCGAGAAAATCAAAAAAGCCATTGAGGAAACAAAAGGCTGTATGATAACCTTCGACGGCAAGCCGATACTCGCGGTTTATCACGCAATATCGTCCGGAATGACCGAGGCGTGCGAGGATATATGGGGCGGAAAGCTCGAATATCTGACTCCGGTGTCAAGTCTCTGCGACAAGCTGTCCCCTGATTACATATCCACTGTTTCGGTAACCGTGGACGAGTTTAAAAAAGCGCTCTCCGAAGAATGTGAGCTTTCAGGCAGCGAATCGGATTACTTCGGTAGGGAAGAACGCACCGAATCGGGCAGCGTAAAAACCGTGGAAATCTGCGGCACCGAAATAAACGGCTCCCGCATACGCAGCCTGTTTTCCCTCCGTTCCTCGAATTTTGAGGTCGAATACTCCGGCGGCAATTTTGTGTTTACGGTTTACGGCTACGGCCACGGCGTAGGAATGAGCCAGTACGGCGCAGATTATATGGCGAAGCAAGGCAGCGATTACAGGGAAATTTTGACCCACTATTACAGCGGCTGTAAGGTTGAAAAGGTGTTCTGAGCCTGACAATTTACAAATTCTTAATAAAATCTATAAATATTTATTTTATAGTTAAATTAAGAAATATAAGGCTTGGAGGAAGAGAAAATGGAACGTAAAAAAATACTTGTCGCCGATGATGAAGAACGCATTGTCAAGCTGGTAAGTGATTTTCTTACCGCCTCCGGCTACGAGATCATACCTGCTTCGGACGGAAAAGAAGCGCTCGACCGTTTCAACGCCGACAGTGACATAAGTCTTGCGGTAATCGATATAATGATGCCCGAAATCGACGGCTGGGCTGTTACAAGGGAAATTCGCAAGAAAAGCGATATTCCGATAATAATGCTCTCGGCGCGCGCCGAGGAGTTTGATCTGCTCACCGGCTTTGAGTCGGGTATAGACGAATACGTTACCAAGCCGTTCTCCCCCGCCGTGCTTGTAAAGCGTATAGAGGCGCTCTTAAAGCGCAGCTCGGGACAGCCGCTCTCGGGCGAGGAAGTCAAAAAAGGCCTTGTGATAGACGACAGCGCCTTTGTCGCCTATATCGACGGTACGCCGCTTGAGCTGACGCTCAAGGAATTCGAGCTTTTATCCTACCTTTATCAGAATTCGGGCAGGGTGCTTACCCGCGACCAGCTGCTGAACGCCATCTGGGGATACGATTATCTCGGCGACTCAAGAACGGTCGATTCACATATAGCAAGGCTCCGCACCAAGCTCGGCGACTACGGTGCGGCACATCTGAAGACCATCTACGGAATGGGGTATAAGCTTGAAGTTTAAACAGCTTAAGGACAGGCTGTGGTTCAATATATTTATCCGCATAGCCGCCATTTTCGCGGTTTTTGTGCTGGTTCTCTGCCTTTCAAACGTTTCGTTTCTTGTCAGCTTCTTCAGCTTAAAGGAAAAAAACTTGCTGCGCGAGCAGCTTGAGAATGTAAGCTCACTTGACTTTGACGATACGGACACGGTAATTACAAGGCTCTCGGAAATAAACGAAAAATATAATTTCGATATAGAAATATACAATTCGTCCGGTATGATACTCTACACCACCCACGGCAGCCAGATGATGGATTATTTCTCGCTTAAAAACGACAAGTTTGTAATGACCCATGAGGAAATGACCCCCACGAGAACCGAAAATCTGCCTGACGGCGTGGTCTTCCAGACCGCCGTGAGGAAATTCGACCAGACCGAATATCTGCTTTGCCGGAAGCAGGTAAATTCAAATATTTTCGCCGAGGTGCGGGTGCAAAAGCAGCTTATCTCAAATTCGGCGTCGATAGCCAATGAGTTTATTATAATAATATCGTCGGTATGCTTTGTTATTTCAATAATCTGGGTGTTCGTATTTGCGCGGCAGTTCTCAAAGCCGATTACCGAAATGAACGATACCACAAAGGACATGGCGAAGCTCAATTTTGAGCGCAAGCTGTATGTAACGAGAACCGACGAGATAGGTCAGCTTGCCGGCTCGGTAAACGAGCTTTCGTCCTCGCTTAAAACAGCGCTTGACGACCTTAAGGAAACAAACGCCCGTCTGCGCTCCGAAATTGAGATGGAGCGTCAGCTTGACGTTATGCGCAGAGGCTTTGTGGCAAATGTTTCCCACGAGCTCAAAACCCCGATTTCGATAATCAGCGGCTACGCCGAGGGGCTTAAGCTCAACGTGAACGCCGAATCGAAAGAGGAATACTGCAACACCATTATAGAGGAAAGCCGGAGAATGAACCGTCTGGTTTTAAGTATTCTGGAGCTTTCGCGCTACGAGTCAGGACAGATTCCGCTCAACCGCTCTGATTTCGATATATCGGCGATGTGCGGAGAAAGCCTCAGGCGAATTTTTGCCGGAAAGGATATTGAAACCGAGAACTGCGTTCCGGAGGGCACATTTATAAACGCCGATCCGGTACAGACAGAGCAGGTGCTCAAATCATATCTTGAAAACGCCGCCTCGCATACTCCCGAGGGCGGCAAGGTCTGGACGGAATCTTCTTTGAGCGACGACGGTACGGTAAGAATATCGGTATTCAATACCGGCAGCCACGTCGATGAGGAAATAATGCCCCAGATATGGCAAAGCTTTTTCAGGGGAGATAAGTCTCACAAGCGCGAAAGCAGCCGTTTCGGGCTGGGGCTTTCAATAGTTACGGCTATTATGAAGCTGCACGGAAAAAAATGCGGAGTATACAACACCGACTGCGGCGTATGCTTCTGGTTTGAGACAGACAAAGCAAATCCTCAGGAGCCTGACAGCACGGACAGCGGCGCCGTCGGGCAGAACGGTTAATGCGTCTGTTTATCTTCCGTTCGCCGTATTAAAAAACGTGATAACCGTTTATTTGTAATATGATTATTTAAAACCAAAAGCCGCCTATAAATAAAACTGCACCCCGTTTGTTTTTCAGTATACATACTGTCTGAAAAACGGGGTGCAGTTTACGTTTGGCTGCAAGACTTGCTTGTTAGTGTTTATTTACAGGTCAATTTGCGAAGCAAAAGGCTGAAAAAAGCCTCAACTACGCGTTTGCGTGTCGAGGCTCTCGACTACAAAAATGGACTGAAAAAGATGCCGGCTTAAAACGCGGGCATCTCCCGCAAAAATAAGAAAAGGCCCGGAGCGCAGATCGGCTCCAGGCCCTTGCCTGGCCCGCCTGGAGGGATTCGAACCCCCGTTCTTCAGAATCGGAATCTGCTGCGTTATCCAGCTGCGCCACAGGCGGATATTCAGGGCGGCAAAGCCGCCCGTTTTTTTATTTTTCGTAACCATTCGGATTGTTTTTCTGCCAGCGCCAGGTATCCTCGCACATCTCGTCAATACCGTACTTTGCTGTCCAGCCGAGAACATTTTTCGCCTTGTCCGCGTTGGCGTACACCTCATCCGGGTCGCCGGGACGGCGCGGGTCGATAACATACGGTATTTCTATTCCGGAGGCTTTCTGGAACGCGTCCTTAAGCTGGAGCACGCTGGTGCCGTTGCCGGTGCCCAGATTGAACGCCTCGCAGCCCTTGTTGGCAAGCGCCCATTCTATCGCCTTGACATGCCCCACCGCAAGGTCCACAACGTGAATATAATCGCGCACGCCGGTGCCGTCAACCGTGTTGTAATCGTTTCCGAAAACATGGAGCTTTTCGAGCTTTCCGACCGCCACCTGCGAAATATACGGCATAAGATTGTTCGGAATGCCCTTCGGGTCCTCGCCTATAAGACCGCTTTTGTGCGCGCCGATAGGATTGAAATAACGCAGAAGCGCCACGCACCAGTCATTGTCGGCATTGTAAAGGTCTGTAAGTATCTGCTCGATAAACAGCTTTGTTCTTCCGTAGGGATTTATGGCTCCGAGCGGCATACCCTCGACAAGGGGCATTTCCTTTGCCACGCCGTAAACCGTTGCAGAAGATGAGAAAACTATCTTTTTAACATTAAACTCATTCATAACCTCTATCAAAGCGATAGTGTTGATAAGGTTATTGTCGTAATACATAACCGGCTCACGAACCGATTCGCCTACCGCCTTGAGACCGGCGAAGTGAATGACTGCCTCAATTTTATTTTCCGTGAAAATCCTGCGAAGCGCCTCTTTGTCTCTTACGTCTTCCTTGTAAAATTTAACCTTTTTCCCTGTAATGCTCTCTACCCGTTTAAGGGATTCGCTGCTGCTGTTGTCGAGATTGTCTATAACCGCGACATCATATCCCGCGTCAAGCATTTCAATGCAGGTATGGCTGCCTATGTAACCGGCGCCGCCCGTTATAAGTATGGACATAAAGATTCCTCCGTTCAGAATTTCTAAAGTCAGTCCGCTACTGTCTATGATATAACAAAACCGTTTCTTTGTCAACCCGTATAGTCTTTCATTGATAAAAAAATAACATATCTTGCAATGCGCGCGTCAAAATGGTATCATTCACTTATAATTTTATAAGGAGAGAAGCATATGCTCAAAAAAATTACGGCATTCATTATTGCGGCGGCAATTACACTGACATTTACCGCATGTGCAGGCAAGGAGACCTCAAGCGGAAAAACGCCGGCCGAAAAAACACTGACGGCGGAAGAAATTTACAAAACAGCGGCGAAAAAGAATCAGGACGCAACAACCACGGATATGAGCATTGATATGAAAATGGATATGACGGCAGACGGGGAAAGCCTCTCCATGAATATGTCCATGCGTGCAATGGCTGATATGACCGATGAAAACAATATAAAATTAGGAGCTTCATCTGTAACCAGTATTCCCGAAATGGGTGACACCGAGGTCAATTATGCCTATATAAAGGACACTATTTATGTTGACGCGGCGGGAATAAAATATAAATCCGCCGTAACACCAGAAGTGGCTGAATCTATCATGGGCAACGCGACCGCAAACGAGATGCTTGACGCCGATGTAATCAAGGACGCCGAGCTTACCAAAGACGGCGACGATAATATCATTACTTTCAAATTTGACAACAGCATTTATAACGACATTTTGAGTGAAAGCATGGGCGATATGACCGAAGTTTCCGGTATCAGCTACGAATTAAAAGACATGACCGGCACCGCAGTGATAGACAGTGATTATAACCTTAAATCCATCAAAGTCACAATGAGCGCTGTAATGACAAATTCCGAGGCAGGTGCTGAAACCGGCGGAGCCCAGTCGATGGAAATGACTCTTGAAATGAATATTACCATAAACTCAATCGGTGAGCCGGTTTCTATATCCGCCCCGTCAGATATAGAGAGCTATACCGATATTTCGGCGGATATGCTTACAGGCGGAGCCGCCTGAATTTCAGAATAAATATTTATTTCTGTAATTTTTTACAAGTGTATATTATAATTCAAAACCGGAAATGCAGCAACTGCGTTTCCGGTTTTGAATATAAAAATTTTAGAAAGTATAAAAAAGCACACGTTGTAAAGAATTTTTCATTTCCCGTGTGCTTTTAAAAATAATATATTGGATATCTGCTTACTGTCCGTAATAGGCATTTTTACCGTGTTTACGAAGAAAGTGGATATCAAGCAGCTCTTGCTGAATTGGATTGGTTTTTACAAGGTTCTCGGCATAGTACTCCATTATAAAGCCGTTTCTTCAAGCGCAACGGCTTTATACATCGCCTCCTCCGTCCGCGCTTTTTTCCCTCCCTTATTTGCTCTGTAATCCAAGCCTGCGCGGTAAAGTCTTTATCTGCTCTGCCGAACATCTCGATTATTTTCACACCGTTTAAAAATCCGGTGTTTATATCTTCCGAGTTTTCAAATCTGTGTGCCACAATAAGCTGTCTGCCGTCGTATTCGGTAATTACAATCTGCTGTCCTTCCGGTTTTGTGTTTGTTCTGACATTGTTTCCTATATAGACTGTATGTCCGTTTTTAATGATTTCAGCCGCTTTTTTATAAAAACCGACGGCGTTTTCAACTGTTTCCCACTGCTTTTCGCTCAAATCGTAAATATCTCCGCTCAAACACATTCTGCCTAAAAATGTACTTGCAAGCGTATAATTAAGCCTGTCTTCATCATCACTTTTACGGAGAACCGCCCAAATCTGTTCCTGACAGGGCTTCATTACCCTGTGCAGATTCGCCGCTATTACCGGTATTGACTTTGTTTCGTGAGCGTCCGAAAAGCTCGCCTGCGAGCATAGCTCCAGCATAGACGGCTCAAGATAAAGTTCCGTAAGCATTTCGGTACGCTGTTTCCCCTCTGCGCTCCAGAAGGTCTGAAGCCTGTGTACCTTATTGCATTTTATATTTTAAAAGGCAAAGCTGCTTAAAAGCTCAAGCACCGCCGTTTTATCCGAATTATTGACGAACGTAACGGAGTATTCTGTCAAACGGGCATCATCACGGACTTTCCCGTTAATATCAGACGTGTACCCCCCGTTCGTCTTCAATAGTATTTTCTGCCGTTTCCATGAATATATGCGCTGTCTGACTTCAGGTAAGCGTAAGTCCTCCTGAAAAATCAGACGGATAAGCATCCCCCTCAAGTTTAATCTTAATATATTTTTCCATATTGTTCCATCATTAAAGCTTAATAAATTTTTTTATTCAGCCGTTTTTCTGAATTCACCAGGCGTTTTCCCCGTAAAACGCCTGAAAACCTCATAAAAATATTTTATATCGTTATATCCGGCGTTTTGAGCAATGCAACTTATTTTACTGTCGGTAGTGACAAGCTCCCTGCAGGCTTCCTCCATTCTGACCGTTTGCAGATATTCCGATATATTCATTCCGGTATACTCCCTGAATTTTCTCCGGAAATCGGTATAGCTTCTTGATGACATTTTCGCAAGCTCAGACACGGTTATTGTTTTTGAGCAGCTGCGCCTTATATACTCGCAAATTTTCTGCATTTCATTGTTTCCGGTGTCTGTGTCATCATTCAGCCGCAGGATATTTACTAAAAGCTCCGATATATATCCCGATATAATTTCAGCGTAAAATTTCCTGTGAGAAAAATATTCCTCCCACATCTTTTCAAAAATACGGCAAACCTCCAATTTATCTCCGCCGTACGCACGTACGCAAACGCATTTGTACTTTTTTCTCAATGTATCAAAAATTTCAAAGATTGACACATCATATCTCTTATTTAACCTGCGCCGAACAAAACCGTCTTACAGTGATACAAAAGGTTTATGAGCAACAAAAATTCATGTATGATAACCGTACTCATAGTGTTCCCGACAGAATCGTAAGTCTTTCGCAGCCTTGGGTTCGCCCGATTGTGAGAGGAAAAGCCGGGA
>CALWDJ010000027.1 GCA_944376655.1 uncultured Clostridia bacterium
AAACACATACTTATTCTAATATCAAAAGAGAACAATGCTTTGCACTTAATTTTTTACCAATTAGTTATTATGATAAATTAGTAAACACAATAAAACATAATAATTATGAAGATGATGAATTTAAGGTGGGAGAGTTCACAGTAGAAAAAGCAAAGAAAATAAATGCTCCAGTAATAAAAGAAGCATTTATGAATATAGAATGTAATTTAAAAGATGTACAGGATTTAAGTGGGGCAGGCATAACTTCAATGGTTATAGGGCAAGTAGAACATATATCAGTAGATGAAGAATATGCTCAAGGATATGAAAAGAGGTATGGAAAAGATGGTTTTATGATGTTAGTTCCTGCACCTCAAAATTTGAAAACAGGTGATTCAGCGCAATCTGGAATTGCAACTATAAAAATTGAAAAATTAGATTAAAATAATTATATAAAAATAATATTTTCTGGTCATTTGATTTAAAAAATTATAGAAAGTCAAATTGGTGGAATAAAACAGCAAGTACCAATATAAGTGATAAAATTACCATAAGAACGGCTAATACTATGAAAAAAGTATTAGAAATATGTAATAGATAAATAGTAATTTGTAGGTGAAAAGTTATGAAAAAATTTTGGGGAATTTGCAATAATGATAATTATAGTGTCGGTTGTAATGGTGCAAGTGTTTATGTTTATGACAAAAACGGCAAAGAACTGAAAGTATTTAAAGATGCACCTTATACTTATCGAGCAAAATTTAAACCAAATAATAATATATTAGTTGCTAAATCAACAGCTGGTTTTTTACTTATATATGATTTAGAAAATTCAAATAAAACTACACCAAATACAAAAACGGTTCCGCTTTCTGCGGAAAGCGGCAGGGGCGCCGCTCCTCGACCCCGCCGCCTTTTGAAAAAGGCGGGCGAAAACTTTTTTCTGTTTTTTTGCTGCTTGTCTTTTTTAACAGACTGAACCGGCGCACAGTAAACTGTACTGTGCACCGGTTTTTGTATAAACTGCAAAAACGCAGAAATTTAAAACTCAAAATCGAGAATTTTTATGCCGTCTTCCTCTATTTCAACGGCTTTGCGGTACTCGCCAAATCCCGTTTTACGGATTTCCTCGTATGCCCGGCAGACGCCGTAAATTCCGAAAAAAATACAAAGCAGTATCACAGATGAAAGGTATAAGGATTTAAAAAAAACAACGGTTTTTCTTTTTATTTTTATCAGTCCTTTTTTATTTATGTATTATTTTTTCCGCTTTCTCAAATCTTTATACAAGCGTGTTGAAAAGGCTCGCGAGCGCGTTCCCCACAAGCTCGGCAGAGTAATGTACCTCGTCAAGGGAATTAGCGTCGGTGCCGAATTCGATAAGCAGCGAGCCCTTTGTAAGGCTCTCGTTGTACTTTCCCGTAGTAAGGCTTATCGGACGCGCCAGCGTAGGATATTTTACCTCCAGCGTCTGCTGGAGCCTTACCGCCAGCTTGAGATTCTCCTGCCAGTCCGGAAAACCGCTCTCGCCCTCGCTCTGGGAGCCCATCACAAGCATTACCTGCGCCGCCTTTTTGCCGTTTATCTCGGTCACGAGCTTTACCTTGTCGCTCTCTCCTGAGCTTACGGCGTCACGGTGTAGGTCGAGCACCACTTTTATGCTCGGATATTTCTTGAGATAGCTGTTTATGGTCTGCGCCGCCCTCGTGTAGCTTCCGCTGTACTGCGGATAGTCGTGCTCGGTGGTGTCGTGCAGGGTCTTTATGCCGGCGGCGTTGAGCTTCTCCGCCACAATATCTCCCACGCTTACCATATTTTTGGTTTTATCCCGTGAACGGGAGGTAAACGCGTCGGTATAATATTCGCTGTCGTCCTCCATAAAGGTCTCGGTGGTGTGGGTGTGCATTATAAGCACCTGCGGCTCGTCGTTTTTCTTTAATTTAAAGCTCAGTGAGGACGAAAGCAGGCTTTTTATATCTATTTTGTGCGACGTTCCGTTTTTGAGATATACATTGCTGTATGAAAGTCCGGCGTTATAGGGCGAGATGTACTGACTAAGTATTTTGCCCTTTACATTGCCCGAAACCGAAGCGGTGGCGGACGAGGAGCCGCTTTCCGCTTTTTCCTCCGGATTATCCTTGCTCTGTGCGGCTTCCGGCGAGCTTTGGGAATCTCCGGTTTCCGTATTTTCAGATGAAATTTCCTCTTTTTCCTCAGGCAAAATTTCAGTATCCTGACTGTGAGGCGCCGTTTCAAAAATATCCGTTCCGGTGCCCGCAGCCTCTGTCAGCTTTCCGAAAACATTATACGCTATTACCGCGATACAGGCGGTAAAAACGCACGCCAGCCGCGCCATTGCCGAATATCTGCCCATTATTACCGCCTCCCATACCATTATTCTATGCCTTCGGCTCTCGCTTTATACCAGCCCTGAGAGAATATCCGGCTCTATTCCGGGCTGTAAAAAGGTGTTCATTGCGCGCGCTAAAATTCCGCTTATCCTGTCTGTGAGCATATCGACGTCTTTCGGGGTTACGAACATTCCTTCAGAGGAACGGCTTTTTGAGCCTGTCAGCTCCTCGGCAAGAATTTCCGCTCCCACAACCGTAGGAACGCCGACGGCTATTACAGGTACTGACAGAGTGGCGGAGCTTAACTCTTTCCGCCTGTTTTTTACTCCTGAACCCGGAGATATTCCGGTGTCGCATATCTGTACCGTGGTAAAAAGCCTTTCGGTGCTTCTCGCGGCCAAAGCGTCTATTGCTATGACGGCGGCAGGCTTTACGGTATCCGCCGCCGCCTTTATAAGCTCGCTTGCCTCTATTCCGGTCTGACCTAAAACTCCGGGCGACAGCACCGAAACGCTCCTTATGCCGTCAAGTCCGAGTTCCTTTGCAAACTGTCCGTTTATATGGCGGGTGGCGAGCAATCTTCCGGCGGTGAGAGGTCCTACTGCATCGGGCGTAATGTCGGTATTCCCGAGTCCCGCAACAAGAAGCGGCGCTTTTTTGTCCGGAAAAAGTCCGGCGAGCGTTTTCGCAAGGCATTTTTCAAGCTCTTTACAGTCCGCTATGCGGGTTACCGGCGGAAATTCTACTGTTATATACCTACCCATTGCCTTTCCGAGCGCCTTTTCCCCTTCTTCTGACACTATTTCTATTTTTGTAATGCTTACATCTCCGCTTCCGCTTTTCTCGATCAGAACCCCGTCCTCGGGATATTTTTCCGATTCCGTAAGCTCAAGCGCCAGGTCTGTTCTTCCGGTCATCGCAGTTTTCCTTTCCGTTTTTTTTAAATTATCCCCTTTTTTGTGCTAAAAAAGTTGAAAAAGTTCAGAAATTATGATATACTGTATTAGATTATTATATATATATTATTATATATTAAGGTGGTAAAAAAATGCCGATAGGCTCTATTGAGGACATCTGGGCAGCCGTCTGCGAGGAGTGCAAAAAAACCATCTCCGAGGTCGCTTTCAACTGCTTTTTAAAAGACCTGAAGCCGGTTTCTCTTGACGGCGGCGAGTTTATTCTCTCCATAAACAACGATTATATGCGCGGTGTTGTGGAGCAGAATTACACGCAGGTGCTTGAAAACGCTATCAAGACCGTGATGGGTATTGACATAAAGGTCAAAATAATTTTTGAGGACGATGAGGAAAAAATTTTAAAAGCGGAGCAGTTCAGCGACGGGCTTACGTTTGAGGATTTTTTTACCTTTTCAAATTTTGTGGTCGGCTCCACAAACCGCTTTGCCCACGCGGCGTCGCTCGCGGTGGCCAACAACAACACGATCACATACAACCCGCTTGTTATATACGGACCTCCCGGAGTGGGAAAAACACATCTGCTGCTTGCTATAAAGAATCAGATGAAAAAGAATTTTCCGTTCAAGAAGATTGAGTATATAAGAAGCGAGGATTTTACAAATCAGCTTATAAAGGCACTTCAGGACGGTAAGCTGGGGCTCGGCTCGATTGAGGACTTCCGCAGCAAGTACAGAGGGGTTGACGTGCTGCTCATAGACGATATTCAGTTTATCGCCGGCAAGGAGCAGACACAGGAGGAGTTTTTCAATACCTTCAACACTCTTTATCAGAACAATAAGCAGATAGTCGTAACCCTCGACCGTCCGCCGAGAGAGATAAAGACGCTTGACGACCGCATAAGGGGACGCTTTGAGAGCGGTCTTTTCGCGGATATCACACTGCCCGACTTTGAGACAAGAGTGGGGATAATAAAGAAAAAATCCGAAAAGCTGCATGTTGAGATAGACGAGAGCCTTGTGTTTTACATTGCCGAGCATATAAAGGGAAACACAAGACAGCTTGAGGGCGTGGTAAAAAAGGTTCAGGCATATATGTCGATACAGAACAAGATACCGACCCTCGCCGTGATACAGGGCTTTATAAGGGACATTATAAACGACGCCCAGCCTGAGCCTGTAAAGATTGAAAAGATAATTGCCGAGGTGGCTAAAACCTACAACGTATCCGAAAGCGACATTCTCTCAAACCGCCGCACCTCCTCGCTCGCGCTTGCCCGTCAGGTAGCCATGTATATAGCGCGTGAGACCACAAACCTTTCCTACAAGGCGATAGGAGAGAGCTTCGGCAAGGATCACACTACGGTGCTTTACAACGTAAACCACATTGAGAATTTTCTCAAGGACAAGCCGTATGAGCGCGAGCTTGTAAAGGACATAATCAAGAATCTTAACGCAGACGCGTCGGATTACTGAACAAAAAGTTATCCGCATTATCCACTTTAATTAACAGTGAAGTTATCAAACCGGCTGTTGATAACCGAAAACCGGAAAATTTCTGAACTTTTTATCCAATCCGGTTTCAACACGCAAAATCCTTTTATGGCGCGTGATAAAGCGAGTTATCCACCGTTTCAACACCCTATATTATGACTGTTATTTTTATATTTTGTTTTTAGGAGGAAAAATTATGATTTTTTCAGTTGAGCGTTCAGAGCTGCTTGAGGCGGTTTCACGTCTTCAGCGAGTGGTAGGCTCAAAAACCTCCGTTCCCGTGCTTGAGGGAATACTTCTATCGGCGGAGCAGGGAAAGCTGACCCTTATAGCCTACAATCTCGAAATGGGAATGAAAAAGGAAATATACGCGAGGTGCGAGGAAGCGGGAGACATTGTATTAAGCGCCCGTCTGCTGGCAGATATTCTGCGCCGTATGAACGGCATACAGGTGGAAATATCAGCTGACGAGAGGCTTAACTGCTCTATACGCTGCGGCGAGGCCACCTTTGACATTATGGGCATGGCGACGGCCGATTTTCCCGAAATGCCCTCTGTGGGAGCAGGAAAAAACATTATGATTAACGGCGGCGTGCTTTCACACATGGTAAAGGGAACGATTTTTGCTGCGGCGCAGACCGAGGGCGTAAAACCGATACTTACAGGCATTAACGTAACCATTGAGGACGGCGTTATGCAGTTTGTCGCGATTGACGGTTACCGTCTCGCAATAAGGAAGCACAGGGTTGACATAAACGATAATTTTTCCTTTATAATTTCAGGCAGAGCGGTAGGAGAGGCGGTAAAGCTGATTGACGATGAGAACGAGGACGTTGAGATAAACGTGAGCGAGCGTCTTATCAGCTTCAATATAAACGGCTACTCCTTTATTTCAAGACTGCTTGAGGGCGAGTTCGTAAACTACAAAAAGACCATTCCGACCGAGCATAAGCAGCGTGTCGTAGTAAACACAAGAGAGCTTACCGAAACGATAGAGCGCGTCTCATTGCTTATAAGCGAGTCATTTTCGACCCCGATAAGGTGTTATTTCAACGAACTTAACGTGGTATTCACCTGCGCTACCTCGGTAGGACGCGCGACTGAAACCTTCAACACAAAATTGGAGGGCGAGAATTTCGAGATAGGGCTTAACAGCCGCTACCTGCTTGAGGCTCTGCGCGCGGTTGAGGAGGAGCAGATACAAATACTTTTCAACGGCTCGGGCGCCGGAGTTGTGATAACCGCGCTTGACGGCGACGATTTCAAATATATGATAATGCCTATGAGGTTGAGATAATGGAATATAAACAGCTCTCTATAAAAGAGGAGTTTATAAGGCTTGACAGCGCTATGAAGCTGGCTGGTCTGGTTTCGACCGGCGGCCATGCGAAAACGGTAATACAAAACGGCGAGGTTACGGTAAACGGTGAGGTCTGCACGGCAAGAGGAAAAAAGCTCCGCAGGGGAGATATGTCGGTGTATGACGGTCAGGGATTTGTTATAGTATGATTATAAAGGCTTTGACCTGCCGGAATTTCCGCAACATTGAGGAGCTTGAAGCCGGAAGCTTTGACGAAATGAACGTCATATGCGGCGAAAACGCCCAGGGAAAGACAAATATGCTTGAGAGCATATGGCTTTTTACCGGAATGAAGAGCTTTCGCGGCTCAAGGGATTCGGAGCTTGTTAAAAAAGACCGTGAAAAGGCTGTAAACGGGCTTGAGTTTGTTTCGGCCGGAACCGAAGAAAGCGCGCGGCTTGAGATAAGCGAGCGCAGAACCGCTTTTCTGAACGGCAAGAAGCTGAAGGCCGCGTCTGAGCTGGCAGAGCATTTCAGCGCTGTGGTTTTCTCGCCCGGCGACCTTTCTTTAATAAAAGACGGTCCGGCGGTAAGGCGGCGGTTTCTCGATACGGCGATAGGCCAGCTTTATCCGGCATACATCGGGATACTCAAAAAGTACACAAGAGCGGTTATACAGCGCAACAGCGTGATAAAGAATTACAGATATGACCGCACGCTTGAAATTATGCTTGACTCCTTTGAGGACGAGATAGCGGCGGAAGCTGTAAAGATAGTAAAATTCAGGGCAAGGTACATTTCCCTTTTAAAAGAAATACTGCCGGAAATTTACGGCGGTATCTCATCGGGAAAGGAAAGCCTTGAGACCTTTTATATGCCGTCAGCCGCTGATGATGTAAAGGAAAGGCTGAAGGCGGCGAGAACAGCCGATATGCTTACCGGTTCAACCTCGGCAGGACCGCACAGGGATGATATTGATTTCAAGATAAACGGAATGTCGGCAAGAAGCTACGGCTCGCAGGGGCAGAAAAGGAGCGTCGCGCTTGCCTTAAAGCTGGCGGAAGCGGAGATAATTAAAAATATTTCGGGGGAATACCCGGTGTTTCTGCTCGATGATGTTATGAGCGAGCTTGACCCCGACAGGCAGAGCTACATTTTAAACCGGGTAAAGGGAATACAGACCTTTATAACCTGCTGTGACCCGTCAAACACGGCGAGTCTTGAAAAGGGCAGAATAATCTATATAGAAAACGGACGGATAAGATAATGTATATTCATCTGGGACAGGGCACGGTCGTGCCGTCGGGCGAAATTGTGGGCATATTCGATATAGAGAGTACCACGGTTTCAAAAAACACCCGCGTTTTTCTTGAAAAAGCCGAGAAAAAGGGAGAGGTAGTAACAGTATCCTACGAGCTGCCGAAATCCTTTGCGGTCTGCGCGGGAAAGGACAAAAAGCAGACGGTGTATATCTCACAGCTTGCCTCCTCCACCCTGCTTAAACGCTCGGACTTTATAAATTCGCTTTAATTACAGAATATTACCCGATTTATTTTCGCTTTAAAAAGCGGAAAATACGGATAAAATAATTTTTTTCAGATTGAAAGGAATGTTGGTTCAAATGAGTAATGACATAACCGCGCCTGTTACGGAAAGCTACGACGAAAATTCCATACAGGTCCTTGAGGGACTGGAAGCCGTAAGAAAGCGTCCGGGAATGTATATCGGTTCAACGGGTGAGAGAGGTCTTCACCACCTTGTCTATGAAATTGTGGATAACTCGATAGACGAGGCTCTCGCCGGATACTGCGACAAAATACTTGTCGAGATACTTGACGACGGTATTATAAGGGTTACCGACAACGGAAGAGGAATACCGGTAGGAATACATCCGCAGAAGGGGATACCTACCGTAAGCGTTGTATTTACGATTCTGCACGCGGGCGGAAAATTCGGCGGAAGCGGATACAAGGTATCGGGAGGACTTCACGGAGTCGGCGCTTCGGTGGTAAACGCGCTGTCCGAGTGGCTTGAAGTCGAAATACACACCGGCGGCAAAAAGTATGTACAGCGCTATGAAAAGGGAAATATTGTAAGCGACCTTAAAGTAATAGGCGAGACCGATAAAACCGGCACGCAGGTCACCTTCAAGCCCGACCCGACCATTTTTACCGACACGACGAGATACGATTTTGATATTCTGCTCCAGAGACTTCGTGAGCAGGCTTTTCTGAATGCCGGAATAAGAATAGTTTTAAGGGACGAGAGAAGCGACGCCGATATTCCCGGCAGAGAGGAAGATCTCCATTTTGAGGGCGGTATAAAATCCTATGTTGAATATCTGCTCGAGAAAAGCAAAAAGGACAGGCTTAATTCCGAGGTTATCTATTTAAGCGGAACTTCGGGCGACTCGATGGCTGAAATCGCTATGCTGTGGAGCACGGGCTACGACACAAAGATAATGTCGTTCGCCAACACCATTCACACGGTGGACGGCGGTACTCACGAAAGCTCGTTTAAGACAAGCCTTGCGAGGGTAGTAAACAAATACGCGAGAACCTTCAAATTTTTAAAGGACAGCGACGCCAACCTTAAAAGCGAGGATATAAACGAGGGTCTTGTGGCGGTTGTAAGCGTAAAGCTGACCGACGCGCAGTTTGAGTCCCAGACCAAGGCAAAGCTCGGCAATACCGCCATCGGCACGCTGGTAAACAACATAGTCGCCGAAAAGATGATGAACTATCTTGAGGATCACCCCGCCGAGGCTAAAATTATACTTGATAAGTCGATTGCCTCGTCAAACGCCCGTGAGGCGGCGCAGAAGGCGAGAGAGCTCCAGAGAAACAAGTCAGGCATAGGCGGAAAGACGAGAATGCCAGAAAAGCTGACCGACTGCATATCGGACGACCCGACCAAGACCGAAATTTTCATAGTCGAGGGAGATTCGGCAGGCGGTTCGGCGGTTGAGGGAAGAAACAGCACATATCAGGCGATACTTCCGCTCTGGGGTAAAATGCTCAACGTTGAAAAGGCAAGGGTTGACAAGGTCTTCAGCAATGAAAAGCTGACGCCTGTAATAGTGTCGTTAGGCACGGGAATAGCCGAAAACTTCGATATCACCAAACTGAGATACGACAAAATCGTTATCATGGCTGATGCCGATGTCGACGGTTCGCACATCAGGACACTGCTTTTGACATTTTTCTTCCGCTATATGCCCGAGCTTATAGAAACAGGCCACGTGTATCTGGCACAGCCGCCGCTTTACAGGGTGTCAAAGGGCAAGAGATACTATGATGCGTTTACCGACGAGGAAAAGGACAAATATGTTGCCGAGTTCGGGGACAATTACAATGTCCAGAGATACAAGGGTCTCGGTGAGATGGATCCCGAGCAGTTATGGGAAACCACGCTTGACCCCGAACACAGGACAATGCTGAGAGTTACAATGTCCGACGCGCAGCTTGCCGACGAGACCTTTACGATACTTATGGGCGAGGAAGTCGAGCCGAGAAGAAAGTTCATTGAGGAAAACGCAGTCTTCGCGACCGAGCTTGATATTTAAGGAGTGTAATAAATGGCTAAGCAGGAAAACGTTTACTGGCCGGAAAACGAACAAACCAATATTGTTCCGGTAGAAATCGTTGACGAAATAAAGAGCAGTATGCTCCAGTATTCGATGTCGGTGCTGGTGGGCAGAGCCATTCCGGACGTGAGGGACGGACTTAAACCGGTTCACAGAAGAATACTTTATACAATGTATGAAAAGGGACTGACCCCCGACAAAGCGTACAGAAAGTGTGCCGATACCGTAGGTCAGGTTCTGGGTTCATATCACCCCCACGGTGACGCGAGCGTTTATGACGCTATGGTGCGTATGGCGCAGGATTTTTCACTCCGCTATCCGCTTATAGACGGTCACGGAAACTTCGGTAATATCGACGGTTATCCGGCGGCGGCGTACAGGTATACAGAGTCAAGAATGAACCGGCTTTCTATTCATATGCTTGACGATATAGAAAAGGAAACCGTAAATTTTGTTCCTAACTACGATAACCGCTTAAAGGAGCCGGAGGTGCTGCCGGTAAGATTTCCGCAGCTGCTTGTAAACGGCGCTTCGGGTATTGCGGTAGGTATGGCTACCGAGATACCGCCCCACAATTTAGGCGAGGTTATAGACGGTATGTGCTGTCTTATAGACAATCCCGACGCCGAGCTTCAGGAAATCTGCCAGTATATAAAGGGACCTGATTTTCCGACCGGCGGCACGATTATGGGAAGATCCGGAATAAGAGCGGCTTACGCTACGGGCAGGGGTAAAATTACACTCCGCGGTAAAACCGAGATTGAGGAGACAAAAGGCGGCAAGTACCGTATAATTATAACCGAAATTCCCTACAAGGTAAGAAAAAAGGATCTTGTAAAAAATATTTACGACCTTGCCGCCGATAAAAGAATAGAGGGTATAGACGATGTTGTGGACTATTCTTCAAAGCGTGACGGCGGAATAAGGATAGTTGTTGACCTTAAAAAGGACGCGAATCCGCAGGTCGTGCTTAATAAGCTGTACAGGTACACCG
The DNA here is from genome assembly GCA_944376655.1 of uncultured Clostridia bacterium. Taxonomy (GTDB): domain Bacteria; phylum Bacillota; class Clostridia; order Oscillospirales; family Acutalibacteraceae; genus UBA737. Next base: position 10,618 of record CALWDJ010000027.1, read on the forward strand.
CTTTGCAGACCACATTCGGCGCGATACTGCTTGCTATTGTGGACGGCAAGCCGCAGGTGCTTACCTTAAAGGAAATGCTCCAGAACAGCATTGACTTCCAGTGCGATATCGTCCGCCGCCGCACCGAGTATGAAAAGCGCAAAGCTGAGGAGCGCGCCCACGTTCTTGAAGGTCTTAAAATCGCGCTCGACTTTATCGACGAGGTTATAAGCATTATACGTTCAAGCAAGACAATACCCGAAAGTAAAGAGGCGCTGTCCGAGCGCTTCGGGCTTGACGATATACAGACAACGGCTATTGTTCAGATGCAGCTCGGAAGACTGTCAGGTCTTGAAAAGCAGAAAATTCTCGATGAGTTAAAAGAAAAACTCGATTTTATAAAAGAATGTGAGGAAATTCTCGCAAGTCATTCAAGAATACTTGATATAATTAAAACAGAGGCGCTTAATTTAAGGGATAAATTTTCCGACGACCGCCGTACTGAAATTACCGATGTTGCAGGCGACGTTGATATTGAGGACCTTATACCCGAGGAGCAGTGCGTGCTTACAAAGACCGAAAACGGCTTTATCAAGCGTCTTCCGGCGGATACCTACAACGTACAGCACAGGGGCGGCAGGGGTATTACCGGTATGACCACAAGGGAAGATGATACGGTTGAGAATATGTTTGTATGCTCCACTCACGATTATATAATGCTTTTCTCCAACCTCGGCAGAATGTACCGAATTAAGGCTTACGAGATTCCCGAGGGCAGCCGTACCTCAAAGGGTATGAATATTATAAATATTCTCCCGCTTATGCCGGACGAGAAAATCAACATTATTCTTCCCGCTTCCGAGCTTGACGAGGATAAGTTCATCACGATGGTAACAAAGAACGGCACTATCAAGCGCACCAAGCTGTCCGAGTTCAGAAATACGAGAAAGAGCGGAATTATCGCTATTTCAATCGATGAGGACGATGAGCTGACCTTTGTTAAGCTGACCGGCGGAAACGATAACCTGATGATCGCAACCAAAAAGGGTATGGCGATACAGTTCAAGGAAACCGACGTCCGCGCGATGGGCAGGTCCGCAAGGGGCGTAAAGGCTATTACAATGCGCGAGGGCGACAGCGTTGTGGCGATGGAAGTAACAGACGAAAACGCGAGAATCCTTACCATAACCGAGACCGGCTACGGCAGAATCAGCCCGATAAGCGATTACAGGCTCCAGTCGAGAGGCGGAAAGGGTCTTACCAACTACCGCGTTGATAAGTACGGCGATGTTGCGGCGGTGCTTGAAATCGAGGAGAACGACGATATTATTATGATAGCGTCGGACGGAATTTTAATCAGAATTTACAGCGGCGATATTTCCACCTTTGCCCGTCCCGCCAAGGGAGTGCGCGTAATGCGTGTAGGCGAGGGCGAAAAGGTGCTTTCGGTAGCCGTTACCGAGCACAGCGACGAGGAACCGACCTCTATGCCCGACGCGCCCGATGAGGACGCCGGAGCTTCTGAAACGGATTTTGAGGAGAGCGGAGAAAATACAGCAAATGCCGAAAATACGGAAATTTCTGAGAAAACCGGTGCGGAAAAAGGCAATACAGAAACTTCCGAAAATTAAGAGGTTAAAATATGGACGCTCAATTTAACAATCCGAACAACGGGTCTGAAAATAATCCGAATAATGATAATCCGCAGGCGGAAAACGGGGTTTTGAATAAAGAACAGACTTCGCCTGCCGGCAATGGGACTTCTGAACAGCAGCAGGCCGGACAGGGAGCTTATTCGCAAACGCAGACTTCATTCGCGGGCGATACAGCTTATAATAACGGTCAGACTGCGTTTGCGGCACAGGAAAATCAGAATAATCCGCAGACCCCATTCGCGGGAAACTCAACTTATAATAATGTTCAGACTTCGTTCGCGGCTCAGGAAAATCAAAATAATCCGCAGACCCCATTCGCGGGAAACTCAACTTATAATAATGTTCAGTCTTCGTTCGCGGCTCAAAAATATGTGAGCTATTTGCCGTATGGGTTTACGCCCAAAACCTTTGAGGAAAAAAAGGGCATAAGAAAAGCCGCGCTTATCACGGGGCTTTCGGTGCTTATTCTTATGGGAGTATCGTTTTTCTGGGCAACGGCGTATTTCTTTGTTATGGGCAGGCTCGGAATTGATTACAACAGGGCGCTTGAAATTGTATCCGATCCGGCGGTAATGCAGGTTGTGCAGATAATAATATCTACGCTGATGTTCTCGGTGCCGTTTATAATAGTTTTCAAGGCGAACCGGATAAGCATAAGCGAAACCGTACCGCTCGGTAAGCCGAAAAAGGGCAACCGGCTCGCGATGTTCTTTATAGGCTTATCGCTCTGCGCTTTTGCGAATATCGCCAATTCTTACGCCGGATATTTTTTCAGCAGTTTCGGCATAAACTATAATGTTGATTACGGAGAAAATCCAAGCGGAATTTTCGGTTTTCTGCTTTCTTTCCTTGCTACGGCGGTGGTTCCGGCGTTTATGGAGGAATTCGCCTGCCGCGGTCTTATAATGGGAATACTCCGCAAATACGGCGACGGCTTCGCCGTACTTATGACGGCGGCTGTTTTCGGACTGATGCACGGCAATTTTGACCAGATGCCGTTCGCGTTTATGGTAGGTCTCGCGCTCGGCTATATAGTGGTGCAGACCAACTCGCTCTGGATAGCGGTAGCGGTGCACGCGGCGAATAATTTTGTTTCGGTGGCGTTCACCTATCTGCTTTCTCCGCTGAGCGCCGATATACAGAATCTTATTTATTCGCTCTATCTTATGGCGGCGCTCGGAATAGGAATCGCGGCTGCGGCGGTTTCGGGAAAGAAAATTCTGAGCTTTTCACCGGAAACAACCGAAAGCAGTTTTTCAAAAAAATGCAGGTGGTTCATTTCTTCTCCGGTAATAATAATATTTGCGGTGGTGTGCGTGCTTCAGTCACTGCTGTACTTCTCATAACGAAAGGGGTAAAATTATGTTTTTCGGCGAAATCTACGAGGAACTTATCGAAAGCGGCGCAAATCCGCAGATACTTGACGCGATTTTTTCAATGATGAAGATATATACCGCGGTATTCGGCATAATAGGTCTGGCGCTTTATATACTTCGCGCGGCAGGCGTTTTCAAAATGGCGCGCGCGTCGGGCATAACAAGACCGTGGCTCGCGTTTATTCCGGTTGTCAATTCCTATACCTTCGGCAGGATTGCCGAGAAGTACACGAAAAAGGACGGCAGGAAAACCGGCGGTTTCGCCGCCGCGCTCGTTTCGCTTAACATAGCGGAGCTTGTAACGGGCGGACTGCTCGCGTATTTTTCGCTTGAGGCGGTATCCGAAATACTTGAAAACGCCTTCGGGGCATATGAAATGTCGGCGGAAATGACTATTGATATGTTCTCGTCGCTTGTTCCGGTGATACTGCTTTATATAATCGTTATGGCGGTATCAGTCGCGTATCTTGCGGTCTTCTATGTGGCGCAGTGGAGAATTTTCGCGATTTTCGATTACAGGAACGCCACCCTCTTTACGGTGCTTTCGGTGTTTTTCAGCTTTTTAAGCCCGATTTTCCTCTTTATTTTAAGAAACAGACAGCCTGTTTTCGACCCTTGGGAAAATATCAGGTTTATGAATCAGAAATTATAAATTGAAGCGGTCTTCTGGACCGCTTTGTTTTTATAAAAAATTATTCGGAGAAGCGATATGAACAGCAGATTTATGAAAGAGGCGCTGGCGCTCGCCGTTAAGGCAGGCGAAAGGGGCGAGGTTCCGGTAGGCGCGGTAATAGTAAAGGACGGCGGAATAATCGCCCGCGGCTTTAACCGCAGGGAGGAAAAGCAGAACGCGCTCTCCCACGCCGAGATTGAGGCGATAAATGCCGCCTGTAAGGTTCTTGAAAGCTGGCGGCTTGACGGGTGCGAGATGTATGTCACGCTGGAGCCCTGCCCGATGTGCGCCGGCGCGATTATAAACGCGAGGATAAAAACTCTGGTCTTCGGCGCGTATGACCCGAAAGCCGGAAGCATTGACAGCGTTGTCAACCTGTGCGATCTTCCGTATAACCACAAGCCGGAAATTTACGGCGGCATTATGGAGGACGAGTGTCTTCATATAATGCGGGATTTCTTTAAAAATCTGCGGTAAAACGGCGCCGAAAACCGCCCTTTTTCAGCCTTTAAGAATTTCCTTTTTAAGAAAGGGGGTTGACGGCAGTTTTTCTGAAGCTGTCAGAAGCAGGCGTTTTTTATCACTTTTTTATCAGGTTTCTTATGTCGTCCGGCTTTACAGTACCGAATAAAAAGATAAGCAGGGTATAAAGTCCGGCGGAAAGCGCGCAGTGAATAATGACGTAAAAAAGCCCGGGAAGCGAAAACAGCCGCAGCAGCGTGTCTGACAAAAAGGAAACGCAGAACGCCGATACAAGCGGCAGGATTATCTCGTTTAAAATGTAAATTCTCGCGCGGCTTACCTTTATAAGCCTGCCAACGTTGAGCGCGCAGGTGAGAAAATTCGAGAAATACATTATCCAGATAAAGCCGCGGAGTCCGAAAAACGGCAGGAGCGCAATAATAAGTATTATCCGTATGCCGGAATCGCTTACGGCGGTGCGGAAGGAAAAAGCCTGCTGGTCGAGACCCTTTAAAATGCCGTCGGATACGCTGTCAAGATACATCAGCGGCACTATCGGGGCGAGTGCGCGGAGCAGTCCGCCGACATCTTCGCTTTTGTAAATTAGAAGCCCGATTTCCCTGCCGCCCGTGAAGAAAATTGCCGCGAAAATAAAGGACATTACCGCCGTTAATTTCAGTATGTTGCGTGTGGCGGCGCTGACCAGCGCGGCTCTGCCCCGTGCCGACGCCTCGGACATTTCGGGTATCAAAAGAGTTGAGATCGAACCGAGCAGCGCCGACGGGAAAAACAGTACCGGCAGCGCCATTCCTTTTATCATTCCGAACTGCGAAAGGGAATTATCTCCCGAAAACGGGTATTTCGCGAGATTTCTCGGCACTAAAATGTTTTCGGCGGTGCGCAGCGCCGTATTGAGGTAACGCCCCGAGGTGATAGGCACCGAAATATGTAAAATCCGCCGTACAATGCCGAAGGGCGGACGTGCTCTGCCTGAAAGTCCGGTCAGCTTTCTGCGGTCGGGCAGCCAGATGAAAAACAGCATAAGGAATGAGAAAATTTCCGCGGACACGTCCCCGAAAACCACCGCCGCGCAGCTTGCGGCAAGCCCTTTTGAGGAAAATTTGCTTACAAGCGTAACCACAAGCAGTATCCTTACCGCCTGCTCAAAAATCTGGGACAGGGCGTTGGGCGTGATTCTGCGGCGCGCGATGAAATATCCGCGAAGACATGAGGTCATTCCCATAAACGGCAGGGAGAGCGGCAGAATTTTAATCGGAATAACAGCCCGCGCGTCGCCCAAAAACTTAAGGGCGATGATGTCGGCGCCGAAAAACAGCACCGCCGCGGAAGCCGCCGCCATAATAAGGGTCAGCTGTATACAGCGGCGCAGTATTTTAAGCGTGCCCTTTTTGGTACCGAGCGCCAGCTCCTCCGCGGCAAGACGGGTTACGGCGGTGCATATTCCCGACGAAGCAAAGGTGGACGCCAGCATATATACGCTGAAAATCAGCTGATAAAGCCCTATTCCCTCGGAGCCTATGCGCGCGGCGAGCCAGACCTTGAAAATTATTCCGGCAAACCTTAAAACAAGCGAGGAAACGGTAAGTATAAGCGCGTTTTTTATAAAAAGTGTCTTTCTCAATTTCAACAACTCCCCACAGTAATTATTATGTCGCGGCATACCGCTTAATGAGTTGAAAAAAACGGGAAAAGATAATATAATAAACTAAAGATAATGTGTACGGCGGTGTTTTTATGTTGTCACCATTGGCGGACAGGTTAAGACCTGAAAAAATAGAGGACGTGGCGGGTCAGCGCCATTTGCTGGCGGAAGGCAGGGTTTTGAGAAAAATAATTGACAGCGGAAAGCTGCCGAACCTTATTTTCTACGGGCCGTCGGGCGTGGGCAAAACCACGGTCGCGAATATTATAGCCAGAAACTGCGGCAAAAAGCTGCATTACCTGAACGCCACCACCGCCTCGACCGCCGATATAAAGGAAATAATAGGCTCGATAGGCGGCTTCGGCTCGGAAAACGGCATACTGCTCTATCTTGACGAAATACAGTATTTCAACAAAAAGCAGCAGCAGATACTGCTTTCATACATAGAAACAGGGGATATAACCCTCATAGCGTCCACCACCGAAAACCCCTATTTTTATGTATATAACGCGATTTTAAGCCGCTCGACCGTCTTTGAGTTCAAGGCGCTGACGCCCGAGGACGTTTTTTCGGCAGTAAAGCGGGCGGTAAGGATTGTCGAGAGCGAAAAAGGCGCAAAAATAAAGGTTTCGGACGAGACGCTGATGAAAATAAGCCGTGCCGCCGCCGGAGACGTGCGGAGAAGCCTTAATATGCTGGAGCTTTGCCTGCTTACGGGGGAAAGCGCCGACGGTATCGAGATAACCGACGGCGCGGCGGAGGAAATTCTGGCGGCGAACGCTGTAAGGTATGACCGGGAGGGCGACGAGCATTACGATATAATTTCTGCATATCAGAAGTCGATGCGCGGTTCTGACCCGGACGCGGCGGTTTATTATCTCGGAAGACTGCTTGCCGCCGGCGACCTGCCGAGCGCCTGCCGGCGGCTTATGGTCTGCGCCTGTGAGGACGTGGGGCTTGCCTATCCGCAGATAATTCCGATTGTAAAGGCGGCGGTGGATATAGCGCTCCAGGTGGGACTGCCCGAGGCGAGGCTTCCGCTTGCTGACGCGGTTATTCTGGTGGCGACCTCGCCAAAGTCAAATTCAGCGCACGACGCTATAAACGCCGCCATGGCTGATATTGAAAAGGGTATCGGCGGAAGTATTCCCAGACAGCTTCAGAACAAGCATTTTGACGGGGAAGACGCCGAGGTAAAGGGACAGAACTATAAATATCCGCACGATTACCCTAATCATTATGTAAACCAGCAGTATCTGCCGGACGCTATTAAGGATAAGCATTATTACCTTTACGGTCCTAATAAAACCGAGCAAAAATATAAGGAATACTGGGACAGGATAAAAAATCAGAAATAGTATTATGTAAACCGAGGATGAAGACTGTGAAAAAGGAAAAGCTGCCCGAAAAAACCGTGCTTTTATGGCAGATAAGACTGACGGCGATTGCCGTCCTGCCGGTTGCGCTTTTTGCGGCGCTCTGTTTCCTTACGCTCTGGATGCTGCTTGCGGCGGCGGTTGCGGCGGCGGTTTTCTCGGTCCTTATTTTCTGGTATATCCCCGCCCTTCTGCACAGCTACGAGATATTTTTTCCGTCGGGCGCCATTGTTATAAGGTGCGGCGTTTTTCTTAAAACCACTCATATTATGCCATTTTCGCGTATGGTCTGCGCTGACACTCTGGCTACTCCATTAGCGCGAAAAATGGGACTGTCCGCGCTGACCTTGAAAGCGGCGAGAAGCCGTATAATCGTCCCCGAGCTTGACGAAAAGTACGTGCGGCAGTTTATCGATTACATCACAAGGGAGGACGGTTGATGAAAAAAGAGTTCCGCGCCCATCCTCTTATGATAGTGAGCCTTATGCGGCCGTTTCTGTTTGTGCTTGTACTGCCGGTATTAAAGGGAGTTGTCCAGTATATCGTGAGCCGCGAGGTCACCGGTGTTCTGACGCTTGAGATAATTCTTTTCGCCGCGATAGTGTTTTTCGCAGCTGTCCGCTGCGCCGCCTTCCGGCTTGTATGCGGTGAAAGGGCGGTAACGGTAAAAAGCGGAGTGATTTTCCGCACATCTTCGGTGATGAGCATTTCAAAGCTGTCCTCGGTGCAGACGGTGCAGAATCCGGCGGACGCGGTTCTCGGGGCGGTCACCTACCGCATAAACACCGAGGCGGGCAGACGCGGAAAAGCGGATTTCGAGTTCAAGCTGAGCCGTAAGGACAGCGCCGAGGTATCAAAACGGCTTTACGGCGCCGAGAATCCGACAGCGGTGCGCTTTTCGGTGATAAAGGTCGCGATGATGGCGGCCACTACCTCGTCGGCCGTGACCGGAATGATAGTCGCGGTGCCGGTTATAAACCGTGCCGGAAAGCTGCTGGGTGTGGCGCTTGACCGTATGCTTTTCGACGAGATAAACGAGGTTTCCGGAGAGATTCAATCCTATTTTCCGCCTGTTGTCAACACGATAAGCCTGATTTTTCTGCTTGCCTATGCAGTGGCGTTTGTTTATTCGTTTATAAAGTATATAAATTTCAGTCTGTTTCTCGAGCGTGACAAGCTGGAGGTGCGCTCCGGCTTTTTCGTGCGTAGCCGAACCTCTTTTAAAAAAGAGTCGGTAAACGATGTGCTTATAGACCAGACGCCGCTTATGCGTATATTCAAGCGTTACGCTATGAAGGTCAGCGTGGGCGGCTACGGCGGCGCCAAGGGAGACGCGGCGGTCATAGTTCCGTCGGGCAGGCACGGCGAGATAAAGCGGCAATTTTCAATGTATTTTCCGTTTTTAGCGCCGGACGGCAGGCTTCTGCACCCTACGCGCGGCAGAAATTCTCGAGCACGATTTTTATATTTTCCTGCCGTGTATTTTTTGATTACCGCAGGAATATCGTTAGTTCTTGCACTGATTTTTCCCGATTTCGGCAGACTGATACTTTTTCTTATGGCTGTGGTCGAATGTGTGGTACTGTATTACGCGTATCTTTCTATATTTGAATACCGTTTCGGAAAGCTGAGTCTCGGAAAAAACGTATACGCGCGCAGTGTAAAGATTTTCAACACCTGCGAGCTTTACTGTCCTGCTGACAGAGTGGGAGAAATAAAGCTGGTACGCACGCCGCCCGATATCCGCCGCGGCACCTGCAAGGCGCGGGTCACGGTGCGTTCTGAGGGGGCGGACAGTATACGGGTACGCAATCTTGATTATGAAGAGTTAAAAAGGGAAATTGCGGAACATTACGGAATAGAGGTATAAAGTTTAGAAAAACGGAAATCCTTTTAATAAAAAATGTTTCACGTGAAACATTAAAAGCGGGGTTTTCGTATGGAAATTTTTTTGAACTGTCTTTACGCTTTTCTGGTCGGCGGGTTTATCTGCCTTGTCGGACAGATTCTGATTGATTACACGAGGCTTACTCCGGCGAGGATTTTGGTTTCGTATGTTGTCGCCGGCGTGATTCTTACGGCGATAGGCGTGTATGAGCCGCTGGTCGAATTTGCCGGCGCGGGCGCTACCGTACCGCTTACGGGATTTGGTTACAGCCTTGCGAACGGAGTTAAAGAAGCGGTCAGGGAATATGGCTTTATGGGAGCGCTGTGCGGCGGACTCACGGCGACGGCGGCAGGAATAGCGGCGGCGGTAGTGTCGGGTTATTTAATGGCACTTTTGTTCAGACCGGGGGATAAAACTTAAAATTGCTGAAATAATAAAAGGGAGCAGAAAGCTCCCTTTTATACTGTCAAATAAGACATTCAGTAAAAAATATAATACAAAAAGTTTTCGCCCGCCTTTTTCAAAAGGCGGCGGGGTCAAGGGGCAGAGCCCTTGGCGCGTCCCGCAGGACGCGAAATCCTTTGCTTTCATAAAGATCAGGAAGGGAGACTAAACAGCCCGGTGGGCTGTTTAGTCGTGGGAAACCCTATCAAGGGGTTTCCCGATGCGGCGAAATAAGCCGCATAAGTGCTTCTTGTTATTTGATAACCGGTTTTTCGGTATGCTGAAAGGGAGCAGAAAGCTCCCCTTTTTAATTGGAAAAATCATATTCGTTTAAAGTGGGCAAGGTCTCGTAAGTTGCTACAATTTTTTCTATTTTTTCTAAACAGCTCTTATCGTCTGTACTTTCATCCTGAAGAATAGTTTTTATTTTTTCTAAAGCGAGGTAGGTTTTATTTTCTAAAAGTTTATTATAATCAAATTCAATACCTTTAAAGGTTACTTCTAAATCGTTGTTAGAAAGTATTTTTAATAAGATTTCCTTATATAACTTCATTTTGCACACCTCTCTACATATTTTAACCTGATTAAGGTTAAAAGTCAATACAAACTTAAGTATACTTTATAGTATTTATGGTGATAAATATGTATGAACGTATAAGGGCTTTGAGAGAGGACAGCGATTTGACCCAGACACAGGTTGCGGAATATCTCGGAATGTCACAGACAGGATATTCAAAATACGAGACCGGCGAAAACAGTATACCGGTTGATGTTGTTGTAAAACTTGCGGATTTTTATAAAACCACAACAGATTATTTGCTTGGCAGAACAGACAAAAGATAAAAAGAGCGTGCCGATTATCGGTACGCTTATATTTTATAACAGTAAATTATTTATTGCGGAATACAATTAAAACATAGAAAACTATACCGGTCAAAACTGTTTGCGAGGTAAGAATATGGAACAAAAAATAAGAAGAGATTTAAATATGGGTGCAAACCTGCGTGCGCTTAGAGATAAGTCGGGACTGTCACAGGAAAAGCTGTGCGCCGAGCTTCAGAGCAGAGGCTGTGATATAGGCAGAACAACCTACGCTAAATATGAATCCGGCGAACTGAATATAAAAGCAAGTGTAATTGTAACTCTCAAAAAGATATATAATTGCTCTTACGATGATTTCTTTGCGGGATTAGAAGAAGAAATTAAGTAATTCAGAGTGCCGCAAACCCTTCCTTTTATTGTTGCTCGGAAAAACAATCAAATATTTACATTTATGCGGTTGATATGTATAATGAATCATAAGACAAAGGAGTTGTACATATGGAAAGATATAATCTGAACGATAAGGATTGTGAGCTTATTCGTGCCGCACTGGAAGTGCTTAAAGAAAACTTTGATGACGGAATATATAATCACACCGTAGGCTGTGCGGTTTTGTGCAGAAACGGAAAGGTTTTTAAAGGCGTAAATTGTGACGGAATTCACGGCTCGTGCGCTGAGTACATAACAATCGGAACAGCGATTTCAGCAGGTGAAAGAGATTTTGATACAATTGTCGCGGTTCACGAAAAAGCGCCTAATCAGGTCTTTTCGCCCTGCGGAAACTGCCGGCAGATGCTTTATGAATACTGCCCTGATATTATGGTTATAGTAAATGATGAAAAAGGCAATTTAATAAAAGTCAAAGCAAAAGATTTACTGCCGTTTGCGTGGGAACCGGTTGAATGTTGATTGAAGAACAGCACAAACAAAGAGTCAGTTAAAGGGTCCCCCCCGACGAGGGTTTCCCCTAAAAACAGTCCACCGGACTGTTTTTTTTACCCCTTCCTGCGTTTTATAATGCAAAAGATTCCGCGTCCTGCGGGACGCGTCAGGTGCTCCGCCCCTTGACCCCGCCGCCTTTTGAAAAAGGCGGGCGAAAACTTTTGTAAAAATTTTTTTAGATTTGTTTGACGTAATAATAGGGAGCGTTTCGCTCTCTTTTATTTTTATGTGAAAAAGCAATCGGCTATTTACTTTTATACGCCCTGCTGGTATAATAAACAGGTGACAAAAATGTTTCACGTGAAACATTCAGACGGCCAAAGGAGGCTTGAAAATGGGCAAAATTATTGCCATCGTAAACCAGAAAGGCGGCGTGGGAAAGACCACGACAGCCGTTAATTTAGCGGCAGGCGTAGGCATCTCCGGCAAAAAAACACTGCTTGTGGACGCCGATCCGCAGGGAAACTCAACAAGCGGCTTCGGAATAAGCAAAAAAGAAGTTAAAACCACTACATATGAGCTGCTTGTCGGTACGGGAAAGCTCGACAACGCTATAATAAAATCAGATTTCAAAAATGTTGATATTGTTCCGTCCTCAATGGACCTTGCGGCGGCGGAAGTCGATTTGATAGAAATCGAACACCGTGAGGCACAGCTTAAAATGGCGCTCGCGGCGGCAAGAGACCGATATGACTATATTTTTATAGACTGTCCGCCCTCGCTCGGACTGATAACAATAAACGCGCTCAACGCAAGCGATACCGTGCTTGTGCCTATCCAGTGCGAGTATTACGCGCTCGAGGGACTGTCACAGCTTATGGCGTCGGTCAGGCAGGTAAAGCGGCTTTATAATCCCACCCTTGAGATAGAGGGAATAGTGCTTACAATGTATGACGGACGGCTTAATCTCACCGGACAGGTGGTAAGCGAGATAAAGAAATACTTTGCGGACAAGCTGTATAAAACCGTGATTCCGCGCGCCGTGCGGCTTTCCGAGGCGCCGAGCTACGGTATGCCGATACAGTATTATGACCGCCGCTCAAAAGGGAGCGACGCTTACACCGACCTTACCAAGGAATTTTTGAAGAAGAACAGGAGAAATTGATATGGCACCCAAAAAAGGCGGTCTCGGCAGGGGACTGGAATCACTTTTCAATGAGAACGCGACCGATACCGACGGCGCGGTAAAGCTGAATATAAACGACATTGAGCCGAACCGCGGTCAGCCGAGAAAGGACTTTGACGAAACCGCCCTTTCAGAGCTTGCGGACAGTATTGCACAGCACGGACTTATACAACCTATTGTGGTAAAGCCTACTGCTCAGGGAAGATATAGTATAATAGCCGGTGAGCGCCGCTGGCGCGCCTGCCGTATGGCGGGGCTTAATGAAGTGCCGGTGATAATAAAGGACGCCGACGATCAGACCTTGATGGAAATAGCGCTTATAGAGAATTTACAGCGCGAGGATTTGAACGCCGTTGAAGAAGCGCTCGGTTATAGTTCTTTAATAGATAGCTTTGGTCTTACACAGGACGAAGTGGCAAAGAAAATGGGCAAGTCACGAAGCGCGGTAACAAACGCCCTGCGCCTGCTGGCTCTCAATGATGCTGAGCTTGAAGCATTACGCAGAGGCACCATAACCGCCGGCCACGCGAGGGCGCTTCTCTCATGCGACGATGAGGAAGCGAGGGCGAAAATGCTGCTGGCGGCGGCGGACGGCGCGTCGGTAAGGGAGCTTGAGAGGCTCGCGGCAGCGGCGAAAAAGAAACCAGCCGCAAAAAAGGCGGAGACCAAAAAACCGACCTTTTACAGCGAGGTTGAGCTGTCGCTCAAGGATTCGCTCCACCGCAGGGTAAAAATAACCCCCGCCGGAAACGGCAAGGGCACTATTACGCTTGAATTTTTTAATGACGCCGAGCTTTCCGAATTTGCAAAAAAGCTCGCAGGGGAATAAAATATCCGGAAAAATTCAAAAATTAAAAACTGAATACGCGGCTTTATATCATAAAACGGGAGTGTTAAAAGCGGAAAAAAGGGGGAAGCTTTATGATCAGGCAAATAAAGTCACAGGCGTTAAATACTCTTTTGGAAAATTACAGAGCGATTATTATTCCGGCGGTTATACTTATTTTTTCAAAGTTTGCAAGCTCTTTGATTTTAAATTACTTTACAAATCTCTTCGTTTGGGACGACCGAGGGGGTTTATACAGAATAACAGTACTTTTCTTTTTTATTCTGTTTGAGTTTTTAATAACTCCCTTGGCGACAGTTCTGATTTACAAAACCGCTATAATTGCGGGCGGGGATATAGCCGAGTGGAGAAACAAGCCGCTTAAGCTCCTTAACGCCGCGAATATTATGAAGATAGCGGCGATTAACTTTGTCCCGCGGCTTGTATCGCTTGCTGCGTCGGTGAACAGTTACAAAGTGTCGGCGTTCAATGTTTTCCGGCTGGACGGACTGTCTCTTATTCTGCTTTCAGCGGCGGCGTTTTTTATAAACTATAAGTTTTACGCCTGCAACTACTGTTTCGCGCTTACCGAGTCGTCGGTAAGGGAAACAGTAGCCGCCTCTTTTTCGATTATGCGCGGAAATCTTTTGAAATGGGTGCTTTTTCCGCTCTCATTCGCCGGCTGGGTTATGCTTGAGACGGGGATACATTTTTTAGTCAAAACGTTTATCGGCGGAGGGCTTGATACGTATACGCCCATAATAGATTCAATTGTGCCGTTCGGATACGGTATTGAACTGTTTGTAACTCCGTACTTTTATTTGGCGATGTCCGGATTTTTAAGGGAGCAGCAGGCGGCTGCCAAAGCCCGCGCGCAGAAAAAAAGGGCTGAAGAACAGAAAACGGCGCGCGAAAAAAAAGAGGGTAATATCTGCCGGACGCCGGAAGAACCGGAAATTCTCTCCTTACAAGAGCGGTCATATACTTCCGAAAAGCGGCTTTGCCGCCGCAAAACCGTGAACAATAAAAATCTGAAAAGAGGAAAAAACGCAAAAATGAAAGCGGAAGCGGTAATTTTCGATAAAGACGGCACACTGATGGAATTTGACCCGTTCTGGGTTAAAGTGGCGGAAAGCGCGGTGTCGGATATGCTCAGCCGCCTTGGTATAAACACTGTTCCGGTGACGGAGATACTTGAGGCGTTCGGAGTGCGCGGCGGAGTATCGGACACAGACGCGATAATCCGCGGCGGTACCTATGAGCAGTCAGGACAAGTGCTTGCCGAAGTGCTTGAGAGACACGGAACAAAAATAGGAACAGCGGACGCGGCAGCGCTTGTAAGAGAGACGTTTTCCGCGAATTCCGGCGCGGGCGAGATAAAGGGCTGCGCGGGGCTTAAAGAAACGCTTTGCCGCCTCAAATCGCTCGGAATAAGGCTCGCGGTAGTGACGACAGACAGCGCGGATATAACGCGGAAATGTCTTGAAGGTCTCGGGATAGAAAAGTTTTTTGATAAAATATATACCGACGACGGAAAAACGCCCCCCAAGCCGGAGCCTTACTGCGCGGAGGAATTTTTGAAGGCATACGGAATTAAACCGGAGAATGCGGTCATGATAGGTGATACGCTGACCGACGCGCAGTTTGCGGAAAACGCGGGAATGAAATTTATAGCCGTAGCTTCAGGTGCCGCCGGAAAAGAACTTGAAGACCGTGCGGCGGCGGTGATACCCGATATTTCGGGGCTTGATCATATAATTGAGGGGAGAGCATAATGCTTACCGGACTTTCTGCCGGAATAACCTGGGCGCTCGAGACGGTCATGCTGGCGGCGGCGCTCGGAGCGGTATCCTCCGACTCGGTGACGCAGGCGGCGCTTCTGCCGCTTGCCGCCACATTTCTGCATGACGCGTTTTCGGCACTCTATATGCTCGCATACAACACGGCGAGAGGCAACCTGAGAAAACTGACCGTAACCGTCAAAAGCCCGGGCTTTAAATGGCTTGTCGCCGCTTCAGCGGTCGGCGGACCGGTCGGAATGACGGGGTATGTGCTCGCGGTCGGCAATATGGGCGCCGCGGCGGGAGCGGTCGCAAGCGCGGTCTATCCGGCGATAGGCACGGCGCTCGCCTGCATTTTTCTTAAGGAAAAGGTAAAATGGTACCGCTGGGTTTTTCTGGCGGCGGCGCTTGCGGGAGTGTTCGGTCTGAGCTATTCCCCCGGCTCTGGCATCCAAAACATATGGCTCGGACTGCTTGGCGTGGCGATGTGCTCGCTTGGCTGGGGCACCGAGGCGGTCATTCTCGCCAAATGCTTTAGGGGCGGCGAAACAGGGCAAAGCCTCGCGCTCGGAATACGTCAGACGGTGTCGGCGCTTATTTATGCCGCGGTAATTCTTCCGGTATCGGGCGGCTGGAAGCTCATGGCGGGGCTTTTCGGCGGCGGAACCGGAATGTTTGTGCCGGCGGTTGCGGCGGCGGCTTTTTTTGCGTCGGTCTCATATATGCTGTATTACCGCACGATAGCGTCGGCGGGAGCGGCAAAGGCGATGGCGCTTAATATAACTTATACCGCGTGGGCTATTTTCTTTACCTGTATAATAACGGGCAAGACAGATATTTTAAGCCCGTTTACGGTCTGTTGTGCCGCAGCTGTGGTAATATTCGGCGTACTTGCCGCGGCAGATTTCAGAGCGCTGCTTTCGGGAAAGAACAAATGAAACCGTAACTGAACAATACTGTCTTGCCGCTTTATATATGGAATGGCATAGGATAATATCAGCATACTGGCAGCCGCGAAGCTGCCGGATAATCCGTATATTCAATAAGGCGCGGGGACGTTTTTGCGTATCCGCGCCTTATTTTTCGTTCTTGCTTAACCCTAAAAGGTAATCGGACGAAACCTTGAAGTATTTGCAGAAGGCGATTATATCCTCAAGGCTCGGTTCGCATTTTCCGCATTCGATATAGGAAATTTTGCGCTGGGTCATATTGAGCTTTCCGGCAAGCTCGGTTTGATTAAGGTCAGAGTCCTCGCGCAGGGCGCGTATTCTGTCTCCGAATTTGATTTCCATGCATACCACCGTAAATATTTTATAATAGACAAAATCTATCTATTGACTTTTAGACAAAAATCGTCTACAATATAAAAGAACAGGCGGTGCGCCGCTGAAACCGCACCGTTGAATATTGTCGGCTGAACACGGAAAAATTATTCTTTCCGGTGCTGTGAGATTATCGGTGAGCTGTTATACACGGAGGGGCTGTAAGAATTGCGGCGGAGGATTATGCTTATCAGGCCTTTTACAATGAGGATAACCGCGGCGGGGATTTTGCTGTTTCTGGTTTTTTATCTGGGATTTTATTGCCTCTTTTATAAGGCGTTTCTTACGGAGCGCGGCAGGGAAGCGCTTTTATCAGACCTCGGAGTGGGAGAGCTTACATTTAATAAGGTTGTTTTTGCCGTGCTTTGCGTTAGCGTCGCGCTGATGCTTGCAGGGATAGCCGGCATAATGAGGACAGTAATAAAAAACGCCGCGCAGAACAGCCGCGGCGATAAAAAAGCGGAAAAAACGCGATCGGCGCACTGTTGACGGCGGCTGTTTTTACCGCGGTGGTCGGGTTACTGATTGTTATTTCCGATTTTTGTTTTAACAATATTGTTCGGGCGGACAGGGAGCTCACCGGCGCGGCAGGGGCGGCGGCAATATATTTCTGCGGTTCTGCCGCCGCGGCGGGGCTTATTGCCGCCGTTGTCGGGAGCGGATTTAAAAAAGCCGTGAAAATACCAGCGGTTTTCCTGCTCGGGGCGGCAGGGCTTTTTTTGATTGCGTCCGCGGTGCGAATGCTTTTATCGGTTTAAGGCTTTCCGGCGGAGTATTGCCGTGTTATTTCAGAAATACACCGGTGTTCAGGCATAAAAAACGGCTTGGAGCAAAAGTATAAAAACAAAAAGCGGCGGTCCGGAAAACAGGACCGCCGCTTTTTGTGGAAAAATACGCCCTTCAATAGCTTACAGAAGACGCATAACGCTTTCAAAAACCCCGCCGATGCTGTCGTGAAAAACAAGTCCCGCTCTGCTGTCATACGGCGTGGGGTCGCGGTTGATAAGCACCGTGTTTTTTCCCCGGAAATATGTGATATAGTCCGCCGCCGGATAAACCGCGAGCGAGGTTCCGCCTATTATAAGCATATCCGCGGCAGCAATAGCCCCCACCGCCCGCCGCACGACCTGCGGGTCAAGGGGTTCCTCGTAGAGCACAACGTCCGGCCTTACCGTTCCGCCGCATTTTTTACAGACCGGAACCGAGCCGCGCAGCGCCTTTACCTCATCGGCAGGCATTTCCTGCCCGCAGACGGTGCAGTAATGGCGCAGGACCGTGCCGTGCAGCTCTATTACGTTTTCGCTGCCTGCCCGGCTGTGCAGACCGTCGATATTCTGGGTGATTACGGCGGACAGCTTCCCTCTTTTCTCAAGCTGAGCCAGCGCGTAATGGGCGCGGTTGGGCTCAGCCTCGGTGTTCAGAAAATAGTTATAATAGAAATCGTAGAAAATTTCGGGGCGGCGCTCAAAAAAGCTGTGGCTTAATATGGTTTCGGGCGGCACGCTGTACCGGCTTACGGTGTTGTAAAGCCCGTCCTTACTTCGGTAATCCTTCATTCCGCTTTCGGTTGAGACGCCGGCGCCTCCGAAAAACACGATATTTTTGCTTTCACGTATCATATCGGCGAAAGCGCTTATTTTTTCGTCTGTCATATTATTCTCCTTTCAGAGCTCCGCATTACAATGTCTGTCCTCTGCCGGCAAACAGAAATACGGCATAGTTGGGCGGATTTTACTTCCGCTTTGGATACGGCTTTTTCTCGTCCGTAAGTCCGAGCAGATAATCCACGCTTGTTTTATAATATTCCGCGAGCTTTACAAGCAGGTCGGCAGTAAGAGAGAGCTTGCCTGATTCATAGCTTGAATAAGTCGTCTGATGCACGCCGAGCGTTTTCGCAAGAGCAGTCTGGTTAAGGTCGCGGTCTTCACGCATATCTCTTAATCTGTTATACATATATATCACCGCCGGTATATAAAATTTAAGCAAATACCGTTTATTTAATTTTAATACAAAAACAATTAAAAGTCCAGACCGCTTTAATGCCGGAGAAGTGCAAAAATACAGAAAATCTAAAATACTCCCCGTCCGGTTGACAATTAAAAAAAGATGTGTTAAAATCAATATACTAAAAGTTTACTTTACCGTAAAGCAATATCAGGAGGATAAGGATATGAAAATGATTAAAACCTTAAAGACACGCAATCTTTGCGAGAGCGCTAAAAACGGCGGCTGCGGCGAGTGCCAGACTTCCTGCCAGTCAGCCTGCAAAACAAGCTGCGGAATCGCCAATCAGCAGTGCGAGAACGCTTCCTCAAAGGAAAGCAAGTAATTTTTGAATTGGGTCGCTTTCGGCTCGGAAACACAACTTTAAGAGACGGAGGGTTTGCGCTGTCCGTCTCTTTTTTTGATATAAAGGGGAAAGAATATGATACACCGGTACAAGCTGAACGGCTTCAACATAGTTATTGACACCTGCTCGGGCTCGGTTCACGCGGTCGATGAGGCGGCTTACGATATTATCGCGCTTTACGGCAGTGAAAGAAAAGAAAATATCGCCGCAAAGGTTTTTGAGAAGTATAAGGACTCGGGCGTTTCTCTTAATGATATAAATGAATGCATAGACGATATAGAAACCCTTAAAAACGAGGGCAAGCTGTTTGCGGAGGATACATTCGCGCCGCTGGCGGATACCTTCAAGCAGAAAAGCGGAAACGTTGTAAAGGCGCTCTGCCTGCACGTGGCGCATACCTGTAACCTTAACTGCTCATACTGCTTCGCGAGCCAGGGCAAGTACCACGGCGACCGTGCGCTTATGTCCTTTGAGGTCGGAAAGAGAGCGCTTGATTTTCTTATTGAAAATTCTGGCACACGCAGAAACCTTGAGGTTGACTTTTTCGGCGGTGAGCCGCTTATGAACTGGGACGTGGTAAAGCGCCTTGTGGAGTACGCCCGCTCTGTGGAGCAGAAACACGGGAAGAACTTCCGTTTCACCCTTACCACAAACGGAGTGCTTATTGACGATGACGTAATAGACTTCGCCAACCGTGAGATGAGCAACGTTGTTTTAAGTCTTGACGGCAGAAAGGAAGTTCACGACGCTCTGCGTGTGGATTACGCCGGCAACGGCAGCTGGGAAAAAATCGTGCCGAAATTTCAGAAGCTCGTAAAGGCGAGGGGCGGCAAAAACTATTATATGAGGGGTACTTTTACCCACGCCAACCCCGATTTTCTTAAAGATATAGAAACTATGCTTGATTTGGGCTTTACAGAGCTTAGTATGGAGCCGGTGGTCTGCGACCCGAAAGATTCTTACGCGCTTACAGAAGAGGACAAGCCGGTAGTAATGGAGCAGTACGAAAAGCTGGCGGAAAAAATGCTTGAGCGCAGAAAAGCGGGTAAGCCGTTTACCTTCTATCATTATATGATAGACCTGACCGGCGGCCCCTGCATATACAAGCGCATTTCAGGCTGCGGCTCGGGTACTGAATATATGGCTGTCACGCCGTGGGGCGACCTTTACCCCTGCCACCAGTTCGTCGGGGACGAGGATTTTAAATTGGGCGATATATGGAACGGCGTTACAAATAAGGAAAAGCAGGAGGAATTCCGCTCCTGCAACGTTTATAAACGTCCAGAGTGCGCCGACTGCTGGGCAAAGCTCTACTGCTCGGGCGGCTGTGCCGCTAACGCCTACCATGCCACCGGCTCGGTAAAGGGTATATATGAATACGGCTGTGACCTCTTTAAAAAGCGTATGGAGTGCGCCATTATGCTTAAAGTAGCCGAGAGCCTTGAAGAAGACGCAGAGTAATGGATACACCTATATATAATTATGTTCAGAAATACGCCGCGAAAAACGGCGCGAGATTTCATATGCCCGGACATAAGGGAGCGGAAATACTCGGCTGCGAGAGCCTTGATATCACAGAAATATCGGGAGCGGACTCGCTTTACGAAGCGGACGGAATTATAGCGGAAAGCGAGAAAAACGCCGCGTCGCTTTTCGGCACGGCAAAAACGCTTTATTCGGCTGAGGGCTCGACCCAGTGCATAAAGGCTATGCTTTATCTGGCGGTCACGGCGGAGGAAAGCAGAGAAAAACCCATTGTCGTGGCGGCGAGAAATGTACATAAATCGTTTGTGCAGGCGGCGGCTCTGCTTGATTTCGAGGTAGTCTGGCTGTGGGACGAAAACAGGGAATTTTCGCTCTGCCGCTGTGAAATAACGCCCGAACAGCTCGAAAACACCCTTAAAGGGCTTGACAGAAAGCCGGCGGCGGTATATCTGACCAGTCCTGATTATTTAGGCGGTACGGCGGATATAAAGGCTCTTGGCGATGTCGCACATAATTTTTCGGTGCCGCTTCTTGTAGATAACGCGCACGGCGCTTATCTTGCCTTTCTTGATGAACCCTGCCACCCGATGCGGCTCGGCGCCGATATCTGCTGTGATTCGGCGCATAAAACCCTGCCGGTGCTGACGGGAGGGGCGTATCTTCATATTTCTGAAAAAGCGGCGCCGTTTTTCCGCGAAAACGCAAAGGGCGCGATGGAGCTTTTCGGCTCTACAAGTCCTTCATATATTATATTGCAGTCGCTTGACCTCGCGAATAAATATATTGCCGCAGGTTATCCACAAAAGCTGCGCGCGTGTGTGGATAAAGTGTCGCGGCTTAAAAGGCAGCTTAAAAAGAGCGGCTGGAAAGTTTATGACAGCGACCCGCTTAAGCTTACCGTGCGCGCGTCAGACAGCGGCTACGACGGACGGGAGCTCGCGGAGCTTTTAAGGGAAAACGGCATAGAATGTGAATACGCCGACCCTGATTTTACCGTTTTTATGTTCACTCCCGAAAACAGGGAGAGCGATTTCCGCGCTCTGACGGAATTTTTCACGGGAACTCCGGCGCGGCAGGCGCTGAAAAAAGATATATTATATATGAAGCTGCCCGAACAGATTATAAGTATCAGGGAAGCGGTTTTCTCAAAAACCGAAAGATTAAACGCGGAAAACTCGGCGGGCAGGATACTCGGCAGAACGGCGGTGAGCTGTCCGCCGGCGGTTCCGGTGGTGGTAAGCGGCGAAAAAATAAATGAGGACGCGGTAAAAATTTTTAAGCGATATGGCATAAAGTATGTTGACGCGGTGCTTTGAGCGGAAAATTTTTCGCGCCGGATAAGCGTCCGGACAATGCAAAAATACAATATGTGGTGCTATTCGCCGTGGTGCGACAACAACCGAAAAAAATATTGAAAAAAACCAAAAAAAAGTGTTGACAAGGGGGAGCGGATGTGGTATTATAATCAGGCGCTCTCGAAACGGGGCGCCAAAATGGACCTTGAAAATTAAACAACGACGATAATAAGGACCCGACAATTCTCAAGAGAAATCGAGAGAAGAAACGAGTACAAAGTACTACGGACAGACAATACGCCGGTATTGTTAAAGATGAGCAGAGAATGCTCTGAAATAGGTTTAAGCACTAAGGTGTTTAGATAGAATATTTTAGAGAGTTTGATCCTGGCTCAGGACGAACGCTGGCGGCGTGCCTAACACATGCAAGTCGAACGGAGTATCACGCTGAAAACGAGATTAGCTTGCTAAAGGAATTTTCTTGTGATGCTTAGTGGCGGACGGGTGAGTAACGCGTGAGCAACCTGCCTTACAGAGGGGGACAACAGTTGGAAACGACTGCTAATACCGCATAATGTAGCGGGGAGACATCTCCCTGCTACCAAAGGAGCAATCCGCTGTAAGATGGGCTCGCGTCCGATTAGCCAGTTGGCGGGGTAACGGCCCACCAAAGCTACGATCGGTAGCCGGACTGAGAGGTTGAACGGCCACATTGGGACTGAGACACGGCCCAGACTCCTACGGGAGGCA
>CALWDJ010000028.1 GCA_944376655.1 uncultured Clostridia bacterium
CCACGCTTATGATATAATTGCCATAGAGCAAAAGTATTGTAAGCGTGGGTTGTTTCTTTAGAAGGAGGATTTTTAATATTGAACATGAGTGAAAACACCATTGTATTTTATTTGGACTGAAAATCCGAAAAAGTTGAAAATAGACAATCAAAGTATAAAAGCAATGCAATTCGAACCCATTTATTTGATTTGAAAACAATAAGAAGTCTGCATAATTACCAGATTAACCGTCATCCATTACTTTAAAGTCTTGTCTGATGTGAGAATTTAAATTCAGCTGCTAAAACCGCTGAAATATCTTTTTGCAGTCTATTGACATGCCGGAGCAAGCTATATATCACTTGCTCCGATTTTTTATAAAAATCAGAACACGCTTACGCTATTTATTCTTTTTGCAAAAAGTCACGTTCGGCTTGCCTGTTCGATTGTAAACGCCTCACGACGGCTCACAGTCGCTACTAACTTTTTGCGAGTTACGAGGGCTCGACTCTCTCATCCGAAACTGCCGAAAATATCTTTTTCATGCGGCTTAGACAGTTAAGAGCTACATTTTAGCCTTATAGTCGAGGCTTGAATGTAGCTTTTCCTTTTACCTTGTATCGGCGTTGGCGCATTATTGCAAAAAGTGAATACAGAAGACAGAAGCGTGGAGTTTTTTGAGTTAAATACGATAAACGCACCGGTTTCAGCGCAAAAAGGGGTGTTATCAAACGCTGCTGGGGCGGTAGGAGCGAGTAAAACAAGTAAAGATTGTATAAAAACTACTCCGAAAGCGAAAGATTGCCTATGCGATCCGGCAGGCTATTTTCGTCCAAAAAGAATAGTGTAAATTTAAATTTTGCTTTTATTATATAATAAAAAAGAGGTGCTTCTTATGGATGTGAAAAATATTATTGTTTGCCCAAAATGCAGATGTTCATTAGATGATAAGTTATGCTGCAAAGAATGCAATACCCAATATTCAAAATATTACGGCGTTTATGATATTGTTAATCCGGAGCTATCGTCAAATCAAGAAATATTATGGAATATTACAGATGAAGACCTTGCAAATGAAATAAATACCAACGAACGGCAAAATACCGAAGATGATTGGACAAAGGATTATTTTTCGCGAAAAAACAAAGAAACAATAATTGCAGAACAAAAGCTTGCCCAAAAAACAATGGAGTTACTTAAAGGCTTGCATGGCGATGTTTGTGATTTAGCCACTGGAATGGGCGGTATGCTGCAAATGATATTAGAATCTAATAATTCTAATATATCCATTGTCTGTACAGATATATCAAAAAGGATTTTAGCGTGGACGAGAAAAATTAAACAAACAAATGACGATAAAGTTTCGTATATAGCAACCGATGGAAGATATATGTCTATAAAAGACAATAGCTTTGATTTTATTACATCTGTGGCTGCTTTCGGAAATATACCCGAAAGTGATAAAGTTGCAAAAGAACTATATAGAATATTAAGGGAAAACGGTAAGTTGATCATTCAAGGGTTATATATTGAAAAAGGTTCTAAAAGTTTTGAAGTGGCTAAAAATTTAGGATTGGAAAAGGGAGTGGTCGAAGAATATTTAGTAGACGAACTTAGAAAAGCCGGGTTTAAAGAAATCGTATCTACTATTGTCGATGAAGCGGTTTGGGCAGAAAACCCTTACGATAGAATTCCTGTTACAGGTGATATTCAAAAGTTTTGCATAATACAGGCAAAGAAATAAATTATCATAGTTTATGCGAGGGTTCAAATCTCCCATCCGAAACCGCGAAAATATCTTTTTTATTGTTTCAGATAAACCGCCCGAACAGGAACGGACAGTTTTTCTGAAACAGTCCGCGCGCGGAGAAAACGCGAGGAGAAAATATCAGGCGCAGCGCGCAGTAAGGGGAGCGGCGGAATATGAGGTATTCATCGGAAAATTTTTCGGATTTTGAGTTTCACGATACCGAGCTTTATTTAAAAGACTGCGAAAATTCAAACCTGAGACTCACGGCAAGGTATCTGAATATTCACAAAGAGGCGGAACAAAACCCGCATAACTGCGATATGGAAACAGACTGCGCGGAAATTCTGTTTGAGAACGCCGATATCCGTCTTTTTGAGACTATGGAGGTGTATACATACGGATGCGACGGCAGCGTGGCCGGTTTTGAGCCGCGGACAGTATGCGAAGGCGCCGATGCCGCGGACAGGCTTACGGACGAGTTGAAAAAAGGCTTATCGGTAAATTGCGTCTATGCCGGCAGTGATAAGGACGGAGCTTTTTTGAGCGTCACCTCGAACAGCGGTTTTGTCGCCGTGATATATTTCGCGAGAGCGGTCATCAGGTGGGACGGCTTCCGCTCGGAAGCGTGGTATGAAAGTACGGGCAACAAGCCCGAAACCTGAAAACGCCGAAACGGCATATTGTATCAAGCATAATACCGGCAGGACGGTTTTAAAGACAGCTGCGGAGTTTTTCCGCCCACCACCTGTCGCCGGAAAAACAAAACGCGGCTTGAAGCCGCGGAAAAATCAAAAATTCAGGATTGTTGACGGACCGACCCGTGAGCCTCAGCTCACGGGTTTTTATCAGCTTATACGGCAGGCGCTTTTGTGCAGGTACAGCTTTTTGTCCGAGGCGGTTTTCAGCTCAATTATATCATTGACCGAAACGGCGCTTCCGTCCGGATATTCCCGGGTTTCCCAGCCGTGCGATATTCTCAGCGGGAACGGAATTCTGTTGCGTTTTTCCACCAGCCCGTCAAACTGCCGCAGCAAATCGGCTATTTGCTCGTGAGAAGTAAGGATAACGCAGAACTCATCGCCGCCGATACGGTAGCACTCGCCGTATTTTCCGAAAACCTCTCCTATGCACCCGGCGGTAAGGCTGATGACCTGGTCGCCGGTCTGATGGCCGTATGTGTCGTTGATAACCTTGAGCTGATCGATATCAAACATGATAAAGCTGATTTCAGAAGGCGGGTTATCGGCAAGGCTCTGTATTTTAAACTCATAGGCGTTACGGTTCGCGAGTCCGGTCATGCTGTCCTCAGTGGCAAGCTGCCTGTAAAATTTCATATGATTCTGTTCCTTCCACAGGCGGTGGAACATCGTTACGGCGTCCATCGCCATGCAGAGTATCATTATCATTATGCTCCAGGCGAACATTACGGAGCTGTTTGTGGGCTTAAGAAGGTCGGCGTGATACATCGCGATTGACAGTATACCTACGGTCAGAATCAGGAAAATGCCGAAGAATGTGCATAAAAGCCGCTTTCTCCGGTGACTGCCTTCCCTGCGGAAGAATTCGCACAGGAAGAATATCAGAAAAACAATTATTATGGCATGTACGCTTATGGCGGTTTTCTGCAAGGAAATAATATTCAGCAAATGCATCAGCATCCAGATTATCGCGTTCCCCGCGGTGACCCATATAAGGCACATCATAAATCTGTTTCTCTGCTTGAGTATCAGCTGGAAAAAGAATAAAAGGGGAATCGGCAGCAGATAAAATACCAGATAGCTGAAAAAATAGGTTAAGGCGTAATTTCCGCCCGCAATCGTGGTGATTTTGGTGTCAAGCAGTATCCATGTGCCGGACAGAAAAATAAACGACCCGAGCGAAACGAGAATAGATATACCGGATACTTTGCGGATTGTCATAAAAAGGACGGCAAAGAGCAGAAAAAGAGTAAATATCATGCAGCACAGCCATACAAGAAGCGCCGGCGCATGAAACTGAATAAGATACATAATAATGGAATCGGGATGGTCCTGAAAATATCGGACAAATTCCATGCGGAACCCTGCGTATACCTTGTCAGCTCCACGCGCAGCTCGGAGGCGTTCCCGTATTTTTCGGAGCTGATAAAATGCCACATACTGCTCAGAGCGTGCTCTTTTCCCTGCGCCGCGGTGTAAATAAGCTCACCGTCCGCCGTGACACTTATGGACTGATACCTCGTTTGTATGGCAAGTATATCTCCGGAATGGGGCTTTGCCGACCCGATGTCACGCACAATAACGAGAGTATCTCCCTTTTCATCCAGACTGCAGGGTAGCTCGCCGAGCGGGACTTTTGTTCCGCCGCTTATGTAAAACCAGCCGGAATCGAGCTTCTGTATACCGCAGTCGCAAATCCCGTCAACAGGCGTGGCGAAGTGCAGGGCGCAGGCCAGCGTAAGCAGTACTCCGGCAGCCAGAGCAATTATAAAAAGGGCACGGCCGCGCGGGCGCCCGAAAAGGGTAAATTCAGCCATATATTTGCCTCCGATTAAACTTTTCGTAATTACAGCAGTGAAAAAGAAAACCGCAGCGGCATAAAAATCAGAACTGTCGGCGGTTTGAAAATCCGTTGCGGATACGGCCGTAACGCTGTGCGGCGCGGTAAAAATTGCTTGGCCTTAAATCCGCTTCGGTAAATTTTTTTATTTTTTAACTTGTCCTTATTTTTATTATATCCGGCTGCCGGTGTGTTGGCAAGTTTTTTTTGACTTATTTGCCGGAAGCGGCGGAATTGCCGCGAAAAACGTATTCTTGAATAAATTTAAGCGGCGATATTTTAAAGCGTATCCTATGCTGTAAGGCATAAAAAAAGCCGCGTAAAAGCGGCTTTCAGTCTGTCGATAAATCTCAAATTTAATTTTTTAGTGGCGGTCGGCCGAATTTTGTTTTTCCGGCGACAGGTGCGTCGGAAAAACACCTTGTAAGCGAAAACCCGCTTGTTAAGCGGGTTTCGGGGGGTACAGGTGTGGTATTGGCGAGGATAGAGTGCAGTCCGAAAATCTTTGATTTTCGAGCGAGCGGCATCCTCGACCAAGAGAGTGTCGACTTTTTCGACACTCTCAAAGCCGCGTAAAAGCGGCTTTACAAGTAAATTATCCGCAGAATTTTGTCGTGATGCGTTTGCTGCATTCCGCGGGAGAATATTCCCACTCGTCGAGGGAATCTCCGGTATAAAAATATTTTATTTCAGGTGAATAAAAAGAATCAAAGCTGTCAATAATAATAAGTTTTATCTTCATTTTCTCCCGTATTATGCTCTTTATATATACGCTTGCCTGCTGACCTACGGCAACGTCGGGACGCGGCTCTGCGAGACCGGCAAGGTTTGGTGTAAGCTCAACGAAAACGCCGTAATTCTCAACACTTCTTATAACTCCGGTCACGGTCTGACCGGGCGAGAAAAGCGCCGCGTTCTCCTCCCACGTTCCTAAAAGCTCCTTGTGGGAAAGGGTTATTCTGCCGTCGGGGTCAATGCTTTTTATTACCGCGCGGATAGCTTCTCCGGCGGAGAAACGGTCACGCGGGTGCGATATGCGCGATACCGAAATGGCGTCTATCGGAAGCAGGGCGATGTTTCCGCAACCTATGTCGCAGAATGCCCCGAAGGATTCAAGATGCGTTACGCGAGCGTCAATAATGTCACCTGTCCTGCAGGACGACATTATGTACTGCCTGCACTGCTCCTGCGCCTTTCTGCGCGAAAGCAGGGCTGTCAGCTTTCCGTCGGCGCCGTTTTTAAAGCCGGTTACGACAAAGCAAACCGGCTTTCCTACGCGGGAGATAAGCGCTATGTCGCGCGTGCTGCCGTCAGAAATCCCGATGGCGCCCTCTTCTCTCGGAATAATTCCGGTTATACAGCCGAGATTTACTATAAGATTGTGCGCCGCGTCGCACATTGTAACGGTTGCCTCCATAACCGTCTGCCTTGCCTGCGCCTCGGCAAGAACGGCGGGGGTTATACTTTTTTTACAGTCCGTTATAGCGCTCAGCATTCCTTCGGGATAATATGCGTTCATTTTTTTCACCTTTCCTTGTATACTTATACATTCGGCACTGCCGTATAAAAAAGTATATGCCTAAAAAGGCGCAAAAATGATAGAATTCTGTCTGACGGAAAAATTTTTTAAATAATGCAGGCGCGCGGCAGCATTAAAACGGCTTTTTGAATGACAAAACAGAGGCTTTCAGTCAATAAACAGGCTTGAAAGGTTGTTTAAGTCAGCAATTCGGATTTATTGAGCTTTTAAGCCGCGCAGCAGAAAATAAAAACTGTGCACCGAAAAAGTACGCGGATTGTCCGCGGCGACACGCCGCCGACGCGCGAGCGGTGCTTTAAAGTCTGCACAAAAAAGAAAGGGAGCAGCATATCTGCTACTCCGTGAGATTTACTGGCGCGCTGAGAGTAAGCCGGTTAAGAAAAACAGTCCGGGGGACTGTTTTTTAAGGCGCGTCCCTCCCGCAAGCGCGAGTGCAAGCGACGCGCGAGCGGTGCTTTAAAGCCTGTACAAAAAAAGAAAGGGAGCAGCATATCTGCTACTCCGTGAGATTTACTGGCGCGCTGAGAGGGACTCGAACCCCCGACCCTCTGCTTAGAAGGCAGATGCTCTATCCAGCTGAGCTATCAGCGCATAATAAAAATTCAGCGTCATACATTATAACACACTGTTTAAAAATAATCAAGCATAATTTAAAGCATTTTTGCGCGCGTCATATTCGGGCTTTCCGGCATCGTGAGGCGGGCGGCTTGACATACGGCGCTTAAAACTGTATTATGTAGGTATAATATAAACGGGAGGAATCCGCCTTATGGAATACAGATACGATACGCAGCTGCTCATAGAGGGCAGCGGACTTGACGAGGACGCCATAAACGATTACTTTACCGAGCATTTCAAGGGCGACTGCCTGCTGGCGGTGGGTGACGAGGAGCTTATAAAAATCCATTTCCACACCAATGAGCCGTGGCAGGTGCTTGAATACTGCGCGTCTTTGGGCGAAATATTTGATATTGTGGTTGAGGATATGGACCGCCAGTCAAGAGGACTTAAAGGTTAAACGGAAAAGCAGAACACGGCGCCGCCTTTTTGAAGGGCGGCGCCGTGTCAGTTATTTCAATAGAAAGCGTAATTATTCTGCTAAATTCCGTTTTCGCTTTACAGCCGCATATCCGTTTTATTTGCCGCTTCCGCGGTCGTCTTCGCTTTCCCCGGTGCGCTTCTCAATAATAAAGCGCGGTCTTGCCTTTGTCTCAAGATAGATTTTCCCTATATACTCGCCTATTACGCCGAGACTTAAAAGCTGTATCCCGCTGAAAAAGCAGACAATGCTTATAATGGACGCCCAGCCGGCGACCGTGCTGTTGAGCAGGCGCATTATCACCGACCAGAGTATGCCGGCGAAGCTGATAACAGCTACAATAAAACCGAACGCGGTTATCATTCTAAGCGGCTTTGTTGAAAGGCTTGTTATGCCGTCAACCGCGAGGGACAGCATTTTTCTGAGCGGATAATGGCTTTTGCCGGCAAGCCTTTCCTTCCTCTCGTAATAGACGCAGGTGCTTTTGAAGCCCACCATAGGCACCATTCCGCGCAGGAATATGTTTACCTCTTTAAAGCCGGCGAGCTCCTTTAATACCCGTGAGGACAGAAGCCGGTAATCGGCGTGGTTGTAAACTACATTCGCGCCCATTCTGTTAAGCAGCTTGTAAAAGCTCTGCGCGGTGGAACGCTTGAAAAATGTATCGCTCTTTCTTGAGGAACGCACGCCGTAAACTATCTCGGCGCCCGAAAGATACTCGTCAACCATTTTGTCAATAGCGTTTATATCGTCCTGCCCGTCACAGTCAATGCTGACGGTTATATCGCATTTGTCCGCCGCCTCTGTAAGACCCGCGAGCAGGGCGTTCTGGTGGCCGCGGTTGCGGCTTAAGGAAATACCGGTAAAGTATTCGCTTTTTGCAGCCAGCTTTTCTATTATCGCCCATGTCGAGTCACGGCTGCCGTCGTTAACGAACAGCACACGGCTTCTGCTGCTTATTTTTCCGGCGTTTATAAGTGAAATAATTTTTTCGGAAAACATCGGCGCCGTTACCGGCAGAACCGCTTCCTCGTTGTAGCAGGGAATTACGATATACAAAACAGGTGTCAACGGTTTTTCCTCCGCTTATTTTATCGTTCCGGTAGAGGTTTCTTTCTGGATAACGTCGTGAGCGCCGCCCTCGATTATGCTGGTGGCGGAAACGAGAGTGAGCTTGGCCTTTTTCTGAAGTTCGGGAATCGTAAGCGCGCCGCAGTTGCACATCGTGGATTTCACCTTTGAAAGCGAAAGGCTCACATTGTCCTTAAGGCTTCCCGCATACGGCACATA
The DNA here is from genome assembly GCA_944376655.1 of uncultured Clostridia bacterium. GTDB lineage: Bacteria > Bacillota > Clostridia > Oscillospirales > Acutalibacteraceae > UBA737. The sequence continues at coordinate 8,137 of CALWDJ010000028.1, forward strand.
GGAGTCAACGCCCTCCTCAAAGGACAGCTTCTTGTCGCCGCCGAGGTCATAGCGCTGCCAGTTGCGGGCACGGTTGGAGCCCTCGCCCCAGTATTCCTTGTAATAATTTCCGTTTAAGGTGACGCGGTTTGTCGGGCTTTCATCAAAGCGTGCGAAATATCTTCCGAGCATCAGGAAGTCGGCGCCCATGGCGAGAGCCAGCGTCATATGATGGTCGTGCACGATTCCGCCGTCCGAGCAGACCGGAACATACACGCCGGTTTTCTCAAAATACTCGTCGCGTGCGGCGCAGACCTCGATAAGCGCGGTCGCCTGACCTCTGCCTATACCCTTGGTCTCACGGGTTATGCAGATAGAGCCGCCGCCGATGCCGACCTTTACGAAATCGGCTCCCGCCTCGGCCAAAAACAGGAAGCCCTCACGGTCAACCACGTTTCCGGCGCCTACCTTTACGCTGTCGCCGTATTTGTCGCGTATGAATTTAAGCGTTCTTGCCTGCCACTCGCTGAAGCCTTCGGAGGAATCTATGCAAAGCACGTCAGCTCCGGCGGCGATAAGTGCCGGCACGCGCTCTTCATAGTCCCTTGTATTTATTCCGGCACCTACGACATAGCGCTTGTGGCTGTCAAGCAGCTCGTTGGGGTTTTCCTTGTGAGCGTCATAGTCCTTGCGGAAAACAAAGTATTTCAAATTGCCGTTCCTGTCAACTATCGGCAGGGAATTGAGCTTGTGGTCCCAGATTATGTCGTTCGCCTGCTTTAATGTGGTGTCCTCGTCGCCTACAATCAGCGAGTCAAGCGGAGTCATGAACTCGCTTACTTTTGTGTCCTCCGACATACGGCTGACCCTGTAATCGCGGCTTGTGACTATGCCGACCAGCTTTCCGTCAGGCTTGCCGTCAGAGGTTACGGCTATCGTGGAATGACCGTTTTTCGCCTTGAGCTCAAGTATATCGGCAAGAGTGCTGTCGGGAGTAACATTTGAATCGCTTACGACAAAGCCGGCCTTGTAGCTTTTGGCGCGCTCGACCATAGCCGCTTCTGCCTCAACCGACTGCGAGCCGTAAATAAAGGAAACGCCGCCCTCGCGCGCGAGCGCCACGGCAAGCCTGTCCCCTGAAACCGACTGCATTATGGCGGAGGTAAGCGGTATATTCATACTTATAGCAGGCTCCTCACCCTTTTTAAACCTGACAAGCGGTGTTTTGAGACTTACGTTTGACGGTATGCACTCCGACGAGGAATAGCCCGGCACCAAAAGGTATTCGTTAAAGGTGTGAGATACTTCCTTGAAATAATAAGCCATGCTTTTTACTCCCTTTCTTTTTTTATCATTTTAATATATGTATTTATATGATTATAGCATAACACAGCGGCTTGTCAACAGAAAATGCCGGCAGAAAACGGAAAAAAGGCAATAAATTCCGGCAAGAGGCAAAAAACATTTAAAAATGCTTGATTTTAAGGAAAAAGTATGGTATAATACTTCGGCTGTGCGGAATGCACGGTAATATAATACACACATTCCGTCTTAACCGGCAGGGTGTTCGCAAGGATTCGCCGGAAAGTGTCGGGATGGAGGAGTAACCTTGGGAGGAATAAAAAATGGCATCAGTAGTATCAATGAAACAGCTTCTTGAAGCCGGTGTTCATTTCGGACATCAGACAAGACGCTGGAACCCGAAAATGGCAGAGTACATTTTCACAGAGCGTAACGGAATCTACATTATCGACCTTCAGAAGACCGTTAAGAAGCTCAACGACGCTTATATGTTCGCGCGCGACATCGCGGCTGACGGCGCCGACATTCTGTTCGTAGGAACAAAGAAGCAGGCTCAGGACTCTATCAAGGAAGAGGCAGAGCACTGCGGTATGCCGTATGTAAACGCCAGATGGCTCGGCGGCATGCTCACCAACTTCACAACAATCCGCACCCGTATTGCGAGACTTAACCAGCTCCGCGCCATGAGAGACGACGGAACCTTTGAGCTTCTCCCCAAAAAGGAAGTAATAAAGCTCAATCTTGAGATTGAAAAGCTCGAGAAGTTCTTAGGCGGTATCCAGGAAATGAAGAAGATACCGGGCGCCCTCTTTATAGTAGACCCCCGCAAGGAGAGAATCGCGGTTGCCGAGGCAAAGAAGCTCGGTATCCCGATCATAGCTATTGTTGACACCAACTGCGACCCTGACGAGATAGACGCCGTTATCCCCGGAAACGATGACGCTATCCGCGCGGTCAAGCTCATCGCCGAGACAATCGCCGCCGCCGTTATCGAGGGAAGACAGGGCTCTGAAATGGGCACCGCCGCCGCTGATGAGGCTGAGGAAGCTCCGGCTGAGGCTGAAGAGACCGCAGAGGCTGCCGAATAATCACAGGCGCTATCATTATTTACAGGAGGAAACAAAAATGGCTTTTACCGCTAAAGATGTACAGGCTTTAAGAGAAAAGACCGGCTGCGGCATGATGGACTGCAAGAAGGCTCTTACCGAATGCAACGGCGACATGGACGCCGCTACCGATTATTTAAGGGAAAAGGGACTCGCTTCCCAGGCTAAAAAGGCGAGCCGCATCGCCGCTGAGGGAACCGTATGCGCTTACACAAAGAACGGTGTGGGTGTTGTGGTTGAGCTCAACAGCGAGACTGACTTCGTTGCCAACGGCGACGGCTTCAAGGCGCTCGCCGCAGAAATTGCCGAGGTTGCAGCAGAGCAGAACCCTGCCGACGTTGAGGCGCTTCTTGCATGCAAGAAGGACGGAAAGACCGTTGAGGAAATGGTACAGGAGCTTTTCCTTGCCGTTCGAGAGAATATAAAGGTACGCCGTTTTGCCCGTTTCGAGGGTAAGGTAGTATCCTATGTTCACGCAGGCGGAAAGATCGGCGTGCTTGTTAATTTCGACACCGCGCTTGACGCCGACAATGCCGACTTTATCACAATGGGCAAGAACGTAGCGATGCAGATAGCCGCTATGAACCCGTCATATCTGGACGAGGCTTCCGTACCTGCCGAGGTGCTTGAGAAGGAAAAGGAAATCCTTATCGCTCAGATGAAGGAAGACCCTAAAATGGCAAATAAGCCCGACGCTGTTCTCGGCAAGATCGTAGAGGGCAAAATCGGCAAGTACTACAAGGAGAACTGCCTTGTGGAGCAGCAGTTTGTTATGGACGGCGACATTACCGTCGGCAAGTATGTCGAGAATACCGCCAAGGCTCTCGGCACCGATATAAAGATTGCTTCGTTTGTCCGCTTTGAAAAAGGCGAGGGCATTGAGAAGCGCAGTGACGATTTCGCTGCCGAAGTAGCAAGCATGGTAAAATAAAAAATGAAAAGAAGGATTTGATTATCCCGCTTTTTTGATTAGGAAAGCTGCCGAATCGGCAGCTTTTTTATTTTTATGTGAGAGAAAAGCGTGTCATACGCGTCTAATAGATGAGAGGATAACGCGTTGCCTTTCTTTGGGAGGGGATTTTATGGAAAACGGGGGAAACGCCTACCGCCGCTACCTTGACGGCGACGACGGCGGAATGACCGAGATAATAAGGCTTTACAAGGACGGCCTTATTTTCTATATAAATGGTTTTGTACGGGACATTCTGACCGCCGAGGAGCTTGCAGAGGAAACCTTTTTCAGGCTGGCGGTAAAAAAGCCGAAATTTTCCGGAAATTCCTCTTTTAAAACATGGCTTTACACGGTCGGCAGAAACGCGGCGTTTGATTATCTGCGCAAAAACAGCTCAGGGCGCGAAATTTCGGTAAACGACTGTGAAAGGCTGCTGATTTCGGGCAGCGCCGAAAACGACTGTCTTAAGGAGGAAAGAAAACAGCTTGTCTGCATGGCGCTTTCAAGGCTTAAGCCCGAGTACCGAAAGGTGCTGAGCCTCGCGTTTTTCGAGGATTTTTCAAACGCGCAGACGGCAGAGATAATGAAAAAGAGCCGCAGACAGGTTGAAAATCTTATTTTCAGGGCGAAAAAATCGCTCAAAGCGGAGCTTTTAAAGGAGGGCTTTGACTGTGAAGACTTATGAAGAAATGGCAAAAAGCGTAATTGAGCGCAGAGACAGCTACAATAAAAAAAGAAAAAGGAGAATAAGGACGGCGGCAAGCGTTTCGGCGGCGTGCTGTATCTGCCTTTCCGCGCTCGCTGGGGCGGCGGTGCAGAAATACGGCTTGCCGTGGCAAAGGGCGGAGCTTACCGCTGAGGACAGCACTGTTATAGGTGAAAAGGACACGTTTGACGACGCCGGAAAGGAAAGCGTACAAAAGGGCAGTGAGAATCCGGACCAGCAGGACGGAAATTCGCCGAATGACAGCGCGGTAAACGTGCCTCAGGACGGAATAGAGGACGGCAGGACAGACGGAAGCGGCAGCGCCGCGGGCTCGGCGGGAGCAGACGTTTCGCATCATCCGAATAACTATGTTCCTGACGGGAGTGAAAGAAAAATGATTTCATCATACGGCTCGGGCACATTTTCCGGCTCGTACGAGGCGCCCGCGAACGGAAAATCCGTTTTTTCCGTACCGTTAAGCGGGGCGATGGCGGAATACGGGGACTCGGTTATGTACCGTGTGGTAATAGACGTGTTTGAAAACCGGGAGCGGCTCGCGCCCGACAGCGGCGCCGTGAAGGCGGAGCAGGAGCGGCTCTCCACGAAAGGGTACACGGTAGCCGTCGAAAACTATTATGACGGAAGCGAAAACCACTACCGGTTTACTCTGCACGCGGAGTATGATGAGCTTAAAAACTTTGCCGCGAGCGAGGATTACGGGTATTCCCTCTCTCTGTACGACGAACGGACAGAATAAATTAAAAAGAACCTCCTTTTTAAAAGGCGGTTCTTTTTTATATCATTCCATAGTATAAGGGAAATACATATTATCCGGCTTCAGATTATCGGGTCCGAAGTACATCGCGGTATAGCTTTCCGTATCTGCATCCCTGAATTTACGGCACAGCTCTTTAAATCCGCCCTCAGGCAGCGCAGAGCAGCCGGCAGGCTCGGTGCGGCGGGCGGTAAAAGGGGTAAAGCCCAGCTTTTCGTAAAATTTCACAAGACCGGCGTCGGCAGGCTTCAGGAAAATCGGCACGCCCTCGGCTTCAAGGCTTTTTATAAGCCGGCTCATATGCCCCATTTTCCGGTATTCGCGCTTTGTCGCTGCGGCGAATACGTAAAAAGCGGCGGCCTCGCTTTTGCCGCCCGTAATGCGGCAGGGGAGAGCGAAAAGTATGGCGGCGGTTTTCTCTCCGCACATTTCAGAACGGCAGTACCGCCCGCAGAGCCCGAAAAGCAGGTTCTCAAACGCAGTATCGGGGTCATTAAAGGCTTCACGGTAAATCTCCCGGCATTCTTTTACGTTCATATCGTCACCTTTTTGGTACAGCGGTATTTTTTAAGCAGGATTTCGGGCTTGTAGGAGAGCTTGGCTTTTCTCAGTCCCTCAAGCCCCAGATCGTCCTCGCGGTTTATATACTTAAAGTCAGTAAGCGTTTTGGCAAACTCGTTGTTTATGACCGTGTAAGCCGCCGCGTATTCGGGCAGCGCTTTTTCTATATGGGTGTCAAACACGCTGTCATTTACCGCCGAGCCGAGTGTGAACGCTACCGCCATGCTGTTTACATATATCGCGCCGCCCCTTATTCCGAGTTTCTCCAAATTATCAAGCATAAGGCCGATACCCCGCTTTTCGCAGAGCATATAGCTGTCCTCTTTCCGGCTGTTCTGCTCGTACCACTCTGCGGCACAGCGGCGAATGTCTTCCTTTATATCGTCAGAAAGCGGACGGAATTCCCATTTGAAGCTTCTTGAAAAGGCGCTTATATGATTGCGCTTGCCGTGATATTTCTTGCCCGAAAGCTCCGCCAAATCGCTTTGCAGATATATATAGTCGAAAGCGTCCCGCTTTTCGTCAAAGCTGTACTTATCCCCGAAGCGCTCGCGAAAAAGATCGAGACGGGTGCCCTCCTGTACCCAGAAGTCAGGATAATCCTTTCCGCTGTAACGCCGGATAAGCTCTATGCCTTTGTCAAAATCGTCGCCGAAGGGAAGCCGGTAAACGCTGTTTTCGCCGCGTCCCGACTTGATTATAAGCTGACCGTCTTCTTCCGCCCACATATTATTGTAGGCGCATTGCCAAACGAGCATATTGACAAAGGTGTTCTCGCAGGAAAACTCGCCCGGCTTTTGCGTGTATTCCCTGAAAACATCTATATCTCCTATTTCTGTCTTTTTGAATTTAAGCATAATTACTTCCCGTTTTTTATTAAAGCAGGGCTTTCACCCTGCTTTAATTATTCCCTGTGATTTTAAATTATTCGGCCGATGTGCCTTCAGAAGATGCGGACGAGGTCTGAGAAGACGAAGAGCCGGAAGATGCGGACGATGAAGACGAGGCTGAGGAAGACGTAGATGAGCTTTGCTGCTCCTTGGACGCCTCTGCCTCCTGCTTGTCCACCTCGGAGGCGGTTCCGAGAGCGGTGCCCGAGTGCTGCGTGCAGTATCCCGGCGTATTGCTTTGCTTGTACCAGCCTTTAGCCTTTGAGGGGCAGGCGGAGGTCGCAAGGTCGCCGCTTTTTGTGCAGTAGTACCTTTCGGTGGCGTAGCTGCTGTCCTCAAACTGCTTTGCCTCAAGTCCCGAATGTATCTTTGACATTACAGCGCTCCACATTTTCTGCGCGATAGAGCTGTTGGGTATTTTCTGCTGCTGGTCATAGCCGCACCAGCAGGAGGCGACATAATAAGGCGTGCCGCCTACGAACCAGAGGTCGTTCTGGTTGTTTGAGGTTCCGGTTTTGGCGTAAATCTTCATATTTTTAACGGTTGAGGCGGCACCCTTGCCGGTGCCGTTTGCGCCGTAAACTACTGTTTGGAGAAGATGGTTCATTACGGTGGCGGTGTCCTCGCTTATCGCCATTGTGGGGGAGCTGTCGTACTCAAGCACGGTTTCGCCGTGCTGGTCGGTCACCTTTGTGTAAAGCGTGGGCGCGTGGTACTGGCCGAGATTTCCGAAAATGGCGAACGCCGCCGCCGACTCCATAGAGGTTATACCGCCGTTGGTACCGCCCATTCCGAGCGGCGAGAGGTTAACGTCCTCGCCCGTAAGGGTGGTGATACCGAGCGTTTTTGTCAGGAAGTCAAACGAGTTCTGCGGTCCTAACTTGTTTACAAGATATACCGGTATCGTGTTTACCGAGCGCTCGAGCGCGTACTGCACCGTTATATTGCCCCAGTAGGTATTGTACCAGTTTACAGGCGTCCAGCCGTTGTAGTTTGTCTTTGTGTCGTTTACAATGCTTGAATAGTGAATTAAATCTTTTTCAATCGCAGGCGCGTAGGCGGCCAATGGCTTCATTGTAGAGCCGGGCTGGCGAATAGCGTCGGTCGCGCGGTTGAGCCCGCGGTTCCTCGTCTTTTCGCCTATACCGCCGACAATGCCCTTTACGTGACCGTTGTAGTCCATTACAGTCATGGAGCCTTGCAGGGTGCTGCCGTCCGCCCCTTTAAGACCGTAGGTTTTTTCGTCCTCAAATACGGTTTCGAGCGTTTCCTGTATTTTTGTGTCAAGCGTCACATAAATTTTATAGCCGTTGTTATAAAACATCATATCGGCACGTTTTGGCTCGTAACCGTATTTTTTGCACAGGTCGTTTGTGACCTGATCTATAAGCGCGTCTATAAAATACGAGTTTATTTCGTCTTCCTTAAGTGCGTCCTTTGAGGCGATTATATTCAGTTCTTCCGCCTTTGCGGCCTCGTATTCCTCTTTTGTTATATACCCCTGGTCGTACATTTCATAAAGCACCGTGTTGCGGCGGGTCTTGTTTTCCTCGGGATAATCGTCGGGCGCGTAATATGTAGGGCTTTTGGTAATCGCGGCGAGACAGGCGCATTCAGCAAGCGTGAGCTCCTGAACGCTCTTGTCAAAATAATAGTTCGCCGCCACCTCGACGCCGTAGGTGCCGTGACCCATCGGAATGGTGTTGAGATAGCACTCAAGTATGGTTTCCTTTGTGTAGCGGGTCTCAAGATACCTCGCACGCATTATTTCCCTTATCTTACGGCTGGGGCGCTTCGATGTGTCGTCGGTGAGGTTTTTTACAAGCTGCTGTGTTATGGTCGAACCGCCCTGATTTGATGAGTAAAAATGCAGGAACATATTGGCGAAGGCGGCAAAGGTGCGCTTCCAGTCAACGCCGTTGTGGTCCATAAAGCGTTTGTCCTCTATCGCGACAAAGGCGTTCGCCAGCGTCTGTGGTATTCCGTCGTAATCGGGGTCCTCGGCTTTTGCCTGCTTTTCGTTGTACGGCACCCATATGCGGTTGAACATGCCGTGCAGTCTCTGATATTCAACATAATTGCCGCTGCCGTCGTCCACGTAAACGGTAGTGGTGAAATTGAGCTTAAGGTCGTTGAGGTTTTCCTCCATTGTGCCGTCAACCATTGTAAAGGCGTAAAGCATAAAGGCGGACACGATAATGCTCACCGTAATTATTCCTACAAGGAAAAGCGTCAGTATAACTCTTATGATGCGCTCCTTGCGGCTGCCTTTTTTCTTTTTTCTGCCTTTTTTCGGGGATTTTTCCGACCTTTCACTGTGTGAGGAAAAGCTGTTCAGGTCAAAGCTCTCTTCGGCGCTTCCCTCAAGATTGCCCGAATTGTCATAGCTGAACAGGTCTCTGTCATCATTGTTCAAGAAATCTTTATCGTCCATAAAATACCTCCGTAGGTACCGGCAAATTACTGAATAAAAGGGTGGTTTTTGCCTTGTTCGGATACATTTTTTCATGTGCGTATTTTTGCAATACAGAATAAGTATACCATATTTGCACAGGAAAATCAACTTTTACCTTTTATGAGCGAATAACGGCGGCGCGGACGCGAAAAATATATTTAACCCGAATTTAACAAAACCGAGGTTACGAAATTAACAAACCTTTTTTATAATAGGGGCATACCGAATGAAAATGAATTTAAGGAGTAAGAAAAATGAAAAAGATTTTAAGTCTGATTTTGGCAATCGGAATCACGGCGGCGGCGCTTGTCGGCTGCGGTGAGGAAAAAACAGAGTCGAACGGAGGCACGGAAGGCCTCTCGGGAACCGTCTCGACCGACGGCTCAACCTCAATGGAAACCGTTATCGAGTTTCTGAAGGAAGGCTTCACGGAGAAAAACAAGAACGTTAAAGTTACCTACAACCCCACAGGCTCAAGCGCCGGCATACAGGCGGTAAGCGAGGGCAGATGCGATATCGGTCTTGCGAGCCGCGACCTTAAGGACGACGAAAAGGCCGAGCTTACCGGAACGGTAGTAGCTATCGACGGTATCGCTATAATAGTGAACAAGGAAAACGGTGTTAAGAATCTTACGCTTGAACAGATAGCGAAGATTTACAAGGGCGAAATAACCAACTGGAAAGATGTCGGCGGCGCTGACGCGCAGATAGCCTGTATAGGACGTGAGGCGGGTTCAGGCACAAGAGACGGCTTTGAGTCGATCACAGAAACAGAGGACGCCTGCAAGTATTCACAGGAGCTTACTTCTACCGGCGACGTTATCCAGACCGTAGCAAACAACCCGAACGCTATCGGATACGCTTCGCTCGCGTCGGTTAAGGATACCGTTAAAGCGGTAACCGTTGACGGTGTTGAGGCGACAACCGAAACAATACAGTCGGGCGAATACAAGGTACAGCGTAATTTCGTGATGGTCACAAAGACCGGCACCGAATTGAGCAAGGTCGCGCAAGCCTTCTTTGACTTCGCTACCTCAGGCGAGGCTGACAGCCTTATCGAAGAAGCCGGAGCGGTTCCGGTAAAGAGATAATCCTGACTGTCACGGCAGAAAATACCGCAGACTCCTTTAAGGGGGTCTGCGGGTCTGTCATATTAAAGCGGATTTCAGAAGGAGAAGCTTATGAACAAGGCAAAAAAGCTGCTCGGGCTTTTTGAAAAGACAATGCACATACTTTTCGCCGCCTGCGGACTTGTCGCAGTGGCTTTCGTGCTTATTATAACCGGATATCTTATAATATCCGGACTTCCGGCGATAAAGGAAATAGGATTAAAGGAGTTCTTGCTCGGAAAGGTGTGGGCGTCCACGGCGACAGACCCGCGTTTCGGAATACTGCCGTTTATATGCACATCTGTGTACGGCACGCTTGCCGCAATAGTAATAGGGGTTCCGGTGGGACTTCTCTGCGCGATATTCCTCGCGAAAATGGCGCCGAAAAAAATAGCGGCGGTGTTCCGTCCGGCGGTGGACCTGCTTGCCGGTATCCCCTCTGTGGTTTACGGACTTGTAGGTATGATACTGCTTGTCCCCGCGGTGAGGGAAGCCTTCGGACTTGCCGACGGCGCAAATCTTTTTTCGGCTATTATAGTGCTTGCTATAATGATATTGCCTTCCATAATCAGCGTGTCTGAAACGGCGCTGTGCGCGGTGCCCAAGGAGTACGAGGAGGCGAGCTACGCCCTCGGCGCCACAAAGACCGAAACGGTGTTCAAGGTGGTGCTTCCGGCGGCGAAAAGCGGCATAGCCGCCGCGGTGGTGCTCGGAATAGGCAGGGCGATAGGCGAGGCTATGGCGGTCATGATGGTCGCCGGAAACGTGGCGAATATGCCGTCGCTTTTCAAGAGCGTGCGCTTCCTCACCACGGCCGTTGCGAGCGAGATGGCGTATTCCTCGGGGCTTCAGCGCCAGGCGCTTTTCTCAATAGCCCTTGTGCTGTTCATTTTCATAATGCTTATAAATGTGCTGCTTAATTTTGTGATAAAGAGAGAAAAGAAATGAGGTGCGGACCTTGCGAAGCGGCAAATCAGGCAAAAAAACTTCAATATCGGTAAAGCGCAGAGCGGTCTGCGCCGCCGAAAATATACTTATGTATATCGCGGTGGGCTTGACGACTCTTCTGCTTGCAGGCATTCTGTGCTACATTTTTTACAGGGGCCTGCCGCGTATAACATGGGAGCTTCTAACAAGCGAGCCGAGCGTGATACGCGGGATAAATGGCATACTGCCGAATATTCTGAATACTTTATATATCATTCTGTTTACGCTTATAATTGTGCTTCCTTTAGGCGTGGGAGCGGCGATATACCTTAACGAATACGCGAGAAACAGGAAGCTCGTTAAAATAATCGAGCTCGCGACCGAGACCCTCGCCGGAATACCGTCAATTATATACGGTCTTGTGGGACTGCTGTTTTTCGTGCAGTTCTGCTCGCTCGGAACAAGCCTTATTGCCGGCGCAATGACGCTGGTGATAGTAACGCTTCCCACAATCATAAGAACCACGCAGGAGAGCCTTAAAACGGTGCCGCAGAGCTACCGTGAGGGCTCTCTCGCGCTGGGAGCGGGCAAGTGGCATATGATAAGAACCGTCGTGCTGCCCTCGTCGGTAAACGGAATCGTGACCGGCTGCATACTCGCCGTCGGCAGAATAGTCGGCGAGAGCGCGGCGCTGCTTTACACGGCGGGCGTAGCCAATGAAATAATGGGAATTATAGAAGCGGCGAAGCCGGACAACGGAGGCTCCACCCTCACGATAGCCCTTTATATGTACGCCAAGGAGCGCGGCGAGTTCGATATAGCGTTCGCCATCGCCGCAATACTGCTTGTGCTTACACTCATAATAAATATAGGCGCGAAGCTGGCGGGCAGGAAATTAAAGAAGTAAAAGGCGGGAAAAACAATGTCATCTATAATAGAGACTAAAAATTTAGAGCTGTGGTACGGCGATTTCAAGGCGCTCAAGGGAATAAATCTCGCCATACCCGAAAAAAAGATAACCGCCCTGATAGGGCCGTCGGGCTGCGGAAAATCGACCTACTTAAAAACACTTAACAGAATGAACGACCTTGTCGAGGGTTGCCGCATAACCGGAGAAATAACACTTGACGGCGAAGATATTTATGGTAATATGGATATAAACATACTGCGCAAGCGCGTAGGTATGGTATTTCAGAAACCAAACCCGTTTCCGATGAGCATTTACGACAATATCGCTTACGGTCCGCGTATTCAGGGCATAAAGTCAAGGTCCGCGCTTGACGAGATCGTGGAAAGGTCGCTGCGTCAGGCGGCGATATGGGACGAGTGCAGGGATAAGCTCAAGAAAAGCGCCCTCGGAATGAGCGGCGGTCAGCAGCAGAGGCTTTGCATAGCCCGCGCGCTGGCGGTCGAGCCGGAGGTGCTGCTTATGGACGAGCCGACCTCGGCGCTTGACCCGATTTCCACCTCTAAAATAGAGGACCTTGCCACTGAGCTCAGAAGCAGCTACACGATAATCATCGTAACGCACAATATGCAGCAGGCGGCGCGTATAGCGGATAAAACGGCGTTTTTCCTTTTGGGTGAGCTTATTGAGTACGACGATACCGAGCGCATGTTCTCGGTGCCGAGCGATAAGCGCACAGAGGATTATATTACGGGAAGGTTCGGTTGATATGAGAAACAGGTTTGACAGTCAGCTTGAAAAGCTCAATCTTGAGCTTATAACAATGGGGGCGCTCTGCGAGGACGCGATTTCCGCCTCGGTAAAGGCGCTGCTTGACGGCGATGAGACACTTATCGAAAAGGTTTTTGCGGCCGATGCCGAGATTGACCAGAAGGAGCGCGACATTGAGGCTATATGTATGAAGCTCCTGCTTCAGCAGCAGCCGGTCGCGGGAGACTTAAGGGTAATTTCATCGGCGCTTAAAATGATTTCGGATATGGAGCGAATAGGCGACCAGGCATCCGACATAGCCGAAATAGCGAAATTTGTAAAAAACAGCGACGTAAAGAGCAAGGTACACATAAAGGATATGGCTACCGCCGCGATAAAAATGGTGACCGACAGCGTTGAGTCGTTTGTCAAAAAGGATATTGAGCTTGCCTCTGCGGTTATGAAGTACGACGATAAGGTCGATAATCTTTTTGACTGCGTAAAGGACGAACTGGTAAGACTTATCGCGGCTGACAGTGAAAACGGCGAATACTGTATAGACCTGCTTATGATAGCGAAATATCTTGAGAGGATAGGCGACCATGCGGTGAATATCGCCGAGTGGGTCGAGTATTCGATAACAGGCACACACAGAAATTAAGGGCGCGCCTTCCGCGCGCCGCGCGGGAGGATCAATATGCTTAAATTTGAGGAAATAAAGAAAAACGAGGCGATAAACGCCTATATTTCGGGGGCTGACAAATCGCTCGCGGCGCTCGGATTTACCGAGCACAGCTTTGCCCATGTCACCAAGGTGGCGGAAACCTGCCGCTACATACTCTCAACGATGGGCTATTCGCAGCACGAGACCGAGCTTGCGAGAATCGCCGCGTACCTGCACGATATAGGCAATCTTGTCAACCGTATTGACCATTCGCAGAGCGGCGCGGTTATGGCGTTCAGGATACTTGACAATCTTAAAATGGACGCGCACGATATAGCAACTGTGGTCTCGGCGATAGGCAACCATGACGAGGGAACCGGAGTTCCGGTTGATGCGGTTTCGGCGGCGCTGATACTGGCGGATAAGTCGGACGTGCGCCGCAGCCGTGTAAGGAACCGCGACAAGAGCACCTTCGATATTCACGACAGGGTGAACTATTCCGTAAAAAGCTCGTTGCTTAAAATAAACGGCGACAGAGACATTATAACGCTCAGCCTTTCGATAGATACACGTTACGGGAGTATAATGGAGTATTTTGAGATTTTCATGAACCGTATGATACTCTGCCGCAAGGCGGCGGAAAAGCTGGGGCTTACCTTTAAGCTCGAAATAAACGGTCAGCCTCTTTTGTAAAGGTGTGAAGAATATGATATATCTGCTTGAGGACGATGAGAGCATACGCAAATTTGTCGTCTACGCGCTCAATCAGACAGGTCTTGAGGCAAAGGGCTTCGAGCTGCCGTCACAGTTCAGGAAGGCGGTGGCGGAGCGTGTGCCTGACCTTGCGCTGCTTGATATAATGCTGCCGGAGGAGGACGGCATATCGGTGCTAAAGAGTCTGCGCGCGGCGCCTGCCACTGCAAGGCTTCCTGTTATTATGTTAACCGCTAAATCCGGCGAGTACGATAAGGTTTCAGGACTCGACAGCGGTGCAGACGATTATATCGTAAAGCCTTTCGGCACAATGGAGCTGGTCTCCCGCATAAGGGCGCTGCTGCGGCGTGCCGGAGGAGGCGACGAAAGCTACACCGTAGGGAAACTTTATGTAAACCCGAAGCAGCATACGGTCACTGTTGACGGCAAGCCGGTTCTGCTTACCCTAAAGGAATTTGAGCTGCTATGCCATATGCTGAGCCAGAGGGGAACGGTCTTTTCAAGGGACCGTCTGCTTGAGGAAATATGGGGCTATGATTACGACGGTGAAAACCGCACGGTCGACGTCCATATAAGGACACTCCGGGCAAAGCTCGGCGAGTGCGGCTCTGTGGTGGAAACGGTAAGAGGCGTCGGCTACAAAATAAGCTGACAGGGAGAACGGTATGACAAAAAAGATTTTCAGGGGAATTTTGTTTTCCTCATTTATTACAATGCTTGCGAGCATGGTGTTCATAATCGGCGTGCAGTACCGCATATATGATGACAGTCAGCGTGATTCGCTTGAGAGCAAGGCGCGGCTGATAAGTTTTGCGGCGGACGACGGCGAGATTGAAAGGTACGCGGACGCCAAAGAGCGTGTGACGCTCATAAAAAGCGACGGAACCGTGATATACGACAATAAGTCGGACGCGGAGAAAATGGAAAACCACGCGCAGCGCGAGGAGGTCCGCGAGGCGGAGACGATAGGCAGCGGCTACGCTGTAAGACAGTCGGAAACACTCGGGATAAACACATGCTATTACGCTTTAAAGCTCGAAAACGGCAATATCCTGCGTGTGTCGGACACGAGCCTTTCGGTCACCGCGGTAATCCTTGAGCTCCTGCCGCCCATATGCGCCGTGGCTGTTTTCGCGTTTGTGCTGGCTTTGATACTCGCGTCGCTGATAACCAAAAAGATATTGAAGCCGATAAATGAAATAAATCTCGACGACCCGTCGGGAATAAAATCCTACGAGGAGCTGACCCCGTTCGTTTCAAGAATACAGGCGCAGCAGAAAAGCATAAACCGCCAGATTTCAGAGCTGACAAGAAGCCGCAGGGAATTTGAAATAATAGCCGAGAATATGAGCGAGGGTCTTGTGCTGACCGATATAAACGGCCATATAATCACGCATAACAGCAGTATGGAAAAATTCTTCGGCGTGTCAGGCGACTTAAGCGGAAAGAATATTCTTAATATCAACCGCAGCGAGACCTTCCGCGGCGTGTTCGAGAGCATAAAGGAAAACCGCAGGAGCGACAGCGTTATGGAAGTCGGCGGCAGGTTTTACGAGATAACCGTAAGCCCCGTTTCGGACGAGAGCGGCAATCCGCGCGGCTCTGTGATACTCGCGGTGGATATAACCGAAAAGGAAAAGCGCGAAAAGCTGCGCAGGGAGTTTACGGCGAATGTTTCCCACGAGCTGAAAACGCCGCTTACTTCTATTCTCGGCATATCCGATATGCTTAAAAACGGAATGGTGGCAAGCGAAGATATCAAAGGCTTCGCAGAGGACATAAACAAGGAAACTTCAAGGCTCATATCACTTGTAAACGATATAATAAAGCTGTCCGAGCTTGACGAGGACAAGAAGCGTGACACCGGAAGGGTAAACCTTTATGAAGTTGCGCAGGACGTGGCGAAGCGCATTGAGCCGGTGGCGGCGAAGCAGGGAATAAGCATTTCGGTCACGGGAACCGACGCCGTGATAAACGCCGGAGACTCGCTCATTTTTGAGATGATATACAATCTCTGCGACAACGCGGTAAAATATAACCGTGAAAACGGGAGCGTGACGGTAAGCACCGGCGTATCTGACGGAAAAGCCTTTGTAAGCGTGAAGGATACCGGAATAGGTATTCCGGCGGCGGAGCAGGAGCGTGTGTTCGAGAGATTTTACCGTGTTGACAAGGGCCGTTCAAAGCAGAGCGGCGGAACAGGACTCGGACTTTCGATAGTCAAACACATAGCGGTGACCTTCGGGGGAACAATAAAAATATCAAGTGAAGAAGGCACAGGCACTGAGATAACGGTGGTTTTCGGCGAAATGTAAATTTTTTCTTGTAATTTACTGCGCGGTGTGTTATAATGCGTAAGGTTTAAGGGAGTAGCTGACGGCGTTTCGGCGCCGCTGCAATTTGCGCCATACCGGCAGAAATGCCCGCTTTTGCATTAAACAGCCAGACTTTTACCGCACAAAGTGCGGTAAAAGTCTTTTTTATTCCCTTGATTTTTCATCAGAAAGAAATGAGGTTGGAAAAATGTCATTAAGCGATTTCAGTTTTCTCGTTCAGAACATCGCGGAGCTAGCTGACTGGCGTTACGTTACTATGTGGGTAATAGGCGGGCTGCTTATTTTTCTCGCGATAAAGTATGAAATGGAGCCTACGCTGCTGCTGCCGCTCGGCTTCGGAACAATACTCGTAAACATTCCTTTTTCGGGCGCCATCGACAGACTTGTAAACGGCGAGACAGAATCGGGCGCACTCACGACGCTGTTTAACGCGGGTATATCAAATGAGCTGTTCCCGCTTATTCTTTTTATCGGTATCGGGGCGATGATAGATTTCGGACCGCTGCTTTCGAACCCGAAGCTGATGATATTCGGCGCGGCGGCACAGTTCGGAATATTCTTCACCTTCTGTACGGCGTCCATGTTCTTCGACCTTAACGACGCGGCGTCAATAGGTATAATAGGCGCGGCGGACGGCCCTACCGCGATAGTGGTATCGCAGAAGCTCGATTCAGCCTATCAGGGAGCCATAATGGTGGCGGCATACTCGTATATGGCGCTTGTGCCGATTATTCAGCCTCCGGTGATAAAGCTGCTCACTACCAAAAAGGAGCGCCTTATCAGAATGCCTTATGAGCAGAAGAGTGTTTCAAAGTTGACAAAAATACTTTTCCCGATAATTATAACCGTTATTGCAGGCATTGTGGCTCCGGAATCGGTATCGCTCATAGGCTTCCTTATGTTCGGAAACCTTATAAGGGAGTGCGGTGTGCTAAATTCACTGTCCGAGACAGCGCAGAACGTGCTTGCCAACCTTATTACGATATTCCTCGGAATCACGATAGCATCGCAGATGCAGGCTGAAAAGTTCCTGAAGCCCGATACGCTGCTTATTCTCGGACTTGGTCTTTTTGCCTTCATATTTGATACAGCGGGAGGCGTTATATTCGCCAAATTCTTAAATCTGTTCCTTAAGAAAAAAATCAACCCAATGATAGGAGCCGCGGGTATTTCAGCATTCCCGATGTCAGGCAGAGTAGTGCATAAAATGGGTATTAAAGAGGATCCGCAGAACTTCCTTCTTATGCAGTCAATAGGCGTAAACGTTTCTGGTCAGATAGCCTCGGTCATCGCAGGCGGTCTTATTCTCAATTTCTTTATGTAAGGAGCTGTTACCGTGAATTTTGAACCTACAAATTTTATAAGCAGTTTAGAGTACCTTGCGGTCGGAATGATAAGCATATTCGTTGTAATAGGCGTAATAGTGCTTGTAACGGTACTGCTCAATAAGATATTCCGTCCGGGCGGCAAGAAATAGCATTTTACCGGTTTTTTCATTCCAAAAATGGAAATTATTATTCATTGACAATGCAAGAGATAAAATGTACAATCTACAAAGGGTAGTACGGTTGTATTTTAAAGCGGATGGAGTGTTTTGAAACGGTAAAATCGCATAAGAAAATCTGGATAATTGTGCTTGCTGCCGCGATACTCTGCTTTATATGCTGTCTTTGCTATTTCTTTGTCAGAAAATCGGATTCCGATTCTCTTAAAGAAATACAGTCGATAGCGTATGATACAGATAAGGAAAGCACACCTTCGGACAGTACGGACAATTATATTGAGACACCGGTAAATTTTACCGAGCTTCAAAAGCAGAATCCCGATATATACGCCTGGATAAACATTCCCGGAACCGTAATTGACTATCCCATACTGAGAAGCGACGATGACAATTCCTACTATCTTGAGCATACGGTTGATGGCAAGCGCTCCGCATACGGGAGCATCTACACCGAATACTACAACGATAAAGAATTCGGCGACTTCAACACCCTCATTTACGGTCATAATATGAAGAACGGAACAATGTTCGGAAGTCTTAAAAAATACAGGGACAGGACCTTTTTTGAGGAAAATCAGTATATCAGCATATATATGCCGGGCAGAATAATGAAATACCGCATATTCGCGGCGTATGTGTATGATGACAGGCATATTCTTCTGAGCTTTGATTTTGATGAGGCAGAGGTGCGTTCATCGTATCTGGATATGATTTTCTCAACCAGGGAAATGAGCGCCAATATCGATAATTCCGTAAAGGTTACGGAAGACGATAAAATCATCACTCTTTCCACCTGCACAAGCAATGATGAGGAACGTTACCTTGTTCAGGCGGTGCTGGAAGAGGACTCGGAGCTATTAAATCCACCGGCGGCACCGTGATTATCAACGACGGAACGTTCAACTGCTCTTCCAGATATCAGGACGGAACCTACCAGCATACATTAAAAGCCGAAAATTCCGAGGTTATTATAAACGGCGGAACTTTCGATGCGACCGCCTTACGGCGGTATTTTTTGATTTGCGTTCTTCGCACGCTGATTGCGCCTGCGGCGCTGAGTGGATGATTTCATATTTGAAGATTTAAGAGTTCAGATCAATCCACAAAGCGGGGCGGACAGCACAGCTAACGATGTTGACAAAGTTGCCGCCCCCGAGGACGTCGCCGTCACTGTTGACATATGCGGCATAATTCTGATAGTTGCCGGGCGACCCCAGCCACCACCAGCAGTTGCCGTTGGAGCTACTGACATACGCTCCACCAGCAACTGCATACTCGGTAGGTTTGCATTGTCTTGCGCTATCGGAGCTGAAATACTTATTTGCTTCGGTAATGCTTAACAAGAACACCTGATCCTGTGTTGTGTTGCCGGGATTGGTGCTGTATTCAGGATTTTTGTCTGCGGATACCGTTACCGTAGGAATCATTGCCTTTTCATCGGCTGAAAACGCTACACCTAAAAAATTGCTATTTAACCACTTTCGGAGTGTGCAGGTCTCCCAAGTAACGTCCGTATAGATTGTATTATATGGCTTGCAATCAAGAGCGTATTTGCTAATAACAAGTGCTTTTCCGTCCTTTACTTCAAGGACAAGCCATTCAACATCTTCTTTACCGTTTGAGGTGTTATTATCCTGCTCGTATGCACCAAATTTAATATAGTTTCCTACTTTTATGTCCTTTAATTGCTCTTTGAACTTTATTAATCGAATGTCGCCTGCTTTATCGGCGGCATCCTTGTAATTTTCAAGTTCAATAAAGATGCTATGTGCTTCATCAAGAACTCCTGCATCCATCAACGCAACCGCATCATTGTATTTGCCATTAGGAATGATAACAGCATTTAATACAATGATAAAGGCAACAATTGCACAAACGATAGGTGTTGTAATAATAGCTATCTTCTTATTTCTTTTTGCAATACGCTCTGCTTCTTTGCGTGCGATTTCAGCTTTTCGTTCTTTTTCCAAACGCTCGGCTTCTGCCTTTGCCTTGATTTCCTCTATCTTCTTTTGACAGGCGTAAATCTTTTCGTCTGCATCCTTCCAGCCGGAGATGGATTCAAACAGTTTTATGGCAGATTCGTAGTCGGAGATAATCTCACCGGTCATTTTGGCTTTACCTTCGGAAAGAATGGCATCTTTTCGTGCCACTTCGGCTTTTTTGTGGCACTCGTCTGCAAGAGAAGAAGAATCCTGATGCTCACTAATGGATTCAAAGAGCACTGCCGCTTTCTTATAAGCACTCTCTGTATTTGCCGCAGACATTGCATGTTTTGCACTGGTATAAATGCCATCCAAACGTGCATTCTCGTTGCGGGTATTGATGTATTCTATGCAGCCTGTAAGTGTTGATTTTAATTTTTCATCGGCAAAGCGAATTGCTTTTTGATAATTGTTGCTATGGTCAAAAGGTTCTGCTTGATCTTTTAACATTTCCTGCTTTCTTACCCTTAATTCAGACAAAAGCTTACCTAAATAAGCAGAAGCGTTTTCGGGATCGATATCCAGCACCTTTTCGCAGTATTCGTTGGCAGAATTCCAATCGCCGTCCTCTAAGAACATAAATGCACGTTTCAAAAGAGGCGCAGTATTGGCATTTCCTTCGCTGATTACCGTTTCTTTGACAACGGTTGTTTTAGGAGTGTCTGCCTGTGCGATCTTTTTGATGCCTCGAATCAAATCCTGCATAAAGCCAAGTTTGCTCATATCCTGCGCCTGCAAATGAGAGAATTCCTCCGGCAGGTCATAAGGATCCATATCTTTATAGGCAGGGATGAGCATTTTCTTTGCACCGTTTTTGATGAGGGAAAGGTATCTGCTCCACTCGTTCTTAACCCAAACGGCATTGAAATACTCCGGTTTAGTGCCAAGAACAACCATCACCTTTGCGCTGTTGAGAGCAGCGAAAATATAAGGTTCATAAGCAGAGCCGAGCTTATCTTCAAGAGTGATACGAGCAAAGAAGACTTTAAAGCCCTCTTGGGTAAGTTGATGATACAAATCATTTGCTAAAACGCTATCGGGTGTACGACGACCGCTATTATCGGTTTCCTTATAGCAAATGAAAACATCAAAAGGCTCTTCCTTTTGAGAAATCGCAAGGATACCTTTTTGAATTTCGTTGATAGCCTTGGCTTCTTCTTCGTAAATCGCTCGCTGATAGCTGTCTGCATACTGTAAAGCAGACTTGTAGTTATCATCATCAAAAACAGAGGTGAACTGCGCTCTATTTACAGTGGGGATACGTTTATGAGATGCTGGATCCTCGACATATTCAATACCGTAACGGCAAAGAACAAGCGACCAATAGGCTTCGGCATCCGTATTATCCTCATTGAGAATCTGTTCATAGATCCCCATCGCTTTATCAAATTCGTTGTTGCGACGAAAATGGTTTGCTCGATCGTAAAGATTTGCTCGACGGTCATCATCGAGTTTAGGCAACGTCTGTTGTGTGCCACAGTATTCACAAGTTGCTACAGTTTCGTTATTGTTAATTTCAAGTGTGCCACCGCACATTTTACATTTAAAAAGCGCCATTAGTTACTATCTTCCTTTCTCGCAACCATAACATAAATCCCAATTGATTTTATTTTTTAGATTGCTTTCTTGATACTTATTTGCTTTTGAATTAGGCGAATCATATGTACGTTTTTTTAATCCTTCTACTAATTTTTCTGAAAATGAAATTGCAACAGTGTCGCCAGTATCATTACCCAATACCTCTTTTTTTATAGACACTACTAATCGACATTCATTTTCATACGACCATGGTAATGTTTTTTTATGAAAAGTTAATTCGTCTAATTTTGTTTTTGGAAATTCTTTATTTGTTTCATCTGATCGTTTAACATAAACCACATCACCAATCTTCTTTCGGTCTTTTTCAAAATCATAATACACGATATCAAAGATTGAGATATCAAACAAATCTCTATTAAATCTTTTTAACGGAATAAATGTTCCATCAACAAAATTTCCCATTTCAACAAACTTTGCATCTAAAATCGCCCTAATCGTTTTGGTGTCATAATCAATCATACAACCTTCGTTGCCACTATATAACATCCACATTGCTATGCTTTCGGATTTCGAAAAGCTTAAACAAATTCCAAAATTAATGGTTTCGCTTTCATCACTATTAAAATTCTTCTTGTCAATAAGATCATTCCAATTACTTCCGTTTGACAAGTAAATTGTGTTATTATTTAATATTGTTTCAATTTTATATGCCTTTGTATAATGCTTATAATTTTTATGATTTTCCGCCTTTTGGGATAAATATGATATTAAATCTCTTTTATTGACGGTAGAATTATTTTTGATTTTTTCTTCAATAGACATATTTCATCACTTCAACAATCTACATTTCTTATTTCTATCGCCGAGCAGAATAATTATTTCATCGGCAAGCGTTACAACTGTTTCTGAATCTTCAGAAATAACTGCTTCAGAAAGCTTCGAGAATTTTATAGTAATATCACTTTCAACAGAAGCAAATGCGTCATTACTCATTGGATCGGAATAACGAACAGCTTCGTAAACCTTTTTACACTCTGCTTTGATATTTTCGCTTTTTGCACGGGACATCAAGCTCTCTGCATCAACAGTCAGAGATTTAATAAACAAAGTGCTTTCTTTCACTTTTTCATCAATACCGCTTGCGATATCAATAACAGCAGTTGCCTTCACAACGGCAATTATATTGAATCCGAGTACGATAGCGCAAAGAATAATTCCCACCCAGTAAGGAAGCGGAGAGATGAGCATACAAAGACCACCGAAAATAAAGGAAAGAATTAATCCGGTGTAGCTGGTAGATATAAGCGAAACATTGTAAAATGTCTTTTTGATGTCAAAATCCTTTAATGCAAAATAAGCGCATACAATTTGACCGACAAATGATAGTGATATAAATACATACCCAATCCAAAAAGAGGGTGTGTATTTGGGGATTCCTGCCCAGCCGACAGATACAAAAGATATAACATTGAATAACGCTAAAAGGATAACCCAAACAGCAGAATAAAACCTAAATACTTTTTTCATTGTCAGTACCTCCATTAAAGTTTCTCGCCGCATTCAAGGCAGAATTTTGCGCCGGGCACAATTTCCTTGCCACACTTCGGGCAAGCGGTAATGAATTTATAACCGCACTCAGGGCAGAATTTGCTCTTTGTTACGGTCTTGCCGCACGAAGGACAAATCACGGTGTCATCGTGTATTACAGGTGCCACCTTTTCACCACACTCTAAACAGAATTTTGCATTCTGCGGTAGAGGAGCACCGCACTTGGCGCATTGATTATTTGAAGCGTTAGTCTGGTTTAATGCGTCATTCATTGCGCCACCGACCGTTCCGGCAACTGCACCGCCAACGCCTGCCATTGTGCCAAGCCCTACCCCTAAATTGGTGAACTGTCCAACCGCTTCATTTCGTGCAACCTC
>CALWDJ010000029.1 GCA_944376655.1 uncultured Clostridia bacterium
TTCGGCTAACAGTTCCTACTGCCAAGCCTGTAGCGGACTTTCACCGCCAAGTTATTACGCGTGCCGAGCACACTAAAGAAGAGGGCGACTCACCATCGAACATTACCGATATTGAGTCGCCCTCTTTATTCATTTTTTCTGCTGCAATCAATGCGTGTTTTACGAGTAGCATATCCATCCAAGTCCGTTCGTCATACTCAGCCGGACGACCGTTCTTTAGATAGTCTGTCACCGCCGCACTCATCACATCATATTTTGCGCCGTTGTACACATCCTGTACTGTTATTCGTGCCATTGTAGCACCTCCTTTGCAGTACAACAACATACCACAAAGGTTTTCACAAGTCCAGCGAAATCGAAAACTTGCTATATCAAACCATCGCCAGTTCAAAGCTTTTTTCAAAGATGCCATCATCCAGCGGTCTTTTTAATTCTTTTTTCAGTTTAAAACAAGTTTCCTGATATTTTTTTGATCTGCGCGCCTTGGTTTTGATTTTTGCGCTTTTAGGAAAATCTTTAGAAAATTGTGCAAACGCTATACGCCAATACACACCCATCGCATATATAGAGTTATATATCTCAAACAATTCTTGATCTGAGAACACGGAAGTATCTTTACTCTTTAAATATAGGTGTAACCCTTTTTCGAACTCACGCCAATCATCCTCGCGGATTTTTTCGCTTTTATTCCTAATCCACTCAAAAATGCGCTTATCCTCACGATTAGACACACGATCCAGAAGATCTTGCCATTGCCGCCAAGTAAGTTTCTCTACTACCTCTTTATCCTGCTGTGATAAAATAAAGCACTGCTGATAAAAACTTCGATGAACAGAATTGGTTCCCTCATCACGTTTACGATCTTCCTTAGTGGCAAAAGTTTTTATTTCATCCCAAAAGCGACGGCGCTCTGCGATGGAAATATCATATTTTTCAAGAAGTTCCCCTAAAAACAATCCAAGGTTATACTTGTACCAAACACTTTTCCCATATACACTTTCCAAATCCGATTCAATTTGTGGAATCTCTGTTTGTAACGCATTAAGAATTTCATCTATCGTGGCTTTTTCTTGTGAGGAAAGAAGTCCTTCGTATATTAAATGCCCTTCGGCATCTAATGCAACTATATGTCCCATAATTCACACCTCACTTTAGACTTTGCGAGTAAACACGCTCAATTTTTTCAATAACTCTATCTGCCGCTTCTTGAGGTTCCAACTCTGCAAAATCGCTTCCTTGTTCGCCAAACATATCATACTTTCCTTCAGCAAGGTACAATAGAACATATTGTTTTAGCATCTGCTCGCGCAAGTATTCATGTTGGATATCTGGAAAATCCTGAACATTAAGGTATGCTGTATGGCCTATATTCAAATATATTGTTCTACCTGTTCCGGGAGTGAACCAAGAGCGCTTGTAATTTTCCGGATTATCAATACTTATAACATCAAAGGCATCGTTTTTACCGTTCTTCTCATCTGAGTTCAAGAATAACTTAAAATGATAAAAGGTTATTTTATCGCCCTTTTCATATTCCTCGTCATCCTCATTAGCAATGAGACGTGCACGGAGTTCTAAAACACCCGAATTGAGATGTTGCTCATACACCGTTTTTTCAAAAATTATTTCGTCAACGCAAGGAGTGATCTCTTCCTCAAAAGGTTTAACAGTCCCTGTAAACGAGGCAATGTCAACTATTTTAGGACAAGTAACATCGCTCGCATTGTGTATGCTAATATTAAGCCGATATTTTAGTTCATGGTTGCGTTTGTTGTCAATACGATAACAAACATTCCTTAACATTTCACCAAAGTTCACTCTACGGCTATTTTGCCTTGGAAATTCACAAGCGTGAAGTACAAGGTTAACACAACTCTTGCTGTTGTCAGGTTTATCAATATCATAGAAAAAAGGCAATTCTTTTTTCTTTTCTTTTCCGCTACCAATAACCTTAACAACAAGAACAATACGGTTTTCGGAATTCTGTTCAGAATTTTCCTTAGACACCTTAAACACAAAGTCCTTTTTTACAACCGTATTGGATTTTACCGTGATTTTTTCTTTCTTAATTTGAGAAATAACATCGCCGGTTTTAGGATTAACCACATTAAGACTGTACTCAAATCGCTTATCTGCAGCGTATGAACTCTTAATTCTTACAGAAAATGCGATTTCATCACCTGTTGTTACTTTTTCCGTGTTCTCTACAGGGTAAACAATATCTTGCCAACGAACATCAAAATCAGCCTTTTGAGGCCCTTTCCCAAGGTCTTCAAATCCGAGTTTGTCAAAAAGATCCTGAATATCTTCCGCAATTTGCTTCAGTTCATCACGTAGCTTCTTATCTTCATTTTCCTTGTCTTTAATAAAGCCCCATTCAACTAAATTCGCTCTAATTTTATCATTACAGTAATTCTTCAAATATTGATAAGTGGTTGTTCTCTTTTGTCCTTTACTAACGCCAAAATGTACCTTATCTTCTATATCAGATAAAGCATCCTCCCACAATTTATCTACCTCAATATATCCCCAAAACTTACCTTCGATTTTCGAAGGGATATCTTTTAAATCTATTTCGCCAATTTTCATACCCTTGCGATAATATGAAACACCTTCCCAAATATTATCGCCGTTTTCAAAGAGATATAATCCAAAGTGTTTTACTTTATAGTCTGTCGCATAAGCTTCGGGGGCCTGCAGTTCAAATGTGCGTGTTCCATCTTTTATTCCCTGTGGAACTGTTACCGGAACGCCGTTTACAGAAATACATGAAGTTTCGTCAAAACGCTGAATTATAAGCCACCAAGATTCCTGAATAAGAGGAATTATTTCTCCAGACTGAATAGATGTAACCAGTTCTTCTTTCGGTTCCTCTATGATAACTCGTGTACCGTTGGTTTTCTTTGCCTGTAAACCAGTGCTTTCAAAAATGTACTTTTTTGCCGCATCTTCTTCCAATGCAACTGACATAACTTGACCGCATTTATTTATATTAGCAACGTATTTTCCATCTTCACGCAAAGAATCAAAATAATAGGTATATGTAGATGATGCAACAGAGTAAACGCTCTTACCAGCACCAAATAAACCGCCACCGGTTGTGTTACCACCAGAATTAAACATAGAAGTAAAACGAGAAAGTCTTTCTGTGCTCGGAAGAGTTTTTCCTTGTGCCATCATTTCATTAATTTCTTCCGAGGGAGTGTTCTTGCCTGTTAGACCAACTGTTCCGCAGTCTTCAACGACAACAAAGCGACCATGTTCATTTTCCACAAAGGAAATATCGCATGACCAATTCTTCCATTTATCCGTTTTACGAGCACCCACGGCATTTTGAATTGCATCTTTTTGAAATCCGTTCGGGAAAGTCACTCCGGCATCAGTATATGCGCCAAAGATCCAATCAACATTATTCTTATAGTTCTGCGGAATTGGTGTCATAGTAGGCATAAGTAATCCCCCTTTATCGTTCCAGCTTGAATTTTGTCGGCTTATCATCTACAGAAGTGAATTTCATTTTTGCAATCTTTAATTCTTTTTCAATTGCACCGAAAATATCCGATACATCTTTTTCCGTATATTCATAACTTGTGGGATTTGCACAATTACCAAGTAGCTGTACCATAGATATAATTTTGTTAGTACGTGCCTCTGCAATGCGAACAAACTTATCTCTTTTCGTTTCTGTGTTTGACATATTCTTCATCCTTTCGAGTTATTTCGTTTTTATTCTACATCCAGCGTGCCATTTTGTCAATATTATTTTGAAATTATTTTTCATATAATTTTATTATTTTGTTAATCTGTTGCACTTTACATTGTGAAAAACAAGAAAAGAATTGCAAATTATTTTTGAAATAATTTGCAATTCTTCTCATTGTATTAATCCTAATATTATGTCTGCTATACCCCTCGCAAGTTTTGGGGGAACAGCATTTCCTACTTGTTGATACTGAGAGTCCTTAGTTCCTATAAATTTAAATTTATCGGGGAAGGATTGTAATCTCGCGGCTTCTCTTACAGTAACGGCACGATCTAATGTAGGATGTATCCACATTGACTTTCGCACATTAACAACAGTTCCACTCGGTGCGTTAGGATCGAGTCTTAGATATATAGTATTCTGTGTTCGTGTCGGATCAGAATATGTTGTTTTAAGTTCAGCATCGAGACTATGGAAATTCTTACCCTGCTCAATTGCTTTAAATCGTTCCATCGCTGTTTCTGTTGTTTTCGTCGCAATATGATTCTTGACCGTTGTGCTATCAAGCCTCATTTCACGAGCATATTCAGACAGTTGATCTTCAGTGTAGGGTATATCGTCACACGTTTTTTCAAGGCTGACCGGATATTCAGCTAAATCCATTATAGCATCTGCTACTGTATAATGGCTATCGCATACACTTTCTGTCGGGAATGATATCTCGATTTCCTTTTCGTCATCTTTTCTCAATCCTATAATGATATGGCGGCGGCGCTCTTGTGGAACACCGAACCATTCTGCGTTAAGAGTTGCGCCTTTTTGAATATATTGATTACCCAATATGGCATTTATATAATCGATTACAGAATATGATTTGGTTGCAAACACCACATTATTATCGGTATCCTTTTTATAGTCGCCTATTAGTCTGTTTTGATAGATCTCCCTTATAGAAATTAGATTTTTCTGCAACTCTACCAATGAAGACAACTCCGCACACTCTCTTAGTGCTTCTGCTTCCGGCAAAACAGCCTTTATAATCTGAAGCATTTCACATATTCGAATTTTATGTGAATCTTGATTATCCTCCATCTCTATATACTTATCAATTTGCTTTATTAATTGATTCTTGTTCTTTTGCAGAAAGTTTGGAAGTCTTTTTTTATTGTTCTTATTCTTATTTAGAACTCGAATAAGTACATAAAGTTCGTTTGGCAAGATTATCGATTCGACAGTTTCTATATGCATTGCAATATCCAGCATGTCAAAGCCGATAAAATTGTCTTTTGATATAAATATTTCATCATCCCGTGTAGGTATTGCATACCCCTGAGTCCGCAATGCTTCTATTTCATCGTGATCATTATGAGAGTCGTAAAATCGGTGTGTGTCAGACTCAAGCATACTCACATTCTCCATCACAAACGCTATGGGTCGTATTTCTTTTATCGCTCTGAAATATTCCTTAACAAGCGCATTATTCATATTTATAAGTTGATTTTTTTGCCTATTGGCATTCGAAAAACCTTGGCAAGGGGGGCCTCCGATTACGATTTCTATACCTCCAAGTTCTTCGCTCAACGCTCTAAAATCACAACCGATCACATTATCAATGAATTTAAAGTTGTCGGGATCTGTAGGTATGTTTTCTTTATATGTTGCTTGCGCATTGGGGTTGATTTCTGCCGCTGCAACTAATTCAAACCGTCCTGTCTGTTTGAATCCAAGGCTTAGGCCGCCTGCGCCAGCAAACAAGTCAATGGTTTTAAACATTTTTATCATCTCCTGTCGCTGTGCCTACGCCAATTCGTTTAGTTTTTACCCATTCGTCAACTTCGCTTATTTTGAATTTCCATATTTTATTATCCGGTTTATAAGCGGGTAGTCCTTGCTCTTTAATTAACTTTTTTACGGTATCTTTTCCAAATCCAAGATGATTGCATATTTCCGGCATAGATACCCATTTTTCTGCCTCGTTCATCACATCACCCCACAAAATTGTATTATACCGCAATTTGTGTCGAATGTCAATTGGCGCAGTAATATTTTTCGCTGTTATTCGCTATTATCTACTATTATCTACTATCTTCAACTCCTTCCCAGCAATCAAACACATTACCACCAGTTCCCGAATAAGTCCAGAGAAATATCACTTTTTACATAAAAAATGGACGGTGATAATCTCACCGTCCAAAATTCTATTTTTTACGCTTTGCTTTCAATGTTCTTAGTATATCATTTATATTAGATTCTTTTGCAACTTTAGGATAATCCTTCTCAAAACCAATCAAAATATCCTTGGACTCAATTTCGTCTTTCTTAACCGAAGTGTAGACATTCTCAAAATCACCGTTTTTAAGTGCATCCTCAATAAAAGGTTTCGAGTCTTTGGGGAAGGCATCCCAACCACCATAAAGGTTGGTCACTGCCGCATCGATCTTTTTAAGTGTAATAGGCGCACCCTTCTTTTCATGTTCAGCCAAAATACCGATTACATCAGAAAGGTCGTTTTTATACTTTCGTCCGGAGCGAAGCTTCATAGCAATCAGATATTCCGCCGCTATTGTACGCACTGAAAGAACGCCGTAAAAAGACTTATAATATACCGAAAATTCATCCAGTTTCGGTGAGTACGAGCCTGTATGCATAAAATCCGCATTCAGCCAACCATTCGGCAAATCGAACTTGTCTCCAACCATATTTATGGCATCTTTCATGGATGAGGCGGCGTGGATCACTGCATCAATATCCGTAGTCATATCACGAAAGCCGTAATTTGTCAGAATAGCGGCACCGCCGACCAATACAATTTCTGCCGGCATTGATTTACCATTAAGCCGTCTAAACTCTTTTGCCAATTCCTTGAGATAGGTATCAAGGTTTTCTTTTGTAAAACTGTTAGATGACATTGCGCACCTCACTTTCTACGATATTAAATCGCATAAATTCGGGAATCGCTTCCCTGATAGAACGATGTTTCAGTTCATCGCTTTTAGCAACCTTGGCTGCGACCAATACACTGGCAGGGAAAAGAATTGTTTTCAATTTTAAGCTACGCATATCATCATACTGTGTGCAGAGCGGGATATCGTTCTCTCTGCTGACATAGTCGAGCATTGCGAGAAGATATAAACTTTCGGGATACCATTTTTTCTTATAATACTTGCGAATATGATCTTCTTCCAGCAATTCAATAACAAATTCAATATCGCCGAGTTCCTTCAGTCTATGACAAGTATTACTCTTGAACAACTCAAAGTCACTGCGTTTATCAAAGCAGGGTTCTATGAGGCTCTCCATCGAAACACCGAGCACCTTAGAAATTCGGTAGATTGTTTCGGCGGAACATTTTTCAAGTTGCGCTTTGCCACTACATATATCGTTGATAGTAGTGTAGGCAATGCCACTGTTCTTTGCCAGTCGATATTGCGTTATTTTTTTGCTTTCCATTAATTCATTTATCATCACGGTGTTTCACCTCCTGTTACTATTATTATATCGGTTGACCGTGATAATGTCAATAGTATTTGCATTTTCTTTTTTATTATGCAGTAGCGTTTCTTCTTTGATTATAGCGACTCAAATTTTGACGGTAGAAAAGACTTGACTTTTGGGCGGTTAAGAGTTAACATACCACCAATCATAACCACCCGTCAAACGGGTGGTTATGATTTATTCGGATATTATTTACGATTTTTAAATCAGGCAGAAAAAAATTTATCGGTCACGGAATTATGGCTCCCTGATTTTTTAATTCGAAACGTATTGAATCGGCGGAAAAACAAAATGCGGCTTAACGCCGCAAAGAATATATTTTAAACTTTATCGACAGACTGAAACACTCAGGAGCTTAAATTCGCTCCGGAGCGTTTTACTGTCATAAAATCACATTCTGATTTTTTCCTGTGACGATTGGATCATCACAAGGATATCCCCCTTTAAAATCACCGTGCCGCCGTCGGGTATAATCGTTTCCGAGCCGCGTTTTATAAGAACTATCAGCTTATCCGGCGCGTTTTTCACCTCGGACAGGGCGACACCGGCGAGCTTATGGTTTTTACCCACCACCGTTTCGTAAAACCTAATGTTTTCTCCTTCCTCAAAGCGCCTTGCCGCTATTACCAGCAAATCCCCGACAACAAGCTCGGTATTTCCGTTCGGTATTACCGTTGTACCGTCCCTGTCGATCATGACAACCAGCAGGTCATGCGGAAGTGACAGGCGGCTCAAGGTACACCCGCACCACGGGTGCCCGTCATTCAGATGAATTTTTATCAGGTCGACATCGATTTCGTCGTCATAATCCGTAAAGGTTTTGTTTACGTCCGAATTTCTGTCTATCATGGAGAGCCTGCGCGATATCAGCGGCAGCAGCGAGCCTTGGAGCGATATTGAAAATATAACTATACAGAACACAAGATTGAAAATATTATATTTTGTGCTCACTCCGCTCAGTACCGCGGATATGGCGAAAACAATCGACGCCGCGCCTCTCAGCCCCGCCCACGAAACAACGCCTATTTCCCTGAGCGTTGTCCTGAACGGCAGAAGCAGAAACGCCGAAACCAGCGGTCTTGCCGCAACGGTGAGGAAAGTCATTACGGCGAGTGCCGGAAGCAGTACCGCCGGCAGACGCGCCGGTGTGACAAGAAGACCGAGCAGGAAAAAGATTATAACCTGCGCCACGTTCGTAAGCACGTCGAAAAAATGAACCAAATACTTTTTCTGCGACAGTCTCGAATTTCCGAGAAGTATGCCGCAGAGATAGGCGCTCAGATAGCCGTTGCCGTTTACCGCCGCAGGCAGGGCGTAGGACAGTATCATTATACCGAATAAAAAAACCGTTCTTGCGTGCTGGGAAGTAAATAAATTTCCGCTTAAAAGCCAGACAGCCAGTTTTCCTATCAGTATACCGCCGAGTATTCCGAAGGCTATCTGCCCCGTCACCAAAAGCGGTATGGACACACGGCTTCCTGACATAACGGCGATCATAGCCGAGGTCAGCATATATGAGACCGGATCGTTAGAGCCTGACTCGACCTCCAAAAGCGAGTCGGTATGATTTTTAAGCGCCAGTTTTTTGTTGCGCAGTATATTAAAGACCGACGCCGCATCGGTTGATGATATCACCGCGCCTATAAGCATACTTTCCTGCCAGCCGAGCTTTAACGCGAAATGCGAAAAAACACCGACAAGTGCGGCTGTGCCGACGACTCCGAACGTTGACAGCACTGCCGATTTGGCAATTACCGGACGCGCCGCCTGAAGATTTGTGCCGAAGCCTCCGTAAAACATAATGCAGATAAGGCTTGCGGAACAGATAAGATTTACCGCCGCGTAATCGTCAAACGTTATGCGGAACAGCCCATTTTCCCCGAAAAGCATTCCGAGCGCTATAAATATGAGCAGAGATGGCACCGGTATTTTTTCGAGAAAGCGGTTCATCATTATGCATATAACTATGACCATTCCTATGAGCAATAAGGCTTCGTTCATTATCTCACCACCGTATAACAGGCGTAACTCCGTATCTGATCCTCTGTATTTCATTATATTATATCATTTAAGCCGGTATGATTCAACAATTACAGAAGCTGTTTTTATAATTTCAAAATTTGCAGGGCATTTTTTCCGTTTATATGTTATAATGATTTTATACCTTGCAAAGCTGTTAAGACGGGAGACGCTGATTATATGAAAGTGACATGGATAGGTCAAAGCGGATATATTCTGAAATCCGGAAGCACCGAAATAATGCTTGACCCGTATCTTTCAGACGCAGTCAATATGCTCGAAAACCGTCCGAGACTCGTAAGCGCTCCCATAAAGCCCGAAGACATACACGCGGGCGCGGTGATATGCACTCATAACCATACGGACCACCTCGACACATACTCCGCGGCGCTTATGCCCGAAAACACGCATTTCATCACTACCGCCGAAGGCAGGGACGCGCTTTATGCCGTCGGCAGGAAAAATGTTTCGGTGCTTTTTGAGGGTGACAGTATTTCCGTAGGCGATTTTGAAATCACGGCCGTATACGCGAAGCATACCGCAGAAGCGTTCGGCGCCGTAATACGCGCGGAGGGAAAAACCCTGTATTTCAGCGGTGACACACTTTTTGACAGCCGGCTTTTTGAAATTTCCCGCTTCAAGCCCGATATCGCGTTTATCTGCATAAACGGAAAGCTCGGCAATATGAACGTTAAGGAAGCTGTTATCACCGCCGGCAAAATAGGCGCGGCGATAAATATTCCGAATCACTACGGTATGTTTGCCACCAATACAGAGGACCCGCACAGATTCGCCGATTTTGTAATAGGCGGTACTGTGCTTGAGTTTAACCGCGAATACGATTTCTGATATTTCTGCGTTACTTATACACCGTTACCGCGGAAATACGCGAAAGCTCCAAGCATCCGGTATCGAGAACCAGCTCGCCGGCGCGGTTTATTCCGCGGAAAATACCATTTACAAGCTCATAGCCGCCGTCACGGTAATACTTTACCGTGACGGCGGTTCCTTTCTGAAGCCCCCGAAGACAGCGGTCAAGCTCCTCCGCCGCGTCGTCCGAAAGCTCCGCCTGAGGCTCATACTCACGCTCTTTTTCCGCCAGAGCCTCCTCAAGTCCCTTAAGCGCCGAAAACGGGGCGAACTGCTTTGCCCTTTGCACCCTGCTCATTCTTGCCATTTGTTTATTCACCGCTTTTATGTCCTCCTATCTGCAGGTTGCGTTCTCTCGCGGTCGCCGCCTTTTCAAGGCTTATCGCTCTGAGAACCGAATTTTTACCGTATTTCCGCTTTATATCAACAACAGCCTTTTGCAGGCTTCTCTCCCTGTCCGACGAAGCCGCGCCGTCAAAAATACTGCATTGCACCGCCGCTTCGGGCGCGACGCGGTTGAAAGTTATATTTATTCTTTTTATAGCAAGCCGTCTGTCGGCGGTGCGTTCGTACAGCCTTGCCGTAAGCGGTATCAGAATATTTCCCGCGTTGCTTTTTGCGTCAAGCCTTGCAGTCGCGTGGGAATACCCCGCGCCGCATTTACGGGAATATCCGATATTAAGGGTCACAGATTCTGCCGCGAGTCCCTTTGCCGCCATTTCAAGGCAGAGAGCGTCGGTCATTTCCTTGACAATAAGCTCCCCCTCCTCAAAATTATAGTCGCGCATAAGCACCTGTCCGCCGGTAAGGCAGTTTTCTTTTGGAACATATGCCTTTATATCAGCAATAGTGGCAGATTCCCTGCCCCACGCATGGTCGATAAGAAGCTCCGCGTCTATACCGAACCGGCGGTAAAGGGTCTCCTCGTCAGACCTTGCTATATCACCCATTGTGAAAATACCGCACCGCTCAAGCCTTTCGGAAATTCCTCTTCCTATTCGCCAGAAATCAGTAAGCGGACGGTGCTCCCACAGTGTTTTCCGGTAGCTTTCCTCATCGAGGAAGCCTATAAAATCATCTGAATGCTTGGCGGTTATATCAAGAGCGATTTTTGCGAGATAAAGGTTTGTCCCTATGCCGCACGCTGCTCTTATGCCGGTTTTCTCATATATTTCCCTCATAATGGTTTCGGCAAGCTGTCTCGCGTTCATTCTGTAAAGCTCAAGATAATGCGTCACATCAATAAACGCCTCATCGATGGAATAAACGTGAATATCGTCCTTTGATATAAAGCTCAGGTACACGCCGTATATAACGGCGGCGTAATCTATATATTTTTTCATGCGCGGAGGCGCGGTGATATACTCTATTCCGGGCGGGATTTCAAAAATCCTGCACCGGTTTTTAACTCCGAGCGCCTTCATCGCCGGCGTGACCGCGAGGCATATCGTCTTTTCCGTGCGTTCGGGATCAGCCACCACAAGTCTGGCAGTCATCGGATCGAGCCCGCGCTCCACGCACTCGACGCTCGCGTAAAAGCTCTTTAAATCACAGCATATATAAAAAGAACCTTTCAAAACGCCACCTCCAAAAAGAACAGACGTTCTTTTTATATAGTACCACCGTGCCGCCGTTTTGTCAATACAATTACAAGAGGTAATATTATACATTCGGCCCGGCTTCCGCGAAACGAGATTTTTACATTTTTTCATTAAGCTGTCAGATAAAAAATTAACACATACCCGCCTGTCCGCATAAAAAGATAAGGGGGGATTTTATATGTTTAAAATTGCGCTCAACGCGGGGCACGGACTTAATACAGCCGGAAAACGCTGTCTTAAATCCATAGACCCGAACGAAACAAGGGAATGGGTGCTCAACAGCAGGATTGCGGAAAAAATAACCGAAAATCTGAAGGAATATTCAGGCTACGAGCTTTTAAGAATAGACGACCCGACAGGAAAAACCGATATTGCGCTAAAAACACGCACAGACAAAGCCAATAAATGGGGCGCCGATTTCTATCTCGCCGTTCACCACAACGCCGGAATAGGCGGCGGAGCGGGCGGCGGAATCGTCGCGTTCACTTATACCTCGGTTGACGGGGAAACAAAGGACTGGCAGAAATCGCTTTATGACAGTCTTATAAAATACACGGGGCTTAAGGGCAACAGAAGCGTTCCGCTTGCGGAAGCGGATTTTCACGAATGCCGCGAGACAAAAATGCCTGCTGTTTTGCTCGAATGCGGATTTATGGACAGCACCGCCGACACGCCGGTAATTTTGACCGAGCAGTTCGCCGATAAGTGCGCCGCCGCCATTACGGAGGTTATCGTAAAAAAAGGCGGGCTCACAAAAAAGACTGCCGGGCAAAAGCCGGCTGTTCCGGACAAACAGCCTGACGGAAAAATTTCAATTATATATCAGGTTTGGGACAGCGTCCAGAAACGCTGGCTGCCTGACGTAAAAGACCTGACAGACTACGCCGGACTTTACGGACACGCGCTTTGCGCCGTATACGCCCGACTTACAAGCGGCAATATTTTTTACCGGGTCCATTATACAGGCGGTGGCTGGCTTCCTGAAGTAAAAAACAGAGAAGATTATGCCGGACTTTACGGAAAAAACATTGACGGACTAATGATGCGCACCGACACGGGCAGAAAAATAAAATACGCCCTTCATATAAAGGACGGAGACTGGCTGCCGTATGTCAGCGGATACGACGAAAAGGATCCGGAAAACGGATATGCCGGCATTCTCGGAAAAGAAGCCGACGCCGTAAGGATTTATATTGAGTAAAGCGGTGATTTTATGAAAAACAAGTTTTTAATATGGCTTAAAGCCGCCGGCATAAGGGCGGCAAAAACCGTAGCGCAGACCGTTATTGCCACAATAGGCACTACCGCCATGCTTGACGGGGTGAACTGGACGATGGTGTTAAGCGCTTCGGCTATGGCAGGCATACTCTCACTTCTCACAAGCGTCGCCGGCCTGCCCGAAATAAAGGAATAAATTTAAAAAGGCATAAAACACCGGAGCCGCGGGTTGACCCGCGGCTCCGGTTTCTTATTTGTTATTATTCTATTGCTTTCATGGCGTCCGCCATATTCACCCGCTTTATTTTCGCGGTAAGCGCCGCATCCACTATCAGAGTAAACACAAAGGTTATCACCACCGCCAGCAGATAGCTTTCCCAGTTAAGCCGGCAGCCAAAATAAAAGCTGTTCATCTTTATCTGGGACATAACATAGCTTAAAAGCGCCATACCCATTGGTATTCCGCAGAGCGCGCTTATACCGGTCAGAATTATATTTTCCCTGAAAACATAGGAATTCTGCTCATTCACATAAAATCCGAGAACCTTGAGGGTGGCTATTTCCCTTGAACGCTCGATAATGGTTATATTTGTAAGATTATAAAGCACTATAAAGGCGAGAGCACCCGCGCAAACAAGCACCGTAAGCACAATATAATTAAGCGCGTCAAGCATACCGGTTATCCTGCTTATCATATCTGCGCTCACTGAAACATTTGCAACATCATCGCCTTCAAGCAGCACTGCAGACGCCGCGTGACCGTCCTGCCCTTCCTTGAAGTTCACATAAGCCGTATTAGAGAGCGCCTCGCCGCCTGTAAGCGACTCATAGGTTTCTGCGCTCATAAAGACATAATTGAAAATATAGTTGTCAAATATTCCGCTTATTTCCACAGTAAATTCAGTACCGTCAGAGCCTGTAAGCGTTATGCTGCTGCCCTCTTTGATTCCGTACTCTTTAGCAAAACGGTAATTTATAACCGCTTTTCCATTCCCCGGGAACTCTACTTTCTTATTTTCCCTGTGAAGGTCTATAAATCCGTCGGGCTCACGGCTGAAAGCGGCGAGAGTAAGCGACTGCTCACCGTCGGAGGTATCCGCCTTTACATTGTCTGAGTAAAGGAAAACCGTATCCTCTACAACATCATTGCCTGTTTCAAGGAATTTTTCCTCGCCCGCCTTATCAAGACCGTCAAGAAAGCTGACCGATGCGTCATATACCGTTATCTCGTTATACTGATAATCAACTATCGGTCTTATTGTATCCCTTATGCCGAAACCGGCTATAAGCAGCGCGGTACAGCCGCCTATGCCTATTATCATCATTACCATACGCTTTTTATACCGCATAATATTGCGCACGGAAACCTTATGCAGGAATTTAAGCCTTTTCCATATGAAGCCTATGCGTTCGAGAAGTATGCGCTTGCCCGCCTCAGGCGATTTCGGACGTATAAGCTGCGCCGCCGACTCACGCATATCCTTCCAGCACACAAGCCACGTTACTCCCATCATACAGACAAGATAAAGCAGCAGGCATACTGCGAAGAGCCACCAGTCAAGCACAAAGTCGATGGGTCTTTGCACCGAGTACATTATATGGTATATTTTCCAGAGTATCATCGGAAACAGCTTTGAGCCTGCAAAAAATCCTGCCGTACAGCCTATCACCGACGCGCTGCCGGCATAAAAAAGATACTGTCCGGCAATCGCTCCGCTGCCAAATCCGAGTGCTTTCAATACGCCGTTTTCCGTGCGCTGCTCACTGACCATACGGGTCATGGTGGTAATACATACCAGTGCCGCCACAAGGAAGAAAAACAGCGGAAACACTTTGGCAACGCCCGAAACGATATCGGTATCGTTCTCAAAGCTCGCGTAGCCGACATTCGATGTCCTGTCAAGCACGTATACCGTAGCCGGCTTGATATCGGCCAGTTCCGCTTTCGCATCATCTATTTTATTCTGCGCGTCCTCGATTTCAGGCTGGGCGTCATCTATTTCTTTTTGCGCGTCGGCAAGCTCTTTTTCCGCCGACTCAAATTTTTCCTCCGCCTCCGCCGCGGCTTTTTCATACGCCTCAAGATTTTCGGCGTATTCCTGCTCGCCCGCCTCAAGCGCTTCTTCGGCCGCCGCCAGCTGCGCGGCGATCTCGGGAATCTGCGCCGTAGGCTGTGACTTAGCGGCTTCTAATTCCTGACGGCTTTTATCAAGCTCCGCTTTAGCGTTATCAAGCAGAGCTTTACTGTCCGCAAGCTCCTTATAAGCCTTTTCTTTTTCGTCCTCGTATTCCGCTCTGCCGTTCTCAAGCTCCTTTCGGGCGTCTTCAAGCTCCTGCTTCTTACTGTCAAGCTCAGCCTGTCCGTCGTCTATTTCCTTCCCGGCATCCGAAACTATGCTGTTATATCTTATTTCCGCCCTTTCGTCAAGCAATTTCTCGGCTTCGCCGCTTATATTTTCGGTCAGCTCTTCATATTCATCGGAATAAATTTTTTCACGCTCTGAAAACAGCAGATATATCTCGGTATAGTAATCGGCGGAAAAGCCGTCCGGAAGTATATAAATATATCCCGACGCGGTGCCGCCCGCGAGAGATGTAGTGCCTCTCTCAAAATATATATACTCCGGCGAATTGACAAAGCCCGTTACCGTATAGGCGTCATACGCAAAAGTGTCCCGTGTCTCATCGGAATTGCTTTCCGAAAATTCTATTTTGTCTCCGATTTTAACCGCACCGGATATTTTGCAGTCAACCACACATTCGTCTGCTTTTTCCGGATACCTACCGCTTACTATGTCTAATTTATTCATTCCGTCAAGCATGGTGTGCGCGTGCAATACGGCGTCCGACCCGTCTCCGGCGACATATATGAAATCGGCGCTTACGGAACCCGCCGCGGTCTTTACTCCGTCAAGCTCCGAAAAAGCCTTGACATCGTCCTCGGTAAGTCCCAAAGTGCTTACCAGCTCCAAGTCGTAAAACTGAAGTTCATCAAGATAACCGTCAAGCGTGCTGACCATGGACTCCTTTGTGACACGAAGTCCGGCAAAGAAGCCCACGCCCAGCGCGATTATCGATAAAACGGCAAAATAACGCCCGAGCGATTTCCTTATAGTCCGCAAAACTGTTTTTGCAAGCATGTTTATCTCCATTCTGCATATTGTAATCGGCGCGGCTTTTCACACCGTTACCACTCAATTTCCTCTACGGGGGTTATTTTTTCGTTTACGGTCTGGCTTACCACCGTTCCGTTTTTGACCTTTATCACGCGGTCAGCCATCGCGGTAAGCGCGCTGTTGTGGGTTATGATAACGACCGTCATTCCGGTTTCACGACTTGTATCCTGAAGCAGCTTTAAAATCTGCTTGCCGGTAACGTAGTCAAGCGCTCCGGTAGGTTCGTCGCACAGCAGCAGCTTCGGATTTTTGGCGAGCGCCCTTGCTATCGACACCCTCTGCTGCTCGCCGCCCGAAAGCTGTGCCGGAAAATTTTTGGCGCGTTCTGAAAGCCCGACCTTTTCTATCATAGTCATAGGATCAAGCGGCTCGCGGCATATCTGTGTTGCAAGCTCTACATTTTCAAGCGCGGTAAGATTCTGTATAAGATTGTAAAACTGAAAAACAAACCCTACATCGTATCTGCGGTAAGCGGTAAGCCTGCGCTTCGAATAAGCGGAAATATCCTCACCATCGATAAAAACATTGCCCGACGTCAGCGTATCCATTCCCCCAAGAATATTAAGCAGGGTTGTTTTTCCCGCTCCCGAAGGCCCTACAATAACACATATCTCGCCTTTTTCTATATAAAAATCCGCTTCACTCAGAGCGTTTATCTTAACCTCTCCCATAGTATATATCTTGCTTACGTTTTTAAATTCCACAAAATGAGACATATTTGCCCTCTTTTCAGGTTTGAACCGGCTTTTCCGCCGATAAACCGCATTATTCCAAGTATTATGTTACACCCCTTTTTTAACCTTTTAATAAATAATAAATGTCCGTATTGTAAATTTTTGCCGTCCTAGCTTTTCTTGCGGTAAAAAATACCTGCCGTGTCTTCCGCTTGACAAAAAAACTGTATCTGTTATACTTTATATATATTTAACCCCCGCCGTCCGTAAGCCGCGGGATTTTTTATTGAGAAAGGACTTTTATTATGGACGAAACCAAAAGAGGTCGTTTTTCGGCTCTGCTGCCGATAGGCGTATTTCTTATTTTATATCTCGGGCTCGGTATCACATTTGAGTATATACTCGGAATAGATATGGGATTTTATTCCGTTCCGATAGTCGTGACTTTTCTCTGCGCCGTACTGACTGGCTGTATCCAGAACAGGGCACTGAAGCTCGACCAAAAGCTTGAAATAATGGCAAAGGGCGTGGGGGATAAAAATATTCTCACTATGATTTTCATTTTCCTTGCCGCCGGAATATTTGCCGGAGTAGTAGGTCAGAGCAGCGCTGAAAGCGTGGCATATTTTATGCTGTCGCTGATACCCGCACGCTTTGCGGTAGCGGTTTTGTTCGCGGTTTCCTGTTTTGTTTCCACAGCCATGGGCACCTCCTGCGGCACGATAGCGCTGATTGTGCCTATTTCCGTAGCGGTATCAGACGCCTCCGGTTTTTCGCTGCCGCTCTGCGTGGCTTCTGTAATCGGAGGAGCTATGTTCGGGGACAACCTTTCATTTATTTCCGACACCACAATAGCCGCCTGCAATACGCAGGGCTGCAAAATGCGGGATAAATTCATCGCAAACTTCCGCATAGCGCTGCCCGCGGCGATTGTGACCTTAGCCGTAATACTTCTTGTTTCCTTCCGCGCGGATATATCCGGCGCAGTAAACGGGGATTATTCGCTTGTCGAGCTTATACCCTATATTATCGTGCTGATAGGCGGAATAGCGGGAATAAATGTTTTCATCGTGCTTATTGCAGGCATTGTTTCGGGCGCTGTAATAAATATCATATTCGGTCAGATAGGTTTCACAAAACTTTTAGGCGAAATGGGAACGGGCGCATCAGGTATGTATGAGACCATTATGGTAACGGTACTTGTATCGACGCTCTGCGGCCTTATGCGCGCATACGGCGGCTTTGACGCTCTTTTATGGCTTATCAAAAAGGTATTCAAAGGAAAACGCGGCGGTCAGATAGGAATAGGTATTCTTGTGACGCTTATGGATATCGCTACTGCCAACAACACCGTCGCGATAGTAATGGCAGGTCCCATAGCAAAGGAAATGAGCGTCGACTACGGCATAGAGCCGAAAAGGTCGGCTTCACTGCTTGATACCTTCAGCTGCATTATACAGGGAATTCTTCCCTACGGCGCGCAGATGCTTTACGCTGTCGGCGCTGTTGCGACGCTCGGAAAAAGCGTGACGGCGTTCGAGATAATACCCTTTATGTTTTACCCGCTTTTCCTGCTTGCCGCAACGCTTATTTATATCGCTGTCGCGGGAGGAAAAGCAAAAAAGGAAAATCTTGATAATGCCGCTGTTTTGTGATAAAATTATAATGTTTGAGTAATTTTAAAGGGGAGTACCTTGTGACCGATTTACAGCGCGAGATAAGCAGACGGCGCACATTTGCGATTATATCGCACCCGGACGCCGGAAAAACCACACTGACCGAAAAATTCCTGTTATACGGCGGAGCCATTCAGACCGCCGGCTCAGTCAAGGGCAAAGCCACCGCGAAGCACGCGGTATCAGACTGGATGGATCTCGAAAAGCAGCGCGGTATTTCCATTACCTCGTCCGTAATGCAGTTCGAGTATGAGGGCTACTGCATAAATATTCTTGACACTCCGGGGCATCAGGACTTTTCGGAGGACACCTACCGCACCCTTATGGCTGCTGACAGCGCGGTAATGGTGATAGACGCGGCAAAAGGCATCGAGGCGCAGACAAGAAAGCTGTTCAAGGTATGCGCCATGCGGCATATTCCGATTTTCACATTTATAAACAAGCTCGACCGTGAGGCGCGCGACCCGTTTGAGCTGCTTGACGAGCTGGAAAAGGAATTCGGCATAGGCACATATCCGGTAAACTGGCCTATCGGCTGCGGAGTGAGCTTCAAGGGCGTTTTCGACCGTGACAAGCGTGAAATTCTCACCTTCAACGAGTTCCGCAAGGGTCAGGAAAAGCTGACCGCCGTAAAATGCGATATTACCGATACCGAAAAGCTCGACGAGCTGCTCGGGAAATACCAGCGCGCGGAGCTTGTAGACCAGATAGAACTGCTTGACGGCGCCAGCTTTGAGTTTGACATAGAAAAGGTGCGCCGCGGCGAGCTTTCGCCGGTCTTTTTCGGCTCGGCGCTCACGAATTTCGGCGTGGAGCCGTTCCTTGAGAACTTCCTTAAAATGACCACGCCGCCTCTTCCCCGTCTTTCGGACGGCGAGCTTATCGACCCGTTTGACGAGAATTTCTCGGCTTTCGCTTTCAAGATACAGGCAAATATGAACAAGCAGCACCGTGACCGCATAACCTTCTTCCGTATCTGCTCAGGCAAGTTTGAGCGCGGAGCCGACTATTACCACGTACAGGCAGGGAAAACCGTAAGATTATCCCAGCCGCAGCAGATGATGGCGGAGGAACGCCAGGTCATTAACGAGGCATACGCCGGCGATATCATAGGCGTTTTCGACCCCGGTATTTACTCGATAGGAGACACCGTCTGCTCGCTCAAAAAAACAGTGAAATATGAGGGTATACCCACCTTCGCGCCCGAGCATTTCGCGGTTATAGAGCACAGGGACAGCCTTAAGCGCAAGCAGTTTGTCAAGGGCGTAGAGCAGATAGCTCAGGAAGGCGCTATACAGATTTTCCGCGAGCCTAACACGGGTATGGAGCGTGTCATTGTCGGCGTTGTAGGCGTTTTACAGCTTGAGGTGCTTGAGTACCGGCTTAAAAACGAATACAATGTAGATGTAATACGCAGCGACCTGCCCTATCAGTATATACGCTGGATAAAAAACAAGGACATTGACGTAAAATCCCTCAATCTCACTTCTGACACAAAGTGGGTTCAGGATTTCAAGAACAACAATCTGCTGATTTTCACAAACGAATGGAACATTAACTGGGCGACCGAGCGCAACGAGGGGCTTATTCTCGAGGATTTCAGTAAGGAATAGGAGTGTTTTTATGCGTATGCTCTTTAAACAGCGCATATTTTCGTGGTTTGACAGCTACGACATATACGATGAGGCAGGCTGCACGCTTTATACCGTAAAGGGTCAGCTCTCCTGGGGGCACTGCCTTAAAATATTCGATTCCAACGGCTTTGAAGTGGGAACGGTAAAGGAAAAGATATTTACGTTTCTGCCCAAATTTGAAATTTACGCCGGCGGCA
The DNA here is from genome assembly GCA_944376655.1 of uncultured Clostridia bacterium. Classification (GTDB taxonomy): domain Bacteria; phylum Bacillota; class Clostridia; order Oscillospirales; family Acutalibacteraceae; genus UBA737. The sequence goes on from CALWDJ010000029.1 coordinate 20,264, forward strand.
GTTATATCGGATGCATAAGCAAGGAGTTTACCTTTTTCAAGCCGCGCTATAATATTGATTACAACGGCTGGCATATCGACGGTGATTTTCTGGAATGGGACTACACCGTTTACGGCGGCGGCGGAGTGGTGGCAAGGGTTTCAAAAGAAATTTTTCACCTTTCCGATACATATGTCATCGATGTTTACAACAGCACCGACGCGCTTTCGGCGCTTATGCTCGTGCTCGCGATAGACGCCGAAAAATGCTCCCGCAGCTGATTTTACTTTATATGAAAAATCCCATTACAGCAAGATTTGCTGTAATGGGATTTTTTTAATGTGATATTACTTTTTCATCGCAATGGCTTTTTTGGCTTTTTCGACGATATTAACCGCGCGCAGACCGAACTCGTCAAGCAGCTTGGGAGCCGGACCCGAATGACCGAAAACATCGTAAACTCCGAGCTTTACGACCGGAACCGGATATTCCTCGCACAGAACCTCGCTTACCGCGCTGCCGAGACCGCCTATAACCGAATGCTCCTCGGCGGTGACAATAGCGCCTGTCTCCTTTGCCGCCTTTATTACTATATCTTTGTCAAGCGGCTTTATTGTGTGCATATTTATTATTCTGGCGTTTATGCCCTCTTCTTTAAGCAGCTCGTAAGCCTCAAGCGCCTCGTTGACCATAAGACCGGTAGCGATTATTGTAACATCGCTTCCGTCTTTAAGCTCTACGCCCTTTCCGACCTCGAACTTATAATCGTCACCGAAAATAACCGGAACGGCAAGTCTTCCGAAACGCATATAAACCGGACCGTCAATTTCAAGCGCGGCTTCAACTGCTTTCATAGCCTCAGTCTCGTCTGCCGGATTTATTATAGTCATACCCGGGATAGTTCTCATAAGGGCGATATCCTCGCAGCACTGGTGTGTAGCGCCGTCCTCGCCTACCGAGATGCCGGCGTGAGTCGCGCCGATTATAACATTCAGATGCGGATAGCCTATCGAGTTTCTTACCTGCTCAAAGGCTCTGCCCGCGGCGAACATGGCAAAGGAGCTGCATATTACCTTTTTGCCTGTGGCGGCTATTCCTGCCGCTATTCCCATCATATTGGATTCCGCTATGCCGCAGTCATAAAATCTTTCCGGAAAAGCCTTTTTGAACATTCCGGTCTGTGTGGCTGCCGCAAGGTCGGCGTCAAGCACCAGAAAATCGTCTCTTTTTTCTCCCAATTTTACCAGAGCGTTTCCGAAGCCTACTCTGGTTGCAACCTTTTTAACCTCTGACATTACGCTGACCCCCTTACTGCATCTTGGCAAGCGCGGCTTTAAGCTCGCTCATCGCCTGCTCATACAACTCATCGTTAGGCGCCGCGCCGTGCCAGTTAACGGCGTTCTCCATATACGAAACGCCCTTGCCCTTTACGGTCTTCGCGATTATCGCCACCGGCTTGTCCACCGTTTCCGCCTCTTTGAGCGCCTTTTCTATCTGCTCGAAATCGTTTCCGTCAATTACTATCGTATGCCAGTTGAAGGCCTCAAACTTCTTATCTATCGGGCAGGCGGAGTTTACCTCCTCTATTGTGCCGTCTATCTGAAGATTGTTGTAATCAACAAAAGCGGTAAGATTTGACAGACCCTTATTACCCGCGAACATGGCGGCCTCCCAGACCTGACCTTCTTCTATCTCACCGTCTCCGAGAACAGCGTAAACCTTATAATTCTGACCGAAATGCTTTGCGGAAAGCGCCATTCCGACCGCTGCCGAAATTCCCTGACCGAGCGAGCCGGTTGACATATCAACACCCGGAATATGCTTCATATCTGGATGACCCTGCAGAATACTGCCTATCTGACGCAGCGTAGTAAGAAGTGAAGTATCAAAATATCCGCGGTTCGCAAGCACCGAATAGAGCGCCGGAGCGGCGTGACCCTTTGAGAGCACAAGCCTGTCCCTGTTCTCCATTTTCGGGTTCTTCGGGTCAATATTCATATGAACAAAATAAAGGTATGTGAGTATCTCCGCCACCGAGAGCGAGCCTCCCGGATGTCCCGACTTGGCGCTGTGCACCCCCTCTATTATACCCATTCTGACCTTGCATGCCGTAATTTCAAGTTGTTCTTTAAGCGCGGCGTCCATCAAACCATTCCTTTCCTTATTTCAGTCAGATAAACTATAAAATCGGCCACAGCACCGTTCTCGCAGCTTCCTGCCCTGAAATCTGCGCAGGCCGCCACTTCCTCCGGTGAATCCGCAGGTACGGCGCTTATGTCCGCTTTTTTAAGCATTTCCATATCGTTATAATAATCCCCTGCCGCAAAAACGCAGCCTTTATCTATTTTAAGGATTTTACTTAATTTGTCAAGTGCTGATCCTTTCGACACGCCCTTCGGGAACTGCTCATAATATTCCCGCTTTATGCCCTTTATTACCGCCGACGTATCCGAAAAAACGGAATTTTCCGCGTTTTTCCCGACAAACTCCTTCACTTTGTTTAAATCCTCAGCCGAGGAGAAAAGATATACAACCTTGTTCCAGCGGTACTTCGACGCTTCCTCAAACGTGACTTCCTCGCTTTCAAGCCATTCATATTCCTGATGGTCGCGGGTTTCGGCGTTCGCCCTTACCGTAAGCACCTTTTCTCCGCTGTGCGCCTCTATTCCGGCGTCAATCCCGCTCTCGAGCACGGCTTTAACAGCCTTATAATCGCTTTTCGGAATATAAAGCTCGTCAAGCACCTTCCTGTTCTCAAAATCATATATCATACTTCCGTTGGCAACAATGGAAGGAGATACTTTCTTGAGTTTTGAAAGCACCGGCCCGACAGCTCCTACCGTTCTTCCGGTCGAAAGTGAAAAGTATCCGCCCTCGTTCATAAAAAAATCTATCTTTTCGATATTTCTCGGATTTATTTCACCGTTTACCATAAGCGTTCCGTCAATATCGCAGGCTAAAAGACAGCCTGAAAAAATCCCCATTACTGTTTACACCTCTGCAAAAATCTGATAAAATACGGCGGCAGCTCGGAATCAAACTCCATATATTCACCCGTTCTCGGATGTATAAATCCTACCTTCTTTGCGTGAAGGCACTGCCCGTGAAGCTCGGTTATAACCTTTTTCGGGCCGTAAACCTCATCGCCTGCGACCGGATGCCCGATATACGCCATATGAACCCTTATCTGGTGAGTTCTGCCCGTCTCAAGCCGCAGCCTCAGATGCGTAAACCCGTCAAGCCGTTCTAACACGCTGTAATGTGTAACCGCCGGCTTGCTGTTCTGATACACTACCGCCATCTGCTTGCGCTTTACCGGATGTCTGCCGATGGGCGCGTTGACTGTGCCGGAATCGTTCTTTATATTGCCGTAAACCACCGCCTCATATTCCCTCGTAAAGGAATGCTCTTTTATCTGGGCGGCAAGTCCGTTATGCGAAAAATCGTTTTTTGCCACCATAAGCAGTCCGCTTGTGTCCTTGTCTATCCTGTGCACAATTCCCGGCCGCATTACTCCGTTGATTCCCGAAAGCGAAGCCCCGCAGTGATACATGAGCGCGTTGACAAGCGTGCCGCCGTAATTTCCGGCGGCGGGATGAACCACCATACCCTTGGGCTTGTTTACGACGAGAAGGTCATCGTCCTCATAAACTATATCAAGCGGTATATTTTCCGGCTCGGCGTTATAGGTTACCGGTTCTGGAACGAGGATTTCCACCCTGTCCCCCGCTTTCAGTCTCGTGTTTTTCTGCGCCTTTGCTCCGTTTACCGTAATGCAGCCTTCCTCGGACAGCATCGCGGCTCTTGAACGTGTAATATCGGCGGCTTCTGCCGCAAAAACATCTATGCGGCGGTTCTCACCCTCGCCGCATACCGTTTCAATTCTGTTTTCCATCGCTTTCATCGCCGCTCTTTTTAAGGCGGTAGTCCTTTACCGTGTCTATGATAAAGTAAAGTATCAGAAGCCCCGCGCCGACAACTATCGCGCAGTCCGCCACATTAAACACCGGAAAGGACGGGAAAAACTCAAAATGCAGAAAATCGACAACATTTCCGCCTCTGAATACGCGGTCTATCATATTGCCTATTCCGCCCGACAGCACAAGCGCTATCGCCCAGAAAAGCAGCTTGCTTTTTTTGCCGTATTTTATATAAAGAAATACGCAGAGCGCCATTATGACAACCGTGACCGGCAGGAGAATATATGTATGCCCGTAGAGCATACCCCACGCGCCGCCCCGGTTGTGTATATAAGTAAAATCTATTAAGCCCGGCAGGAAATCCCTCGTCTCACCGAGGGTGAAATCCGCCGCGACCAGATATTTTGTAAGCTGGTCGGCGCCTAAAACCAGCACCGAGCATATTACCGCAAGAATATACGAAACCAACAGGTTCCCTCCTGAATATTATTCCTCTGTTTCCTCAGCAGGCTCATCTCCGGTTATTTTAAATCCGGTCTCCGGCTTTTCGGGCTTTGACATGATTTCCGGTGCTTCGGGAGCCTTTTCGCCTGAATCCGGTATATATTTTTCCGCCGGAGGCGTCTTGTCAAGCTCCGCCGCTACGATTTCAGCCATACGCTTCGGGTCAAGAGGAGCAGTATCCGGCAGCGCTTTGAGCATTTCAAGATGCTCCTTGTATTTCGAGGTTACCGCCGCCTTGAAGGCCGACATTTCCATTTTGATTTTATCGTACAGCAGCTGCTGACGCGCCACACTGTCCTCCGCCGCGGCTTTCATACTGTCCGCCTTTATCTGTGCCGCCTTGACCATATCGGCAAGCTCCTGCTCGAGCTTTGTTTTTCTTTCCTGCGCCTTTATTTCAAAAGCCTCCGCAAGCTCTTTTTCCCTCGCGGTTATTGTCTCTATATTGGTCTGAGCGGTCTTTACAATCTCCTCGCTCTTCTGCTTTGCCTCCTCAACTATCTGGTCTGCCAGCTTCTGGGCGCTGACCAGAACATTCTGTATGCTGTTCTGCGAATTTTTAAGGTTCTCCATTTCCTTGTTCATTGTGTCGATTTTAAGCCTGCATTCTTTAAGGGTACGGTCGAACTGGTTATAATCCGCCTCTATCCTGTCAAGCAGGACATCGACCTCCTCCTGTTTGTAGCCACCCATAGCCTTGGTGAATTTCACATTCCTGATTTCAGCAGCCGATAGCATTGTTTTACCTCCTAAATATACTTTTTATATTTTATTACAATCCTGTTCTTTTTAGTCCTTGTCTCAAGCGAATCTATATGGAATTTTCCTTTTCCCCTGACCGAGATGACGTCACCCGCGGCGACTGTCTTCGACAGCTTTTCCGCCGTTTCCGAATTTACCGTGACAAGTCCCTGCGATATGACCTCCGCGGCTTTTCCTCTCGAATATCCGCAGAGCGAGGACACTACGCAGTCGATACGCTCTGACGCGCAGGTATCCGTAAATTCCTCGAGTCTGTCAGAAGCGGGCAGCGGCTCTTTACAGCCCTCGCTCACCGTAACTCCGGTACCGCCTATCTTTGTTATCTGATTGAGAATATAATCCTTTATCTCGGCGGTCACAAAGGCTACCGCCCTGCCCTGCTCAATCAGGATATCGCCTACTGTCTCACGGGTTATGCCGAGCGCCATAAGCGAGCCTAAAAAATCCCTGTGTGAAAGGCTGTCCCCCTTCCGGTATGTAAACGTAACCGCGCAGACCGGAAAATCGGAGCCGTCCGCCCATTCGGGGAAACAGCCGAGCATTACCCTTTCAGCGCCCTCGTATCCGCCCCAGAACTCCGAGCGGCAGACAAAATTCTCAAGTATCTGCTTTGCCAGTACAGCCTGACCCGCCGAAAGAAACCCGAAAAACTTCGGTCTTGAGGTTTTAAGGCAAATGTCCGCGGTGTCTTTCACCCGCGCCCTCAAAAGCTCGCTCTCCATCAGAAATAGAGGTTTCCGCTTTCGTCAAAATCCTCGGGTATAAGCTCACCCATAACGTCAACGTCTGTCGGCACGATTATAAAGGTATTTTTCGCCACGTTGCGTATATTTCCGTTATTTGCGTAGGCAACGCCGCTCAAAAAGTCGATTATGCGGCGGGATATCTCCCTGTTCGCCGCTTCAAGGTTAAGGACGACCGTCTTTTTGAGATTGAGATGGTCTGCTATTGAGGTCACGTCCTCAAAACGGTCAGGCTTCACTATTACCACCTGCATCTGCGACTGGCTGAAGCTGACCGTCTTCGATTTGCCTCCCGCCCTCACCGACGGCTCTACCCTCTTCTGCGCCGGCTGCTCATACGAAGGAGCCTTTTTCGGCTTTTCGGGCGCCTTCTGCTCCTCAACATCCTCTATTTCTTCATCAAATTCGTCCTCGTCGGGAATGCTCATTATATTTTTTATGCTGTCAAAAAGTCCCATTTTAATGCTCCTTTGTATTATTATTTATAAACGCGTCTGCCGAAAAGCGAGGTGCCGACCCTGACAAGAGTCGCCCCCTCTTCAACGGCAATATCAAAATCATTTGACATTCCCATTGACAAAACGCTCATACAACTATTATCTATGTTTTTGCCCTTTATGTCAATAAACAGTTTGTACATATTGCGGAAAAATTTACGTGCGTCTTCAGGCATTTCGGCAACAGGCGGTATTGTCATAAGCCCTTTTACGGCAATTCCCGGCAGAAGCGCCGTTTTTCTTACCGCGTTCTCGGTCTCTTCGGGAGAAAATCCGGATTTTGACTCCTCGCCGCCTATATTGACCTCAAGCAGTATATCCATAACAATTCCGTGCTTTACCGCCTGCTTTGATATTTCCTCCGCAAGCCGTAAGGAATCCACAGATTCTATCATTTCCACCTTGTCAATTATATCCTTTACCTTGTTGGTCTGAAGATGTCCTATAAAGTGCCGGTGCGCTCCCACAATCCTGTCCTGCTTTGACAAAAGCTCCTGCACACGGTTCTCCCCTATATGGGTTATGCCCTTTTGTATCGCGTAGTTTACCGTATCCGCGTCCACTGTTTTTGTAGCGGCAAGCAGGGTTATTTCCTCTGCCTTTCTGCCGGATTTTTCAGCGGCGGCGTAAAGCCGCTTAAGCACATTCTTATAGTTAAGGTCAAATTCCTCAGCCGACAATTTTTCCATCATACAGGTTCTTTCCTTTCACTATCACTTCATCGTAAAGCCTCAGTACCGATTCGTCGCTCGTCTGCTTTTCGCATATCATATAGCTGTCGTCATTGTAAAGAACATTTACCTCCACAAACTTGACCTGCATACCGGTAAGCACGTATACCCCCCGCTTTGAGTCCACAACGCGCAGCGCTGAGGAAGGAACACGCAGGCCGTCATATTCCTTTGTGACCACGGTCATGGGTCCCGAACGCATAGTCGCGAGCTCGCTGTTCATCTCGTTGCAGGAGAAAACCACCACCGCAGATGAGGAGCTTTCGGAAATATTTATCTTTTTGACCGTTACGGGCAGCTTCGGATAGCTCTTTACCGATGTGTATATCGTAAGACTGTCCCCCTCCTTGTATTTGAGGGACTCGTTTATCGATATTTCGGCCGCTATATACCATTCGTAATCGGAAACTATTTTCCCTATTACCCCGTCAGGCAGCTCGGCGGCGCTTACACTGCTCATAAATTCGGGAGTAATGCTTTCGGGATTTCCGCAGGTAAGCACGGTCTCATAGCCGTCCGCCTTTGAGACAAAATAACCGGACATCGCCGCCTTTACCGTTCCCTTCGCCGACGGAAGCGAAGCCGAAAGCTCGTTTTTTTCTGCCTTCAGCTGCTCGAGCTGTGCTGAAAAATCCGTTGTCTCACCCATCGCGACCTGACGGCGGTTAAGGGCGGACAGAAGCTCGTCAGAAAGCTCGGACATATTTCCGAAATTTCCCGACGCGCCGCTTACTATAAGGTTGTTGAGGCTCTGCGTCGCCTTCGCGTTTATCATATCAAGGTCGGCTGCCTCAAGGTCATTGTAGCTCAGCATTTCCTCGATATCCTCTATTTTAGTGTTTACCGAATCGATTTTGCTCAGTGTAATTGAGGCGCTCTCGCTGTCGTAAATATTGGCTATCACTCCGTCCTTGGCGACCCTGCTGCCGTCCTCCAGCACAAAGTGCATAACCCCGCCCTCCGAAGAAGTGACAAGGGTTTCACTGCGTATTATAAGTCCGGTTATATTAAGCCCGTCCGACGCGCTGTAAAAAACCGCGGTTTCGGTTTTTACCGGACTGTAAACGGAAGATATGAACTGATGTACCGCAAAGACCGCGGCAAGCAGTATTACAAAGCCTTTAAGCACTGTGGTGCCTCTCATATTCATTCCTCCGTTCCGATAAATTGTTTTATAAGTTTTTCAGCCTCGCCTGCCGGATCGGCGGACTCGTCGGCGTATATCCAGTTTATTCGTTTATCCCTTTTAAACCATGTAAGCTGTCTTTTGGCGTATCTGCGGGTCTGCCGCTTAAGCGACTCCGCCGCCTCCTTAAGACTGCATTCTCCGTTTATATATCCGGCGAGCTCCTTATGCCCTATCGCCTGTACCGCGCCGCCCGAACTTCTTGACAGCGCCGCTCTCGCCTCGTCCTCAAGTCCGTTTTCGAGCATAATATCCACCCGTCTGTTTATTCTCTCATAGAGCTTTTCCCTGTCACGGTATGTTATTCCGATAAGCAGCGGCTCTATATATTTTTCTCCCTCTTTTGAAAGTATATTCTGTTCGGTTATAGAATGACCCGTGAGCTTATAAACCTCAAACGCCCGTATTATCCTGCGCCGGTTGTTTGGGTGAAGCCGTGCCGCGCTTTCAGGGTCAAATACAGACAGGCGCTCAAGCATTTTTTCCGCGCCTTCTTTATCAAAAAGCGTGTTAAGCTCTTTTCTCAAATCCAAATCAGTCGGCTCGTCGGCATATACGGTATTGTCCGCCAGCGAGCTTATATAAAGCCCTGTACCGCCCACCACAAACGGCAGTTTTCCTCTCGCGCTTATATCCTTTATGACCCCGCGCGCGGCATTTACGTATTCAGCCACCGAAAAGCTCTGCCCGGGTTCAAGAAACTCGAGCATATGGTGGGGAACGCCGAGCATTTCGCCGCTGTCAGGCGCGGCGGAAGCGATATGTATTCCCTTATAAATCTGCATTGAGTCGGCGGAAACCACCTCGCCGCCGAATTTTTCAGCGAGCGCGGCTCCGAGCGCCGTTTTGCCCGACGCCGTAGGCCCCGCTATAAAAACTGTTTTGATGCTTTTCATTGTATCCTGCCAAACTGTTTTTCAAGCTCGCGCTTTTTAATCTCAAACGCGACCGGTCTGCCGTGCGGACAGTACATTATATCGTCTGACGACAGCACCGTTTCGGCGAGCTTTTTCATCTCAAGCACGCTTGTCCTGCTGCCCGCCTTTACCGCCGCCTTGCAGGCGACCGAGTGGTACATCTCGTCAAGCCGCTCCGACTCCGCCGTAAAATTCTTCATAAGGCTGCCCGCAAGCTCGCTTAAAAGGCTGCCCGCATCCTCCGATGTAAGCGAGGACGGAACAGCGGTAAGTCTTACAGTGCTGTTGCCGAAATCCTCAATCTCAAAGCCCGCTTCTCTCAGTGTATCCGCACCGTTTATAACGGCGGAATATTCCTCACGCTCAAGCGTTACGGCAAGCGGCGCAAGCAGCTGCTGCACCGCGACCGTGCGCTCCTTTTTAAGCCGGTTGAAAATTATTCTCTCATGCGCGGCGTGCTTGTCTATCATAAAAATGCTGTCGCCCGACTGAACGATAATATA
>CALWDJ010000030.1 GCA_944376655.1 uncultured Clostridia bacterium
ACGCCAAAACAAAGGAGCTTCTCCTTGCTTTAAAGCAGGGATTTGCCTTGATGAAAAAATGCGGCGCAAAGAAAAAAGCGGTGATTTTTACCGAAAGCGTAGAAACGCAGAAAATGTTGTATCGTTTGCTCTGTCAAAGCTATAAAACAATATGTTATAATGGCAGTACGGATTATTCGGTAATCCGTCAGTTTAAACAGGACGGAGAAGTACTGATTTCTACCGATAACGGGGCAAAAGGCTTTAATTTAGAGGAAGCCGCGTTTGTCATTCATTACGACTTGCTGTATAACACACTGAAAATGGAACAGCGAATTGACCGGTGTCACCGGTTGGGACAGGAAAACGATGTGCTGTCACTGGCTTTTATCAATAAACATAACTTTGCGGATGTGCGCAAGCTGGAGCTGGTAAATAAGCGAATGCTTGTAACAGACGGTGTATTCGGGATTACCGATGAGGTCATCGGCGGCTTTACCGATAGTTTGGATATCGGCTTTTCTGAGACCGCGAAGCGTATCCGCACAAAAGAGGAGGTAGAAGAGGATTACAAACAGACGCTGATGCAAAATGAAACTGAAAACAAACGCGCGGTATCTGCCGCTGAGGATATTTTGTTTACTACCTTTACCAAAGAATTGGCGGATAAAATAAAACTGTCTCCCCGGTATATCAGCCAAAAAGCGGAGGAACTGAATTCGGCGCTGTGGAATATCGTCAAATGGTTTTTTCGGCGATACAATGAACAAAATGATGATTGCTTTTTTGAAATTGACGAAAAATCCAAAACAATTACCGCCACAAACTACCAAAAACTGCCTACTCTGTTTTATTACTGGACAGGCAGCCGTAACCGGCCGTATCAAAGCCTGAAGGCTTACGGCATGGGAAAGGATTTCAAGCCGCGTTCCGGGCAGATTACCCTTTCAAGTATCATAGGGCGCGGAATTATCCATGAATTGGCTTGTGCCGATTCCGGTGTGATTACAGTACAGAGCAATATGGAGCCTTGCGAGGTCGGATTGTATACGGTTGCAATTTCTTCTCACGGGGTGGTAAAAGAAATTCCGGTGCTTGTGGGAACAACGGTTTCCGGCAGAATACTTACACAGGACGAATGTCAGCAAGTGCTGAATCTGCCCGTTGTAAATTTTACAGAAGATACTCGTCAAGCGCCTCACTGGCTGAAAAACTCCGGCAAATTTCATGCGCTGGACAGAGTCGTACCAAAAGAAGAACTGATCAATCAGCAGTCAGAAAAACTCTCCCTGGCACAGGCGGAAGAGATTGAAAAAATGAAATTGCGCGCCAAAGCAGGTAAAGCGGTGCTGGAACACGAAATAAGCGATTTGGAAACCCAAGTGCAAAAAGCTGAATTGGAATTAGAAACCGTCACCGGTGACCGGTTAAAGAAACTGGCATTGGAAAAACAAGCAAACAAATTACGGCAGGAGCTGATGAAACGACAGGAAAATCAGTTTTTTGACGCCATGCGGCTGGATATGGAACTGGAAGAACAGATTAAAGCGTTTACCGAAAAAGAAAAATTGACCGCAAAGGTTACAAGAGAATTTGTGGTGAAAGTGGAGGGGGACAATATATGAAAAAAATAGTAATTGGAACAACTATAATCCTTTTATCTCCATTCATAGTAATCAGCGTCTTGCTATTTTTTAAAATTAATGTTTTTGATAACCCGGACTTTTGGTATGGATACATGACATATTTTGGAACAATAACTTTAGGTGCAATAGCTTTAATGCAAAATAATCAAGCTTTTCACCAAGCAAATCAAGCAAATGAAATTTCTAAAACAATGCTTTCTTTGGAAGAAAAAAGCAGTATGCCATTTTTAGAATTTGACAGAGAACAATCCAAAATTTATAAAATTAATAACGATAATTTTAAATTTAAATTAAAAATTGAAAATTTAACTAAATATCCTATTCATAATATAGCTTTTTATTTTAAAGAATTAGATAAAACGGAAGTAAATAATTTATATATTAACGGCAAAATAGTAGATAAAATAAAAACGATTGAGCAACTTACAATGAACAAAGCAGATGAAAAATATGTTTTAGACACAATCGCCTGTTTGAGAAATATTACAACAGAACATTTTAGTGATGGAAAATTAAGAAGCAAAGAGGTATCAGAAAACACGGAGTATTTATATCTTAATTTGAATATTAATCAGATTGAAAGTAAAACTTTAGATTTATATATTTACATGCAAAATATATTTGAAGATATTTATTTGCAAAAAGCAAAATGCTACATATTTAAAAGATTAAAAGGCGATTATTTTTTTACCATGCATGGTAAAAAAATAGAAAAAATAATATTGGAGGAACAAAATAATGTCTAACACAATGGATGGATTTTCAATGAATATAGAACAAGCGAACATGGACAAGCTGAAAGCGGTTTTTCCCGAATGCTTCGCGGAGGGGAAGCTGGATATTGACAAGCTCTTGTCTTTGTGCGGTGAGTATATCGACAATGATTTTGAAAAATATAAATTTGAGTGGAAAGGCAAGGCGGAATGTCTGCGGCTGGCGCAAAAGCGTTCCACCGGCACGCTGCGCCCCTGCCCCGAAGAAAGCGTGAATTTTGACACCACACAAAACCTTTACATAGAGGGCGACAACCTGGAAGTGCTCAAGCTCCTGCAAACCGCCTATTACCGCAAGGTGAAGATGATCTATATCGATATAAAAGCACTGAGATTGATACAATTTAATTATTCCTCCGCCGATTTTGCCGCTTGAGGGGTAAGTTGGCATTTGAGGGGTAAGTTGTGGAAAGTCGTGGTGTCCCGGTTGTTTTTATAGGAGGTATTTGTACATGTCTGGAGGAACAAAGCAACAATTCAAGCAGTTTAGTATTACCTGTGCCGAAGATGCATGTCTTGTGTTGGGAATGCTAATATCCGGGATTAGTGTCAATCTTGAAAAATATAAGGAGTATGCGTCTGAGGCAGAATCATTATTGGAAAGCATCCAAGAAGAATTTGTTCCCGCTAAAGAATATGACGATGTTAATGATACTCTTGTAATAAAGAAGATATCCGAAAATAATGGTAATTATCATAATGAATTAAATAAAAGAATCTGCGATAGCATAAAAGTACTTCTGGATAAAAATATTTAAATATTTATTTATATTTGTAATGTCAGATTTTTGAAAAACAATGTCACCAATGAAAAATTAGTTTTAAAAGTAAGGAGTCGCAAAATGATCTATGTAACATCCGACCTGCACGGAATGTCTCTCGAAAAACTTAAAGCCCTGCTTGATAAGGTAGGCTTTGCGGATGACGATTTCCTCTTTGTCTTGGGCGATGTGATTGACAGGGGAGAGCACGGAGTGGAGCTTTTAAGATGGCTGTCGCTCTGTCCCAACGCGGAGCTTTTGCTAGGCAACCACGAGGCAATGATGCTGTCCTGCGGCTTTTTATTCGAGGAAATAACCGAAGATTCGTTATCAAATCTTTCCGGGGACAATATAACCCTTCTTACAAATTGGCTTTCAAACGGCGGAGATACCACCTTAAAAGCTTTAAGAGAACTGCATAAAACGTCGCCCGAAACGGTAATGGGAATTTTGAATTATTTAAAGGAAGCGCCGGTATCAGAAACCGTATCTGCGGGAGATAACAGCTTTTTGCTCACACATTCGGGGATAGATAATTTTTCGCAGGATAAAAAACTGACTGAATACGCAGAAGAAGATTTTTTATGGGCGAGACCTACACCTCAAACAAGGTATTTTGACGATATAATAACTGTATTCGGCCATACGCCGACCTTGTTTTTTGACCCGGCATATAAAGGAAAGGCTTTCAGAACCGATACTTGGATATGCGTAGATACCGGAGTGACCGCAGGCTTTTCGCCCTGCCTGCTTTGCCTTGATACTCTCAAAGAATATTATCTGTAATTTGCGGACATCAGTTTTTTTGTTCTATAAAAATCGAATAAAAATAAAAAAAGTCGGCATATCACCGGCTTTTTTATAAAGATATAGGTTATAAAATTTAAGCTGTTAACGATATTCTGTCTCTTTCGTTTCCCAGCTTATACAATTAAGCACGCCGCCTTTTACGGCTATTTCATTTATGTTTACGGGTACTATTTTTTTGTAAAACAGTTCTTGTGCTTTTCTTAGGGCATAAGCGTCGGTTTCCTTTCCGAACACCGGCAGAAAAATGCGACTGTCAGTTTCAAGGAAATTAAGGTAACAGCCTTCGGCACTGTCTTTTGGAGAATAATAATACGGAAAATCAATAACGGTGATTCCGTATTCTTTTAAAGCGTTTTTTATTCGCTGCTCCAGGCCGTTTATTGAGGGGAGGCTGTTGCCGATTACGGTTTTTTCGTCAACAAACCGCACCATTCCGTCGGCGTGACCGGTCATATCGCTTTTAAGCGAGGGAATAATTATTACCTTTGCCTCAAGGAGGCGTTCAAGTTCTGTTATAAGTTTTTCTTTTTTATATTCCGTATTTTCAGAGAAAATACGGTCACTTATAATAACATTTTCACCCGATGGTGAAAAAACCACATTGCCTCCGTCAAGATTTATGTCCGAATATATGACAGGAAAATCAAACAGCGGGGCAATATCTTTCCGGTAATCCGTTCTTATATCTTTATATCCTGTTAGATAAGATGGCTCATAACAAAATGAAATATACTCTCCGTTTTTAGTTCTGACAGGCATAAAATCACGCAGCCAGATATCCCTTGTGGAGTCAAGCAGCCGGTATTCAGTACCGGAAGATTCAAGAGCGGCGAACAGTCTGTCCGCCGCCGGCTTATATTCGGGAATCGATTTTATAAGTGAAGAAAAAAAGAGCATTATTTCAATTCCTCAATTAAACTTCCCGCGCTATCAGGTAGCCATCCGAAAATCTCCCTACATTTGATTTTACATTCTTCTTTTGTTGCATTGGGATTATCCAGCATAAATTGCTCCATTATTTGGTTTACTGTTGTTTGAAGGCTTTTTCTTGCAAATTTAAAGTTGTATTCTTTTTTAGAAAGAACTTCAATAGGAAAGGCGGCAAGCGGTTCATTTTGATAACAAGACTTCGTCAGTCCTACTCGCTGTGCATACATAATAGAATACGTCTTACTGGGAGTTTGCTTTAATATGTTTCTTTCGTTTTCCAGATCACACGTATTTATTCCTAAAACATTTAAAATATCATATATACCTGTTTGCGTTGTAAATTCACCGTTAATTAGTGAAGCCTTTATCAGAAAAGATAAATAATATTTTGGTGAGTCCGAGAGGCAGATATCAAATCCTCCGTACCCTTTTTTATGAAAGTAAATTTGGTTGAAATGATTTTTTTGTTTTTCATTCATATGTATATTACAATCGGCAAATTTTTCGGAATTGTAATAATATGCTTCTACCCAAAGCGGTTCAATTTTTATTTCTTTGACCTGAATTTCATAATCAGTAATCAATTCTGCAGCTATTTCCTGCAAAATTTTCACGCTTTCCTCTTTGTTTTCTGCCTTGTCAAGTTTCTCTACCTTGCTTTTCAATTCCTTCAAATCATCCATTTTTAATTTCTCCTTTTTATAATATAAACTCAGGGAACATTTAGGATTATAACATAACTTATAATAAAACCTTAATATTTAATTTAATCTTCAATTATAAGAATCACGGCAGGTCCGTCGTCTTTAATCTCTTTTCCGCCTGCTGTAATGCTATATAACTGATACGGTTCAGCTGACAGCGTTCTGACACCTTCGCGTTTTGCAAGTTCATTCACAAGCTCGTTTGTGGAAAATTCCGACAGCTCCATTTCTTCTCCTCCTTTTCTCATTGTTCAACCAAACCGAGGCGCTCATTACGCCAGTTTATGCGAAGCACGGTGTATTTGCGGTACCATTTCGCCGCTTCTGCGTAATTTTTTTCTCTTTCGCAGAATTCCGCCCGGTGTATCATACCGGCTTCATAACCCTGTTCAGCCGATTTCAGGTACCAATAACCCGCCTGATGAATATCTTTTACGGTGCCGTGGCCGTAATAGTATCTGTGACCGAGGCTGTTCTGAGCTTTAGCGTCTCCTTTTTCGGCGGCTTTCCTGTCGTATTTAAATGTATCGTCTTTTCCTGCTTCCTCGCTTTCAATAAGCTCATCGATGAATTCCCGATACCCATCATCTGTGAAATATCGTTTCAAAGCTGCTTCCTCAGCATGGCTTAAAGGGTCGTGATATTTATCAAGGTCATACGATATGTTTGACTCGGCGGCCTTATACCATTTTATCGCCAGCTTATGGTTTTTCCGCACACCTTTTCCGTTTTCGTACAATGTACCGAGAGCAAACATCGCATCGGTATATTTGTTTTTTGCGGATCGTCTTAATAATTCCGCCGCCTTTGCACAGTTCTCTTTTTTATCGGTGCTGTAATAAAGCGACGCAATAATATACTGCGCTTCGGCATCATTCTGCTTTTCGGCTTTGTGCCACAGATCTGCCCACGCCCGGAATTTTTCCGAATAAACAGCATTCATAATATCCACTCGTTTCTGTTTTTAATGATCTGTAAAAGTATTATAGCACATTATTTTTTTGACCGCAGCGGGGGAGAAAATGGATTTACAAAGGGCGGCTGTACTTTCGTTTTAATTATATGCTACAGCTAATATCCTGTCAATATTTTTTAGATTTCATTTTACGTATTTAAAGCTGTATTTATTTATATTGAAATATCGACCGCAGCAGAAGCGTTTAAGCTACAAAACCAATTTTAGACTTAATTTCTGTCGGTATTTCCGGTGCGTCAATATCATCCGCCGTAATTGTTGATAT
The DNA here is from genome assembly GCA_944376655.1 of uncultured Clostridia bacterium. Taxonomy (GTDB): domain Bacteria; phylum Bacillota; class Clostridia; order Oscillospirales; family Acutalibacteraceae; genus UBA737. Next base: position 6,845 of record CALWDJ010000030.1, read on the forward strand.
ATCCTCGTCAGATTAATTCCTCCTGAATTTGATTTGGTAATTGCATTATATTGTTTATAACGAGACAAAAATGGTGCAATACGCTGTATTATAATATTGATGTAAAAAAGAGTAGGGGAAAAATTAAGTGTGTTTACATTATTTTATTCTTTACAGAGAAAATCAAGATTTTGGAGGAAAAGGGTATGTATAAAGGTATATCGACATTATACGGCAGAAGGCTGAACAGTGCGGTACTTTTTTTGATGACCACTGACGGTGCTCAAAACATAGTTAAAAGCAAAGACGATAACATATATGTAGCAGATGTATCAGCTGAAATATTTGACCGAAAATTAGGTATCGTATTATACGAAGGCGAAAGTATAGAGTATATTAACAAACGGATAAAGATTTTATCAAAGAATTACGATTATCTTTGCCTGATGTTTTTCGATTCGGCGCAGCGTGCGGAGCTTGGAAAGAAGATTCCCGTAAAATGCGGTATGCTTTGCAGCGGAAATTTGTTCGGCAACGGAATGGTTAGTATATTGTACCGGAAATGGAGTTAAAATAAGCTTTAAAAATAAAGCCGCAACCGAAAAGTCGCGGCCTTTATTTATTGTTATATCAAGATTTATGTAGAGAAATATGTTAAAGTTTAATTTCTTTTTGCAGGTAATCACTGTAATTTGCAGGATTGTATCCGCAGCCGGAGGACGGGTGTCTTAAGCCGTATACGGTAAGCGGCTTCTTTAATGACGTTGTACCATCCTTCCGCTCACCGGGCAGGTAAACAAATTTTTTTATATAATCTCTCCTTTTCCCGACATACGGTACTTCAATCGTTATCTCCTTGTTTTCAAATGAAGCTTTGGCGGGAAGATTCTTATAGACAAGACGGCTGAAGCAGCAAATGATGTCGATTCCGTTTTTATTGATAAATTCAATAAGCTCGCTATTATACATATTTTTATTTTGTTTAATCACCGCTTTTGCTGCGTTATCCTTAACTCCGCAAACGACATCGATGTAATTCCCGAAATAAACTTTATCCCAGAAAATTACTTTTTCCTCCGCTTTGGTCGTATCAACGCCGAAGGACTGAACAATCTTGTGAAAAAAGCGATGTGTTTTTCCGGTCGTTTTTTCATTCAAATATTCTTCCACAACGCAACGTGTTGTGTACGAAGCCGGTTTTCCTACCCCCTCGCTATTCTTGTTATGATGTGATTCACCTAAAATCAAAATTTTCTTTTCCTGTTTTTCTGCTGATTTGCCTGTGTATATTCCGTGATGCATTTAATCCCCTCCAATAAATATTTTTAAATTATTCCCGGTATAATTTATACCGTTTGAGCCGCGCAATCCGGTCACGAAAACAGAAATCCAGAACTCTATCATTCATCAACTGAGAAATTCAAGTAAGTATGTCTCCTACAAAAGCCGCTTCCGCCTACAAAATATTTCGCTTTTATTTGCACCTACCAAAAATGTTTATACAAAATTTGGGATTGACCCGCGAGTAACAATTTTTTGCAGATGTCAGACCGTATAGGTCATTGTAATGGCCGCCAGTAACGGCGGATATTTATTACATAATAACAAAATATACTACACAGATTGTTCATTCATCCAGCCAGCAACGATAATGCTGGCTGCGGTCGAATATGATTCTTGGCATATCGTCTATGTCAAATTTCCTCTGTATTTCCGGCAAAAAGTTCGGTGAAATATGCGGACTCATGTAAATAATCGCTTTTTTCAGTCTTGTGATCTCCACACGCCCTCGAGGAAAATAGTTATACGGTTTATTGCATCCCTTTGGGCAGACCGATTCCCACAGCTTTTTATGATTGTAGGTATCGCCGGATTTTGAAATTCCTTCAGAATAGGTTCCGTCAAAAGGAAAAGCCAAGAGTTTTCCGCCAATAACCCAGAAAACACCTTTTTTCGGTACGATATGATGACACATGATTCCCTCCTCCTTTTCTATCTACATTGTAATGTTTTCTATGTACCGAAAAAAGCCCATGCCTTGCTCTATAATATAGGCATTACGATAACCAAGGAGGATTTTACGATGGATGAAGATATTCACATCAGTATGTCTATCCCAGCATCTCCGCATTGGGATAAAATTGGATTTTGCAGTTGGACGAAAGCAGGTCGGAACTGCTGCTCTTTTACGGTCACAAGGTCACTGCTGAAATTAAGGACGCCGAACTGCACTGATAGATAATCCAGGCGGCCTCAAGTGAACTGAATTTATAATTGATTTTTCTTAAATGATCTCTGATGTCCTTTGAATTGACAAAACGGAAGATATCAAGACTGTTCAAAAGTGTTTCAAAGCTATTGGTTCCAAAATTAAGTTCAGCCGAATTGCTGTTGCTTTCATTTGACGCTGCGGGATTGTGATAACTTTCCGTGTTCATTAAATCAGTCCTTTATTCTTTTATTCTTTAAATTGCTTTTTACATGTTTATATTCTACAACAGGCTATGCGACAAAAATGTCCCGTCAACTCCGATAATATAAATTTGAAAACACAGCTTTAAATAAGACTTATTGGTACTTTTAAACGGTTTTACTGCCGAAAAAATCGCAAACTTATTTCATTGAAGAACAGGAGGGAATTATGATAATATATATGAAAAACGGGAACGAATACAAAATCGACGACAGGCTTTATATTAAGGGAATCGGAAAATGCGACTGTGTCAAGAAGGCAGGGAAGCACTATTTTCTGAACTGTATGATAATTCAGCGCGGAGAGCATCTATATTGCCTCCCGGAAGATATGGATTACATTTTAAAGCCGTTCGGAACGAAAAAAATATGGCTTTCGCCGAATTCAAAAGCCACTGTACAGGGTGCTGTCAAAGAATTCGAAAATAATGTTGCCTGCGCGCATGATGAATTTGTGAAAGTTACTGTCGGCGAATTTCAAACAACGCTTTATTATAAACACACATCTGAAACATCATACGATTATCTTATTGAAAAAGAAAACAGCGGGCAGGAAAAAGAGCTGTGCTTTTACTGTGATAAAACCATAAGTAATATGATATATACTGTGCAGCAGCTGCAAAATTGCAAAGGGAAATTATCATCAGGCGAATATAAGAAAAGCGTAAATCTGAATCCGTTATATATTTCTTCGCTTGAGAATAATGATATTATTATGCAATTACAAATCAAGCTGTATTATAAAGAAGAATCAGAAAAAGACTGCTCATTGCTTTCAGAAAAGCTGGGTTTCAGAATTTTGCCGAGACTGTCAGGCAACTATAATAAAGATTATATTGTAGATGCGCAAACAATCAATAAATCCATTCTGGAACAGTCGGGATATACCATATTAAGCAGTTCGTTTATGACAATGATGGGTGACCGTTATACACGCAGGAAGTGGAAGCTGAATCCTTACAGCAAATACGCAGAAACGAAAGCCGAAAAAGAGCTTCCGGCAATATCGTTCGATAAATATTTAAAGCTGTTCTGATTACGGTCTTTGATTATTTGTATTTATCTGTACATTTTTTCAAAGTTTCATAAATTGACTTTCTTAAATGGACGGGCGAAATTATTTCCACATAATTTATATACTGCATTGCCCAATGCTCCATGGCATAGGGGCTTGCGATAAGTGTGACCCTTATTTTCTTTTGGTCTTTAAGCTCCGTAATGGATATGCTTTTCCCGAACCAGTCGATTACCTGGTCTGACATCCAATCATCCGCGATAAATTCTATTTTTTCGGGTTCGTCGGTAAACATATACGGCATTGATGACGATATTTTTTTATAGTCAATACCGCTTTCATATCCGGGAATTTCACGGATAGGCTTGGCGGGTTTGTCATAAAAGCTCATATTTGTGATTTTATCCAGACGGTGAAACACAATATTACCCCAATAGTCACTGTACGCCATAAGGTAATAATGCTGATTGTGTAGAATCATCTGATAGGGACTCACACGCTGAAAAGAGGATTTATGCAGCTTTTTGTCCGCTCCGAATTTATTATAATCGTACTGGATCTGTTTTCCCGCTTCAATCGCCGAGTCTACCAGCTCGATATTATAAAAAAGAGCCTGATTATCAGTCTTGCCCCAGTCATTTACCGAATAGATATTTTTTACATGGGAGCGGAAATATTTATTTGAAAGTCCGCAGAGGCGTTCTATCAGGTCTGATGAATGTTTTGCGGTAATGTGCTTGCTGCTCAGTACGCCGTCAATAAGCAGCCTCAGCTCAGCGTCCTCAAATTCGCGGCTTTCAAGATAGCTTCCGGTTCTTTTTGAGGCAATATCGGCGCCTGCTTCTTTCAGAAGCGAAATATTCCGGCTTATCGCTTTGCGTTCAATTACAATGCCGTATTCGTTTTCCAGATATGCGGCAATATCTTCCTGTGTAAGCGGATGGTCGTAATCGCTGTATTTTTTAAGAATCTGCCAGATTCGTATCAGCGCCAGTTTTTTAGGCTCCAAACTGTCCATACGCGGTTCTCCTTTTCACATACTGCAAGGCAGCATTAAATAAATCGGTACAACCGTAACGCAAAACCTTATGTAATACATGTTTTAAAGTTTGCAGTGCCGGTTGTCTTAAATAATATTTTTATATTCAAAGTATAGCATAAGCTGTCGTTTTTAACAATCGTTTAATCGGTTTTTTTAATATGTCCTTTGGCTTTTGTGATTCAGCCTGACAGTTGATTACAAATACCACGTATAAGTTTTTCGATAAAATGAGATTTATGCGACAGATTCGGTACATTGAGTGCTGTATTATATTTACAACAAAACAAGATGTTGACAGAACAAATCGGTATGTTATAATAACAGCAGGAACAATAGCTTTTATCAGTTTTATCTGATGCCGTCAGCGAGTCGCTGCCGGTTCGTATTTGACGAATGCACGGCATAGCAAACTATGTCGCTGTATTAAAGGCAAACTCCGTTTGCAACCATACAGCTTCCATAGTTAGCATACAAATTGTATTGTTCTTAAAAAAGCGGAAGGGGAGGACAGCTTATATGATTACATACAGGGAGTTGTCCTCTCTTGAGACAGATCTGGGGTTTAAAGTGAAAACTCTGTACGCAATCAGCAATAATATAACAGCGCATTATAGGAAAATTAAAATTCCTAAAAAATCCGGCGGAACAAGAACGCTTTATATTCCCGACGAAATATTAAAAAAGGTTCAGCGAAGAATAAATAAAGTTATTTTATCGCTTTTTCCGGTTTCTCCTTATGCCACAGCCTATGTCTACGGCGGGGGAATCAGGAAAAACGCGGAGGTTCATTTAAATAAACCGCAGATTTTAAAGCTGGATATTTATAAATTTTTTGATTCTGTTACATACATGGATATAAAATCCAAAGTATTCAATTCAAAAATGTTTTCTGAACAGAACAGAATTTTGCTTACAAATCTTTGCGGGATAAATGACAGTTTACCTCAAGGTGCCCCTACATCTCCGGCAGTATCAAATATATTACTTTATGATTTTGATATTGAGGTAGGTCAGTGGTGTAAAAAGCGGAAAATCGCTTATACACGTTATTGCGATGATATGACTTTTTCCGGAAAGTTCAATGCTGATGAGGTAGTCGATTTTGTCAGAGAAAAGCTGAAAGAAAACGGTTTTCTGCTCAAAAAGGAGAAAACCGTAACAGCGAATCAATCACAGAGACAGTCAGTTACGGGAGTTATTGTGAATGAGATATTAAATGTACCGGCGGAATATAGAAGGAAGCTGCGTCAGGAGCTTTATTACTGTAAAAAATTCGGTATAGAATCTCATCTTGAACACATAAATTCAACTTTATCGAAAGAAGAATTTATAAATCATTTGCTCGGCAAAATCAGGTATGTGACATACATAAATCCGTCAGATGATGAAATGAAAGAATACAGAGATTGGCTTACAAATGCAATGAAAAAATAAATTTGGCAAAGCCCGCAATCACGAAGATTGCGGGCTTTTTTTTGCACCTGAATAAAGAAAGCAAATAGTCAGACATGACTTTCGAGTACCAAAAACGTCACATCACTTTTGATATTATTAAGCCGTAAAGAAAATGATTCGGAGGAACAGAGTATACAGCGCCGTGAGCGTGAAAACGAACAGCGGCGGCAGAAAAGGAAAATGATGAAAGAGAGTACATAATCTATGCCTCACCGGAAACGGTGGGGCAGCATTTTTTGTTTCTGACGGGTCGAACTATGAGAACAGCAAAATAAGATTCCCTTATTTTGCACCATATTTTAAGGAAAACGGAATGAAAATAAGGGAACGCCTTTATTGGGGTCGGTTTTCACAGTGTCAAAACCGCAGTCCCGCACCTTTTGATTGAGGTGCGGGGCTGCGGTGCTCATTTATAACGATTTTTTAATCGTCATCGTCTTCATCTTCCCATGACGAAATAATGTGAAGCTCTCCGCTGTCCATATCCATAGCCATATTGTCGCCCATGCGCATCATCATATTGCCGTCGGAGTCGATTGCCATATTATCGGAAATGGTGTGTGCGAAATCGCCGTCGTCATAGTCGAAGAAATGCTTACTCATAGATTTGCCTCCTCAATCTTCAATAATCTCGTATTCCACACGGGAGCCTTTGACTCTGCGGGCGTGGTAGTGTGCACCGTTCGCTTTCCAGTGCGGGAAGTGATCTGCTTTTTCCTCGTTGGTAAGAAACCAAGCCGTAAGCAAGATTTAGCATCCATTGATAATTTCGGGGATATTTTTTTAAAACCTCACGGCAAAGCGCAATCTTTTCTAAAACTTTTCCTTCCCGTCCGAATTTAAAATATTGTTTTTCATATTGAGTTAATTCTTCCGATTGCTCAGGTTTTGTTACGCCTAACAGCTCATCTACCGTCACAACGAAAAAGCTTGCCAATTGCGGCAACAATGTTATATCAGGCAAGGCAAGACCGTTTTCCCACTTAGATACGGCTTGATAGGAAATATTCAAATAATCAGCCAGCTTCTCTTGGGTAACATCCTGTGCCTTTCTTAATTCTTTAATCTTTTCGCCGATTTTTAGCATTATAGTTCACCTCATTTTTTATTAGAAAGCGCTTTCTGATTCTATTATAAAACTTTATCTTCAATATGAGTATAACATATTCGTTTACCGCTATGCAACTATTGGTTGAGTAAGCGACTTTAAGAATGCCGCCCACGGATAGGGGCGGCTGACTATGGGGACTTAATAGTTCGTTACCCATATACATTACTATTCCTCAAAAAGGGGATAAGAAAAGAGCCGATTTCTCGACTTTTACCACAGATATAACATTGGGGAGCAAAATGTGCAATTCACATCAAGATTTGTTCCCCAATATAGATACTGCTTACTTTTGCAATATAGGTATGGAAAAGCCGCATAAACACTGGGTTTATGCGGCTTCCGTTGGCGGAGACGGAGGGATTCGAACCCTCGTCCCTCAAGGGGCATCATGATTTCGAGTCATGTCCGTTATGACCACTTCGATACGTCTCCATATATGTTAACTCGGAAAACCGAGATTAACGCAAATATTCAGTTGTATTAGAATTCCTGTTAGAACTCACGGTGTGTTTGCGACGGGCGAATGCCCGAAACCCGCACGGTTAAAGGCTTTTCGGAAGACGGGCTTCCGTTAGCCGAAGGAGATTTCGAGTGCGGCTCGTTATGACCACTTCGATAACTCTCCCTCTATGTTCAGCCGCCGTTTTTCCCCGCCTTTTTCCGATCGAAAAGGGCTTTGGAAAGAACTGACGGAAAGAACAGCAAATTATTCAGTTTTTCGAACCGGGTAAAACCCGCATGGTTACAAGGTTTTTGGTGGACGAAACGGACAGCTCCCCGCAAGATTTCGAGTCGAGCTCGTTATGACCGCTTCGATACGTCTCCATTTAATAATTATTTAGTTTTTGGGGCAAATAACATGATTTCGAGTCAGCCCCGTTATGACCACTTCTATAACTCTCCGTGTATATTTCAATCCCGTTTTCACCGTCAAAAATCATTCAAAAAATTTTTGGGGAGAAAAGTAGGAGAGAAAGCAAAAAACTATTCGAGTTTTAATTTTGAAAACCCCGTAAAATAAGGGATTTCCGTCGGACAAAACTACCAGATAGAGCAAAAATTTCGAGTTATGTGATTTTAAACTTAAAAAATCAGTTCAGATATTATATGTCGAAAACGAGCTGTATAGGTAATTATAGTAACTTTGAGGCAGAATGTCAAGAAAAATAATAAAAATAATTTTGCCTTTACAAAAAAAGATGGCAAGCCTGTAAAATATGCATTTGCGGCTTGAAAATATGCATAAATTCGTGTATAATATGATTGCATATTTATGAAAGCGGGTGCGTTATGACAAGAAAGCAGGCAAGGGAAGAAGCTTTTATTCTTGTTTTTGAAAAAGAATTCAATGACAGCAGTGTGCAGGAGATACTTGATACGGCTGCTGAAGTAAGGGATCTTGTCCCTGACGATTATATAAATACTGTTTTTGCGGGAGTATATGACAATATTGGAGAAATTGACAATATTATATCGGACAAGGCTGTCGGTTGGAGCATAGGTAGAATATCGAAAACCGCTCTTTGCATATTAAGGCTTGCAATATTTGAAATACTTCATATGGATGATATACCGGTTTCGGTTTCCATAAATGAGGCGGTCGAATTATGCAAAAAATACGCCACAGAGAATGACGCGTCGTTTGTGAATGGTATTCTTTCGAGCGTTGTGAAATCAATTTGATATGAATATAAACGCGATAACCGTAAAACAGCTGAATTTTTATGTAAAATCATTGCTTGAAGGTGATATACCGCTTCAAAGTATAGCGCTTACAGGCGAAATATCAAATTTTAAAAATCATTATGCCAGCGGGCATTTTTATTTTACTCTGAAAGACAGTGCAGCTTCAGTGCGCTGTGTTATGTTTAAAAGCGCAGCACGTTTTGTTGATTTTGAACCGGAGGACGGTTGTCAGGTTGTGCTGATCGGGCGTGTTTCGCTATATGAAAAAGACGGTCAGTACCAGTTTTACGCTGAAAGAATGTTCAGGGGAGGTACGGGCGAAGCAGCGGCAGAGCTTGAAAAACTGAAAGAAAAGCTGAAAGGTAAAGGCTTTTTTGACCTCTCACGGAAAAGGACTTTGCCGAAGTTCCCACGTAAAATTGCCGTTGTAACCTCAAAAACCGGAGCCGCTGTAAAGGATATTTTAAGCATTCTTTCACGTCGCTGGCCGGTAGCTGAGGTTATTCTGTGCCCCGCGTCGGTGCAGGGGGCTTCTGCCGTAAAGGAAATGACTGATGCGCTTGACCGGATTTATGCTTTGGGTACTGCCGATATTATAATAATAGGCAGAGGCGGCGGATCGGCCGAGGATCTTACAGAGTTCAACAGCGAGGAACTGGCAGAGAAAATATTTGTTTCGCCGGTTCCGGTAATTTCCGCGGTCGGACATGAGACGGATTTTTCGATCAGTGATCTGGTAGCTGATCTCAGGGCGCCTACGCCTTCCGCCGCCGCAGAGCTTGCCGTGCCTGATATTAAAGAAATTGCAAACAAATTTTATAAGTACGGAAATACGCTTAAATCGCTGCTTACCGGAAAATATAATTACAGTGCCGCACGCTTTGACAAGCTGCTTGCTTCTGCTTTTTTGAAACGTCCTGAGGAGAGCATAATAAGCACCAGAGCTGAATATGCCGACCGTCTTTCTGACAGGGCGGCAGACGCTTTTTCGGATATAGTTGACAAATGCGGCAGCAGATTTATGCAGGACGCCGCCAGACTTGACGCGTTAAGTCCTCTGAAGGTTCTTTCACGAGGTTACTCGCTTGCATTCAAGGACGGTTTAACCGTTAAGTCATCTGATTGTATTGAAGTCGGAGACGAAATAAGTCTTAAATTTTCCAACGGCGGAGCAAAGTGCCGTGTAACAGAAAAGGAGTAATTTTCTTGAGCAAGAATACAGATTTTGAAAAAGCCATAGAAGAGCTTGAAAAAATAGTTTCGCAGCTTGAGGGCGGAGAAGTATCGCTTGACGAGTCAATCAAGCTGTTTGAGCGCGGAATGGAACTTACGGGAATATGCCGAAAAACTCTGGATACCGCTCGTCAGAAAATAGTTACACTTACTGAAGCAGAAGAGGAAGCGGAAAATGGCGGTAAATAAGCTGTTTGAGCGTTGGCTGCCTTTGATAGAAAAAAGGCTTGAAACAATTAGCAGGGACAAAAAAGGAAAATATGAAAACGCGCGCGATGCCGCCGCTTACAGTCTGCTTTCAGGCGGCAAGCGTATCAGGCCGGTTCTTATGCTGGAGTTTTACAGAGTTTGCGGCGGCAGGGAAGATGTTTCTGCGTTTGCTGCGGCGATAGAGATGATACATACCTATTCGCTGATACATGACGATCTTCCGTGCATGGACAATGATGATATAAGGCGCGGAAAGCCGTCGTGTCATAAGGCTTTCGGCGAGGCGACCGCGCTGCTCGCCGGAGACGCGCTGCTGACACATGCGTTTTCCGCGGCGGCGGAAACCGAAAATGTGCCGGCTGAACGAATAGTCAAAGCTATTGCCGTGCTGTCGGAAAAAGCCGGACTTGATGGTATGATAGGCGGTCAGGTGATGGACCTTGAGTTCGAGAATGTATCTCCGGAAGCTTCAGAGCTTATAGAAATGTACGCCAAGAAGACGTCTTGCATGCTTGAAGCGTCTTCGATGTGCGGATGTATTTTGGCAGGTGCTGACAGCGGGCATGTGAATGCGGCGGAGAAATATGCCGAAAAACTCGGTCTTGCGTTTCAGATAAGGGACGATATACTTGACTGCATCGCAGACGAAAAAATATTCGGCAAGCCGGTCGGCAGCGATGAAAAGAACGGTAAGACCACATTTGTGACGCTGTACGGTCTTGAAAGCGCTCAAAGGGAAGCGGAGCGGCTTACCGCTGAGGCTTTACGGCAGCTTGAGATATTCGGTGAAGAGGCTGAAATGCTTAAGGAACTCACCGAATATCTGCTTGATAGAAAATATTAAAGGAATGTAATAATTGGAATACAAAATATTAAGCGGAATTAAATCGCCTGACGATGTTAAAAAGCTTAATGAGCAGCAGATTTCGGTTCTGTGCGAAGAGATAAGGGAATGCATTATGCTGACCGTTTCAAAAAACGGCGGGCATCTTGCCTCAAATCTCGGTGCGGTGGAACTGACCGTAGCCCTGCACAGGAGTTTTTCCTCACCTGAGGATGCGCTGATTTTCGATGTCGGGCATCAATCGTATACGCATAAACTCCTTACAGGAAGGTTTGACAGATTTTCACAGCTAAGAACCGAAAACGGTCTGTCGGGATATATGCGCCCTGACGAAAGCGAGCATGACCCATTTATAACGGGACACAGCAGTAATTCGATTTCCGCGGCGTACGGTATTTACCGTGCTAAGCGTCTTAAAGGCGAGAACGGGACTGCTGTCGCAGTTATAGGCGACGGAGCTATGACGGGTGGAATGGCATACGAGGCGCTTAATAACGCCGGAAACGGAAAGAGTAATTTTATAGTTGTACTTAACGATAATAAAATGTCAATTTCCAGAAATGTTGGCGCCCTTGCTCGGAGCCTTTCCAGAATGCGCAACAAACCGCATTATCATCATTTCAAATATGCTTTAAGCCGTTTCCTGCTTGCTATTCCGTTGATCGGCAAGCCACTTAACAGCGCTGTTTATTCGCTGAAAGAAAGCATAAAAGGGCTGGTTTACAAGAATAATATTTTTACGGTGATGGGTTTTAATTATCTCGGACCGGTAGACGGTCACGACGTCAAGACAATGGAGCAGCTTTTCAATATCGCAAAAACTTATTCAAGACCCTCGCTTGTCCATGTTATAACTACAAAAGGAAAGGGATATGCTTACGCGGAGTCTTCTCCTAAAAATTACCATGGGGTTTCGCCGTTTGATATTGATAAGGGCGCATCCGAAAACGGGGAAACAACCTATTCGGATATAGCCGGAAGAACGCTTTGTTCTATTGCCGGAACAGATGACAGGATATGCGCGGTTACAGCCGCGATGACTTACGGAACAGGCCTTACCGAATTTTCCCAGAAATACAAAAACAGGTTTTTCGATGTTGGAATTGCCGAACAGCATGCAGTGACATTCGCCGCGGGTCTTGCGAGCGCCGGTATGAACCCCTTTTTCGCTGTTTATTCATCGTTTTTGCAGCGTGGATTTGACCAGGTTATACATGATATCGCGATAGGCGGTTTTCCGGTACGTCTTCTTATTGACCGAGCCGGAATTGTCGGGGAGGACGGAGAAACGCATCAGGGAATTTTTGATGTGCCTTTTCTCACATCGGTTCCGGGAATCAAGATTTATTCCCCGTGCTGCTATAAGGAGCTTGAGTACTGCATCAAAAAAGCGGCCGAACGAGATGAGATATGCGCTGTACGCTACCCGAGGGGCTGCGAAAAAGAATGCCTTGACGCTGATTTCAGTGCTGAATATTCTGTTTTTGGCTCCGGCAGCAAGGCAATAATTACCTACGGCAGGCTTTTTTCCGACGCATGCGAAGCGCTGAAGGTATGTGAAAATCTGTGCGTTATAAAATTAAACAGGGTTTTCCCTTTAAGCGACAGTCTTATTGCCGGGCTGTTCAAATACAGTGAAATTCATTTTTTTGAGGAAGGGATAAAAAACGGCGGAATCGGTGAGCACTGCGCAGCCCGCTTGCTTGAAAAAGGTTTTCAGGGAAAATATGTTATACACGCTATTGAAAAATTTGTTCCGCAGTCGGCGGTGTCATCAGGAATCAAAAACTGCGGGCTTGACAGCGAAAGTATGATTAAAGCGGTCGGCGGTGAATGTGATGAGTGAAAAACAGCGGCTTGATTCGGCGCTTGTAAGCGGCGGTTACGCCGAAAGCCGTGAAAAGGCGAAAGCACTTATAATGGCCGGAATAGTATATGTTAATAATCAAAAATCCGACAAGGCCGGAAATACTGTGAAGCCGGACGATATTATAGAGGTAAGGGGAGCAGGTCTCAAATACGTCAGCCGCGGGGGATTAAAGCTCGAAAGGGCTGTTGACAGCTTTAAAATCGATCTTACCGGAGCTATATGCGCCGATATCGGCGCCTCCACCGGAGGATTTACCGACTGTATGCTTCAGAACGGCGCGTCAAAGGTATATGCGATTGATGTAGGATACGGTCAGCTCGCGTGGAAGCTGAGAACCGACAGCAGAGTGATAAACCTTGAGAGAACAAATTTCAGATACGTAACGTCAGAGCAGATACCGGATTTGCTGGATTTTGCATCTGTTGATGTTTCTTTTATTTCGCTTTATCATATTTTCCCGACATTGAGAACATTGCTTAAGGATTCGGGAAGGGCGGTTTGCCTTATCAAGCCGCAGTTTGAGGCCGGCAGGGAAAATGTTGGCAAAAAAGGCGTTGTGCGTGATAAAGACGTTCATATCGCGGTTGTTGAAAAAATTTCATCACTTGCCGCCGAGGACGGATTTTCGCTGCTCGGGCTTGATTTTTCCCCGATAAAAGGGCCTGAGGGCAATATAGAATATTTGTGCTATTTAGAGAAAAGCGCTTCTCCCGAAAAAATCTGCACGGTAACGCCGCAGCAGCTTGTTGAGGAGTCTTATACGGCGCTGAAGGAGTGATTATATGAACGCGGCGGTCATACCGAACCTTGACAAGCGCGGCTCGTCACAGGTGGTTGAAAAGCTCGGAACAATACTGAAGGAGTGCGACATAAAGGCGTATCTTCCTGAAAATATTACGGATGAGAATTTCGGTCATCTTCCCGAGGAGCAGCTTTATAAAACTGCTGACGTTATTATTACAATAGGCGGTGACGGAACGATAATCCGTTACGCGAAGCGCGCGGCGCTTGACGGCAAGCCGGTGCTCGGAATCAACGCCGGAAGAATGGGTTATCTTGCAGATATTGAGCAGAATGAGCTTGAACTTATCAAAAAGCTCAAAACCGGAGAATACGCGGTGGAAAAAAGAATGATGCTGTCGGTTTCGGTTTGTGAAAACGGCAGAAAGCTCTCGGAATACAACGCTCTTAACGACGCGGTAATAGTAAGCGGCTTTATATCAAGAATAATCGATATTTCGGCTTCGGTGGGCAACGATTCGATAAGCTACCGGGCTGACGGTCTTATACTTTCCACGCCGACCGGTTCAACGGCCTATTCGATGTCCGCAGGTGGTCCGGTTATTGATCCGCTCACGCAGAGTATGTGCATAACACCGATATGCTCCCATTCTTTGTCGGCAAAGCCTATTCTGCTCGGGGCTGACAACACAGTGAAGCTAAAAGCGTACTCAAAAAAACGTACGGATATTTTCCTTACGGTGGACGGAAGAAAGGTATGTGCGATAAGGCCGTATACAGAAATATATGTTCAGAAGTCAAAACAGTACGCTATGCTTGTAAGGCTTAACGACCGTTCTTTTTATAAAACTCTGTCTGCGAAATTCAGGGACGGCAGAAGTGTTTAGATAAAAAATGTTTAAGCGATTAAGCCGCTGACCATACCCGCGGCAGAACGGAGAAACAAATGAAAAGCAAGAGACAGGAAAAAATACTTGAACTTATAAAAACAAAAGTTTTTCTTACACAGGAGGAGCTTCAGGCGGAGCTTTTGTCGCTCGGCTACAATGTCACCCAGTCTACGGTTTCAAGGGATATAAAGGAGCTTCGTATAGTTAAGGGACACGATTCAAACGGGGTTTACCGATATGTTTCGGGAATATCTCCGTCTGGTGAGTCACGAAATACAGAGCATTACCGCAAGCTGTTTACCGGAGCAGTCAAAAGCGTATCATTTTCACTTAATAACGTTGTTATAAAATGCTTTACCGGTATGGCATCAAGCGCATGCGTTGCGGTGGACGAAATGTTCGGCGATATGATGTTGGGCTCACTTGCGGGGGACGATACGATTATTATTGTGACTGCTTCGGAACCGCAGTCTGCTGCGCTTACTGCGGAGCTTAATAAACTTTTGAAATAGCGGGGAAGAAAAATGCTTAAATTTCTTCATATCGAGAACATTGCGGTAATAGAACGCTCGGATACCGAGTTCGCCGAAGGCTTTAATGTGCTTACTGGTGAGACCGGAGCGGGAAAATCCATTCTTATCGATTCAATAAACGCGGTACTTGGAGAGCGCACCTCAAAAGAGCTTATTCGTGCCGGCTGTGACAGCGCGGAGGTATCCGCGGTTTTCGGAAATTTTGACGATACGGCGGTAAAAACACTGTCGGAATTAGGTTTTTCGCCCGATGAAGACGGGAACATTGTGATAAGGCGGCGTCTTTCGGTATCGGGGAAAGGTATTATAAAGCTGAACGGAATACCCGTTACCGCAACACAGCTCAGAGATATCGGCAAGAATCTTATAAACATACACGGGCAGCACGACAGTCAGGCGCTGCTCGATTCTGAAAAACATATTTTTTATATTGACGCGCTGGCGGACAACTCAGAGCTTATTAACGAATATTACCAGGAGTTCAGATATCTCAACAAGGTAAGAAAAGAGCTTGAGGCCTCCCAAATCGACGAGGAGGAAAAACAGCGGCAGACCGATTTGCTTAAGTATCAGATTAACGAGCTTGAATCCGCCGATATAAAGAAAGGCGAGCTTGCCGAGCTTAAGTGCAAGGCGCAGATAGCGAAGAATTACCAGACTGTTGTGGAAGCGCTTTCCAAAGCCGACACGGCGCTCAACGGAAACGATGATTTTTCGGGAGCTTCGGCGCTTATTTCTTCGGCGCAAAAAGAACTGTATTCCCTTAAAGACGGGAAGTGGAACGCGCTTGCCGAAAAAACAGCCGACGTTCTTTCCGATTTAACCGATATCGGAGCGGAAATCCGTGATTTTCTCGATAACGTGGAATATTCAGAGCTTGATATAAACAATATCAATGAAAGACTTGACTTGCTTGAGCGTCTTATGTTAAAATACGGCAATAGCGAGGAGGAAATGCTTGATTTTCTCACTTCGGCAAAGGTGCGGCTTGAGGAGCTTGACTTTTCGGACAGGCGTATATCGCAGCTTTCCGATCTGCTTGACAAATCGACTGATAGACTTGTCGAGCTTGGCGAAAAGCTGACTTTGTCGAGAAAAAAAGCGGCGGCGGAATTTGAAAAGAAGGTATGCGATATATTAAGCTACCTGAATATGCCTGATGTCAGGTTTACAGTGTCAATGCAAAAGGGCAGATACACAAAACGGGGCTGCGACAATATAGAGTTTCTGATTTCGGCGAACAGGGGTGAAAATGTCAAGCCGCTCTCGAAAATCGCGTCGGGCGGCGAGCTTTCGCGCGTTATGCTCGCTATAAAAAGCGTATTGCTTGATAAAGACCCGGTAGGAACAATGATATTTGACGAAATAGATACAGGTATCAGCGGTTACACTGCCGGTAAGGTAGGTATACAGCTTAAAAAGGTGGCGAAAAACCGTCAGGTGATATGCGTTACTCATCTGGCGCAGATAGCCGCGATGGCGGACGAGCATTTGCTCATAGAAAAAAGCACTGAAGGCGGCAGAACCTTTACGCAGGTAAAACCGCTTAAATATGAGGAGCGTGTCGGCGAAATCGCCCGAATAATGTCGGGTACCCAGCTGACCGAGAACCTTTATAAATCAGCGAAAGAGTTATTGGACAGGAGTAAGACAGATGACAATTTATGACGAACTTGTAGCACGCGGACTTATCGCTCAGGTGACCGATGAGGAAGAAATCAAAAACCTTATAAACAACGGTAAGGCAACCTTTTATATCGGCTTTGACCCGACGGCGGACAGTCTGCATGTAGGACATTTTATGGCGCTTTGCCTTATGAAGCGGCTTCAGATGGCGGGAAACCGTCCGATAGCGCTTATAGGCGGAGGTACAGGATATATCGGAGACCCGTCCGGCAGAACCGATATGCGCTCAATGATGACGCCCGAGCAGATACAGCACAACTGCGATTGCTTTAAAAAACAGATGAGCCGTTTCATTGAATTCGGCGAGGGCAAGGCGCAGATGGTAAATAACGCCGACTGGCTGCTTGACCTTAATTATATCGAGCTTCTGCGTGAGGTGGGAGTCTGCTTTTCGGTAAATAATATGCTGAGGGCTGAGTGCTACAAGCAGAGAATGGAAAAGGGCCTTTCTTTCCTTGAGTTCAACTATATGATAATGCAGAGCTACGATTTTTATCATCTTTTCAAGGAATACGGCTGCAATATGCAGTTCGGCGGAGATGACCAGTGGTCAAATATGCTGGGCGGCAGCGAGCTGATAAGAAAGAAGCTCGGCAAGGACGCTTACGCCATGACAATTACTCTGCTGCTTAATTCAGAAGGTAAAAAAATGGGTAAAACCGCGTCAGGCGCGGTGTGGCTTGACCCCGAAAAAACCTCTCCGTATGATTTTTACCAGTACTGGCGCAATGTTGCGGATGCCGACGTGCTTAAATGTATAAGAATGCTTACCTTCCTTCCGCTTGAGGAAATCGACAGGATGGACAAATGGGAGGGCAGTCAGCTTAATACCGCGAAAGAGATTCTGGCTTATGAGCTTACAAAGCTCGTTCACGGCGAGGAGGAAGCCGAAAAGGCACAGTCCGCCGCGAGAGCGATTTTCGCCGGAGGAGGCGACCACGAGAATATGCCGTCAACCGTGCTTTCTGACACCGACTTTACCGACGGGAAAATCGGTTTGCTTGACATAATGGTAAAAGCCGGACTTGCTGCTTCAAAGGGTGAGGCACGCAGGCTTGTCATTCAGGGCGGTGTAAGCGTAAACGATGAGAAGATGACCGACCCGCAGCAGGCCTTTTCGTCCGATGAAATAAAGGACGGAATGATTATTAAAAAGGGTAAGAAAGTATTTCATAAGATTACGCTTTGATTTTATTAAAGTATTAAAAGCCCGTTCGGAACAAAATGTTCCGAACGGGCTTTGTCTGTCATCAAACGGGAATCAGTTTTTTTTGACTGCGGTTAGAGCTTTTTGATAATTTCGTTGTTCTGTGAAATTATATGACCTATTGCGTAAATAAGGAACAGGGCAATAATAGCTAATACAATTCCCACAGCGAAAACCGCAACGGCAATTATCGCGAATATTTTGTCAAGCATTACAAGTACAGCCGCCGCAGCCGTAAAAACGAGAAGAATACCGAGCGATACAATAAAGGAAATGGTTTTGATAACTTTATCAAGATGCTTGAAAACGCCGTTTCCGTAGTTTTCGGCGGTAGCCTTTGCGTTGTATTTTGTGCTTTTTCTTGTCGGCTGAACCGGTCGGGAGGATGAACTTATATCCTCGTAAAAAATCTCGTTGTTATCGTCCAAAGCAAAACGCTCCTTTCAGATTCAGACTTTTTTAACGCCTATTGTAACGTTTTCGCCGTTAATATCCCATTCTTTTGTAAATCCTGTCGGAGTTTCAGCTTTTACAGAATCGGCAAGCGTGTCACCCATGATGTCGTTCTGTCTCGCAACAGCTATACCTGTTACTTTTTCACTTCCCTCGATCGTTACGTTAATATGATCCGTAACGTTGAAGCCGGCTTCCTTGCGCATGGTCTGAATTTTGCTGATAAGCTCCCTGATAAAGCCTTCCTCAATAAGCTCATCGGTTAGTACGGTATCAATCGCAACCGTAATTCCGCGATCGCTTACGGTGTAGAAGCCATCTTTCTGCTTCGCGTCGATAAGGAGGTCTTCAGCGGTAAGCGTGACATCTCCTGAGGGCAGGGGAAGTGTAAGAGCACCGTTTTTGTCAAGCTGCTTTTTCGCGGCGGAGCCGTCAAGCTCGGAAAGTGCGGTTCTGATTTCGGAAAGCTGTTTTCCGAATTTGGGTCCTACTGTTTTAAGCTGCGGCTTGAACTGATAGGTTACAAGGTTATCAACATCGTTTGTAAAGACAACCTTTTTGACATTAAGCTCATCACGTATAATATCGGTATAGAAGCTGTCAAGCGTGCCGTTGAGCTTAACGTACATCGCAGCGAGAGGCTGGCGGTTTTTAAGGGACGAGCCGTTTCTTGCCGCTCTGCCTAGGACAACAATTTCAAGCACTTTGTCCATATTGTTTTCAAGCTCTTTGTCTATTGCCGCGCTGTTTACGGTCGGGAAGTCACAGAGATGTACGCTTTCGGGCGCATCGGCATCAACGCTCCTTACCAAGTTCTGATAAATGCTTTCAGTCATAAACGGTATCATCGGCGCAGCCGCTTTTGCCGTGGTAACAAGTGCGGTATAAAGAGTCATATATGCCGCTATTTTATCCTCCGGCAAACCCTGTACCCAGTAACGCTCACGTCCGCGGCGGACATACCAGTTGCTCATTTCGTCCACAAATTCCTGAAGCGCCCGCGCAGCCTCGGGTATGCGGTAATTATCAAGATTTTCGTCTACCGCTCCGACCATCGAGTTGAGCTTTGAAAGCAGCCACTTATCCATAACGGTAAGACTGCACTTGTTTATATCGTACTTTGTCGGGTCAAACTCGTCAATATTGGCATAGAGCACATAAAAAGCGTAAGTGTTCCAGAGAGTACCCATAAATTTGCGCTGACCCTCTGTGACCGCCTTGTCATGAAAGCGATTTGGCAGCCACGGAGCCGAATTGGTGTAGAAATACCAGCGTATCGCGTCGGCGCCGTATTTTTCAAGCGCCTCAAACGGGTCAACTGCGTTGCCTTTTGATTTGCTCATCTTCTGACCGTTCTCGTCCTGAACGTGCCCTAATACTATAACGTTTCTGTAAGGCGCTTTATTGAATATCAGAGTAGAAATCGCGAGCAGGGAATAGAACCAGCCGCGTGTCTGGTCAACAGCCTCCGAAATAAAATCGGCAGGGAACTGTGACTCGAACAGCTCTTTGTTCTCAAACGGATAATGGTGCTGCGCAAAGGGCATTGAGCCTGAATCGAACCAGCAATCGATAACCTCAGGAACACGGTGCATTTCCTTTCCGCATTTCAGGCATTTGATTGTGACCGCGTCAATATACGGGCGGTGCAGCTCAATGTTATCAGGACAGTTATCGGAAAGGCCTTTAAGCTCTTCTATACTGCCTATCGAGTGCATATGGCCGCATTCGCACTGCCAGATATTAAGCGGGGTACCCCAGTAGCGGTTGCGTGATATACCCCAGTCCTGAACATTCTGGAGCCAGTCGCCGAAGCGACCCTTTCCTATGCTTTCCGGTATCCAGTTTATAGAATTATTATTGCGGATAAGATCGTCTTTAACCGCGGTCATTTTAATAAACCATGATTCACGTGCGTAATAAATAAGAGGGGTATCGCAGCGCCAGCAAAAAGGATAGTCGTGCTCAAATTTCGGGGCGGCGAAGAGCAGGCCTTTTTCCTCAAGGTCCTTTAGAATAATCGGGTCGGCCTTTTTTACAAATATTCCGGCATAGGGAGTTTCTTTTGTAAGATTACCCTGACCGTCAACAAGCTGAACAAAAGGAAGGTCATATTTTCTTCCGACCTTCGCATCGTCCTCACCGAAAGCGGGTGCGATATGAACTATACCTGTACCGTCGGTCATGGTGACATACCCGTCGCAGGTTATATAATGGCCCTTTTTATTCTGCTTTTCGCAAACCGGCTTTACAAAATCAAAAAGCGGCTCGTATTCTTTATATTCAAGCTCACTGCCCTTGTATTCCTCAAGAATCTCGTAAGCCGGTGCGTCTTCCTTCGCAAGACCTCCGAGCACTTTGTCAAGCAGAGCTTTCGCCATATAATAGGTGTATCCGTCCGCTGCCTTTACTTTGCAGTAGGTCTCATCGGGATTAACGCAGAGCGCGACATTCGAGGGCAGTGTCCACGGGGTAGTCGTCCACGCGAGGAAACAGGCGTCTTCTCCTGTTACCTTGAAGCGGACAATGGCGCTTCTCTCTTTTACGTTCTTATAGCCCTGAGCCACTTCGTGAGAGGAAAGGGGAGTACCGCAGCGCGGGCAGTAGGGAACGATTTTAAAGCCCTTGTAAAGCAGACCTTTTTCATATATCTTTTTGAGAGCCCACCATTCGGATTCGATAAAATTGTTATGATAGGTTACATAAGGATTATCCATATCCGCCCAGAAACCGACCGTCTTTGAAAAATCCTCCCACATCTCCTTGTATTTCCAGACGCTTTCCTTGCAGTGCTCGATAAAGGGCTCAAGTCCGTATTCCTCGATCTGCTCCTTGCCGTCAAGTCCCAGCATCTTTTCAACCTCAAGCTCGACCGGAAGACCGTGAGTGTCCCAGCCTGCCTTGCGTGGAACCATTTTACCCTTCATAGTGCGGTAGCGCGGAATCATATCCTTGATAACACGGGTCAGCACATGACCGATATGCGGCTTGCCGTTGGCGGTCGGAGGTCCGTCGTAGAAAATATAGGGCTCTCCCTTCGCGCGGGAGTCTATACTTTTTTCAAAAATTTTATTATCGTCCCAGAATTTTTTAATTTTTTTCTCTTCTTCCA
>CALWDJ010000031.1 GCA_944376655.1 uncultured Clostridia bacterium
TGCCCGAGAAAGTAATGCGGTTGGCAGAACCTTTCGGAGCCCCTTTAGGGGTGTGGCCTGTAAAATGCCCTTCTAGGACTCACTCAAGCCTCCGGCTTAGCCGGAGGTTGTGACAGGTGGGAAAGGCAGCCCTGCCGCCGTACAGAGCTTAAGCGGCAGGGCTTAAATGGGCTTTGTTTGTTTTTACGCTATTTATTTGATTTCCTGTTCCATAAATTTAAAAATATCATCGTCAAAAAAATCGGTTATGGTCATATCAAGACCGTCGCAAAGTTTTTTAAGTGTAATAATAGATAAATCACGTCTGTTTATATCCATTAAGCTGTAAACAGTCGAAGGAGTAACTCCCGAACGGGTAGCAAGTTCATTATATTTAATATTGCGTTCTTTGCATAATATTTGTAAACGCAGAACAACGGCATCTTTAATTAACATACTATATACCTCGGTAGTGTAAGGCGGAGCGAAAAAATTGACACCTTCAAAATCAGTTATTATCGATTTTAATCTCTCCGTGCTTTTCCTCATATTTTTCAATTGCTTCCCGTATGAGGACAAGTATTTCACTGTTAGCACTGCGACCCTCATAATCGGCAACAATATGCAATTTATTAAGCATTTTATCATCGATGCGAATGGATAAACTTTTAATAGCCATAATAAAACTCCTGAATATATTTATTATATGTTTATTTTATGCTCTTTAACTGCATTTCCTATATCCATATAATCGCTCCTTACACAGCAGCTTAATTTTAGACCAACTTACTATAAAATGCCTATTCTCTTCCGAAAAGGTAATCAAGAGATACATTTAATACTTTTGATATTGCGTCAATTTCTATATCGGTAATCGCTCGCTGACCGTTTTCAATACGTGAAACAGAACCTCTGCAGGTATAAACTGCAAGCAGCTCCAGCCTTTCGGATAACTGTTTCTGACTTAAACCGGCTTTTATCCGCGCTTCTTTAACACGGGAACCGATAATATTTGATTTTTCAGAATCGAGTATTCTTTTCATAATAAACACCTTTATGTCTTAATTTAGGACATTTTTAGTGCATACGGACTGAAACTCACGGAGTTTTTGCCCGTATATGACAAATACGATTGCAGCAAGGCTTTACAGTCCCGCATTTTTTAGTTTCTGTGACGGTGTACGTTCCGCAAGGAAAGACTTTTATTTGACTTCCTGTTCCAAATTTTCAAATACCTTTGATGTGAAAAACTCTGTAATGGATATTTCCAATCCGTCGCATAATTTTTTTATTGTCGCTATGGTTGTGCTGTTATTCCTGCCGCTGATTATATTATTTACGGTTGATTGTGTAACTCCGCTGATAGTACTTAGCTTGTTTATTGTGATATTCCGTTCGGCACATAATTCCAGTATACGCTCTTTAACTGCATTACCTATATTCACATAATCTCTCCAATTTAAACATTCTGAATTTAGATTAACCGTTTTACGTTGAAAAGATTACCTCTTTTGAGTTGACATCTACTTTGCTTAATTATATAATTAACTCAATACAGTTATTTATGAGGGTTGATTATGAAAATAGCAGTAATTGGTTCAAGAGGATTGAATGTAAAAAACTTGGAAAAATATTTACCCCGAGATGTTACGGAAATAGTTTCAGGCGGCGCAAGGGGGATTGACACCTGCGCAAGGGATTACGCGCTTGCGAATGGACTTAAGCTCACCGAGTTTTTACCCGAATATCAGAAGTACGGACGAGGAGCGCCGCTTAAGCGCAACCTGCAAATTATTGAGTACGCCGACGAGGTGCTGGCGTTTTGGGACGGACAGTCGCGCGGGACAAAGTATGTAATTGAGCAATGCAGAAAGAAAAACAAAAAAGTGACGGTTATGAAAGCCGTCACATAACTGTCGGTAAACCGTAAATTTGTTTTTTTTGCGGCGTTAAGCCGTATTTTGTTTTTTCAGCGACAGGTGCGTCGGAAAAACTCCTTGTAAGCGAAAAGCCGCTTAAACAAGCGGCTTTTCGGTGTAATACAATAGCTTTGAATTATTTAAGCTGCGCCTTTGAAACGGTGATACCCTCAGCCGTTTCGGAAACGCTCAGCTCGATGCTGTCACCCGGCTGAGCGAGCGGCAGCCTGTCAGACAGCGTTACCGGAACTATATATACGGTGTCACTGTTTTCAAGCGTTATATAATAATTTGTGTTTCCGTTTACCACGGCGGAGGCTATACGCTCAATAATGCCCGAAACGGTCTTTTCCTCAGCGTCGTCCACCTCGAGGTCCTCGTCCTTGAGCTTTGCAATATAATCGGCTCTGGCGGCGTCCACCGTTTCGCCGGTGCCTACTATCTGGTACTGGCTCACATCAACAAAGGCGTACATTTTCACAAGCCCCGCCGCGTCCTTGAGCGACATAAAATATGTCGGGCGGTCGGAAATATTGAGCAGCAGCGGGAAAGTAGCCGTGTATTTAAGGTGCTGAACCTGACCCTCCGCCGAGCTCATGGCCGAATATTCCTCGGCTCCCGGAATAGAATAGAATTTTGTCTCCTTGGTGCGGAGATTCGTAAGCACAAAGCCGACATTTGACTCGTCGCTTGTGACGGAAGTCATTCCGGTGTAAAGATAAACGTCGTCGTTTATGGCAAGGTAATTGTATCCGTCGGTCGGCTGGAGCACGCCCTGCTGCCCGAATATGGAATTGAAAAAGCCCGAACGGTACTTTCCGTTGTAGGTCAGCTGCTCCATTATCATTTCGGAGCTGTAAACCTGGTCCACCCAGCTCGGTATATCGTCAAGCGCGTAATACTCGCTTTCGCCCGTTACGGCGTTGAGCAGAACGGCTCCGTCTATGTCGCGTCCGCTCCATATTCCGATTTTAAAGCCCACGCAGGAGGCGACCCAATAGGGGGTGCCGTTTTCGTCTATCTCAAAGCTGATATTGTCAAAAATCTTTGTCGGGTATTTAAAGCGCAGGCAGCGGTCAAGGTTGCGGAAGAAGTATTCGCCTCTTGAGTATTTGATGCCGTCCTCAAGGCGGACGAGCGTTGTTTCCTGCGTTGTCATATCCACTGATATATATGCCGGAATACCCTCGGACTGGTTGTTGAACCACTTTATTATATCGCCGTAGGTGAGGGGAGTGACCCTTACCGGCTTGCCTTTGTAGTTTATCTGGGTGTAGTCCTCTTCAATGACGAACTGCGATACAAGGTCAGACATTTCTCCGAGCTTTCTCTGTCCGAGCCTTGACGCGGTGTCACGGTCAACCACCGGTATCTGACTGCGGTTGATTTCCGCGACATCGGCGGTAAAATCACCGTCTTCGGGTGTTATAAGATTCACATAGCGCGAAGCGTTGAAGATTTCCGCGCCGGACAGCCACGCCGCTATATTGAGTACAATAATGCAAAGCACGGCGATAAGGGCGATTTTAAACGGCTTTCCGGTTTTTTTAAGCGCTCCCTTGTAATCCGAAGCGTAGGGAATACGCTTCATACCGGAAAAGCCGCTTAAAGCCTCGGATAACCGCGGCAGAGAGTTTATTACGGCGCATACCGCGATGCAGAATACAAGAAAGCCCCATAAAGTGCTGCTCCGCAGGTTGAGCGGCGGCAGTACGAACCAAAAGGCTATAAAAATTATTACCGCGCACAAAAGCCATCTTAAAAATATTTTCAAAGGTTTATTTTTCATTTGTTTTCTCCTCAGTCTGTTTTTTGCGGCAGTTAAGGCCGCAGCTGTCACAGCTTCCGCAGCAGAAATTTTTCCCTGACTTTTTCCGCCTTATAATGAATATTACGGCGGCGGCAAGACAGGCGGCTACTATAAAAAGCAGGATATAATCGAAAAGTCCCATACCGTCACCTAAAATAGAAGACCTATGCTGTGAACCGCAAAAGCGCAGACCCAGGCTATAACGCACTGGAGAACAACGATTCCGGCAGTCTGGAGCCGAGAGCCGAGCTCCGCCCTGAATGTGGCGATAGCGGCGACGCAGGGAGTGTAAAGCAGGGTGAACACAAGAAAGCTGACGGCGGAAAGGGGAGTAAACATTGACGAAAGCGCTCCTCCCAAATCCTCAAGTCCCGTTCCCGTAAGCACGCTCATGGTGCTTACCACCGCCTCTTTTGCCGAAAGACCGGCGAGCAGAGAGGTGCTTATGCGCCAGTCGTTAAAGCCGAGCGGCGAGAATATCGGGGAAATAAACTTTCCTACCGCGGCTAGCAGACTTTGCGAAGAGTCGGTGACATAATTGAGCCTTGAGTCAAACGCGCCTAAGAACCAGATTATTACGGTAGCTATGAAAATTACGGTAAAGGCTTTCTGTAAAAAGTCCTTTGCCTTGTCCCACATGAGCAGCAGCACGCTTTTTGCCGAGGGCAGACGGTAGTTCGGCAGCTCCATGACAAAAGGAACAGGATTTCCCTTGAAAGCGGTCTTGTTGAGTATCAGCGCGGTTATTATTCCCACCAAAAGGCCGGATATGTAAAGCACGGACATAACAAGCGCGGCGTAATCCGGGAAAAAAGCGGCGCTGAATACAGCGTAAATCGGTATTTTAGCCGAGCAGGACACAAACGGCACCAGCATTATTGTCATCTTGCGGTCGCGTTCCGAAGAAAGCGTCCTTGCCGACATAACCGCCGGCACAGAGCAGCCGAAGCCTATTATCATCGGTACGAAGCTGCGCCCCGAAAGCCCTATTTTTCTCAGCAGCTTATCCATAACAAAGGCGACGCGCGCCATATATCCCGTGTCCTCAAGAATCGAGAGGAAGAAGAAAAGCACCACTATAAGCGGCAGGAAGGAAAGCACGCTGCCTATGCCGGCGAAAATACCGTCGGTTATAAGACTGTGCACCACAGGATTTATCCCGTAAGCAGTAAGCGCTTTGTCTGTCACAGCAGTAATGGCGTCAATGCCCATAGACAGAAGGTCGGACAGAAAGCTGCCTATAACGCCGAAGGTGAGCCAGAAAATCAGCAGCATTATAACAAGGAAAAGCGGCAGGGCGAGGTATTTGTTTGTAAGCACATTGTCAATTTTTACGCTCCGCAGGTGTTCCTTGCTCTCCCTGCATTTCACGACTGCCTTTTCGCAGACGTTTTCGATAAACGAATAACGCATATCCGCCAAAGCGGCGTTGGCGTCAAGCCCTCTTTCGGTTTCCATTTCCTTTACGCTGTGCTCAATCGTCTCAAGCTCGTTTTTGTCAAGCTCCAGCTTTTCCGCGAAGGACATATCGCCTTCAATCAGCTTTGTCGCGGCAAAGCGCGGAGAAATTCCGCACTGCTGCGCGTGGTCCTCTATAAGGTGCGACACCGCGTGTATGCAGCGGTGAACAGGACCGGGCAGACAGAAGTCCTGCACCTTAGGCTTTATTTTCTTTTTGGCGGTGGAAACGGCGGTGTTCACAAGCTCGCTGATACCGTCGTTTTTGGCGGCGCTAATCGGGACGACCGGTATGCCGATAAGCTCGGACATCATTTTGATATCAACCGTTCCGCCGTTTGCCCTGACCTCGTCCATCATATTGAGCGCCAGCACCATAGGTATGCCAAGCTCTAAAAGCTGAAGCGTAAGATACAGGTTTCTCTCTATGTTTGTAGCGTCAACTATGTTTATGATTCCGTCCGGCTTCTCATTTAGCACAAAGTCACGCGTGACAATTTCCTCGGTCGAATAGGGGCGGATAGAGTATATTCCGGGCAGATCCACGACAGAACAGCCCTTGGCGGCCGAAATATCGCCCATCTTGCTGTCAACCGTCACGCCCGGAAAGTTGCCGACATGCTGATTGGCGCCCGTAAGGGCGTTGAAAAGGGTGGTTTTTCCGCAGTTCTGGTTTCCTACAAGCGCAAAAATCATTCCTCGCCGCCCTCCTTGATTATTATTTCTTTTGCGTGCTCGCGGCGTATGGTAAGCTCATAGCCGCGTAGGGTTATCTCGATAGGGTCGCCGAGCGGGGCTATTTTGATTACCTTGACCTTGGTTCCGGGTATCAGTCCCATATCGAGCAGACGAAGACGCAGCGCGCCCTCGCCGTTTACTGCGGTTATTACCGCTTCCTTGCCGATTGCAAGATCGTTAAGTGTCATATGTGCGAACCTCCGAAAAGGAAAAATCAGTTTCCGGTAAAATCATTGTCAAAGGTAATAACACAGCAGTAGGTCGGGTTAATTTGCCTTGCCTGCTCAGCTATCCGCCTGTTTATCTCTTCATGGCTTAAATGAACCGATGAGGGAACCACAACGTCAAAAATCAGATTTGTGCGTTTTTTACCCGCCGGAGTCATACGGAAATCATGCAGCGACATAGAGCTGTCAATGCTTTTTACGGCTTCGGTTATGCTTCTTCTAACCGCCGCTACCGATTCGTTGTTGCAGTCGATAGGGTCCATATGTATCACAAGCGAGACATTGAGCTTTTCCTGTATCAGCTTTTCGCATAAATCTATCTGTTCGTGGCATTTTACTATGTCGCTGTCCTGCGGCACCTCAACGTGAACCGAAGCGAACTGCTTTCCCGGCCCGTAGTTGTGTACTATAAGGTCGTGTATGCCGACAAATTCCCTGAACGACATTATTGTATTTTCGATGTCCTTGATAAGCTGCTTGTCCGGCGGAGCTCCCAAAATACTGTCAAGCGTTTCCTTTGCGGAGGAAAGACCGGAGTATATAATAAACAGCGCCACAAGTATACCCATAACCGCGTCAAGGTTAAACGGCAGTGACACAAGCATGGATACTCCTACCGAGACAAGTATCACCGCGGTGGTTATCATATCGTTAAGTGAGTCCTGCGCGGTGGCGAGCAGCGCTTCTGAGTTTATCTTTTTGCCGAGCCTGCGGTTGAAAAGGCACATCCAGAGCTTTACAAGTATCGAAACGGCGAGGATAATAAGCGCCGCCGCGGAATATTCGGGTATTGCGTCGCCGTTTACAAGCGCCGAGACCGACGACTTGAAAAGCTCGCCGCCCACAAGCAGAATAAGTATTGCCACTATAAAGGCGGACATATACTCCATTCTCCCGTGACCGAACGGGTGGTCGCTGTCAGCCGGCTTTCCTGCCATTTTGAAGCCTATCATGGTGATGACCGACGAGCCCATATCAGAAAGGTTGTTGAGACCGTCAGCCACAATGGAAATACTGGCGGTCAGAAATCCGACCGTCAGCTTCAGTGCGCAGAGAAAAAGGTTGCAGATTATACCGACTGTGCCGCCGAGCGTTCCGTAGCGGCTTCTTACGGCGCTGTCGTTTATATCGTCCCTGTTTTTCACAAAAAGCCTTACTAAAAGACCTGTCATCAGAACTTCGCTCCTTTGGCGCCCGCTTTGCCGAACGATACGCCCGAAAGAATGTTCGTATCGATAGTGTAGGTGAGATTTTCACGGCTGCGCTGGCGCTTAAATGCTATTTCCACGAGACGGTCTATCATATCGGTGTACTTAAGTCCCGCCGGCTCCCAGAGATAGAAGGAAAGCGAGCCGGGAATGGTATTTATCTCATTGGCGTATACCGCTCCGCTCTCGGTGTCGAGCAGGAAGTCTATTCTTACAACGCCGCTGGCTCCAATCGCCTTAAAAATATCACAGGCGATCTTTCTTATTTCTTCGGTCTTTTCCGGACTTAATTCAGCCGGAATCCTTCTGCCGAGCGACGCCATACCCTTTGACGCGCCGCCCTTTGAGCCGGACATATATTTGTCGGCGTAGGAAAGAATCTCATCGTGCATAAAGGGCTCTTCGAGCACGCTTGCCTCACAGCGGTCGGCGTCTCCTATTACCGAGCAGTTTATCTCGCGCAGCGCCGTAACGGCGTGCTCGGCGAGTATCCTGTCGGCGAATGAGGCGGCAAGTGATACCGCGGCCTCAAGCCCGTCTTTGTCGTTTACCTTGCTTATTCCTACGCTTGAGCCGAGGTTTACCGGTTTTATTATAAGCGGGAAGCCGATTTTTTCGGTTATTTCGGAAATGACGGCGTTTTTGTCCGCCGCGTAATCCCTTGAACGGAAGGTCACGCAGTCAAGCACGGGAAGTCCGGCGGAGCGCAGCACGTCCTTGAAAACCGCCTTATCCATTCCCACTGCGGCGGAAATAATGTCACAGCCTATATAGGGAAGTCCGAGAAACTCGAAATATCCAGACATAGTGCCGTCCTCACAGTTGGTGCCGTGCACGACCGGAAAAGCGAGGTCAACCGTCACGTCCTTTTTCCTTGAGAAAAGTCCGCCGTTTCGGTATACCATATGCACCGCGCCGTTCCTGCGCTCGAATATTACCGGCTCGCAGTTTTTGAGTAATAACGGAAGGTCCCTGAAATTTTCTACCGTAAAGAGCGGCTCTCCCGTGTACATTTCCCCGTCCTTTGTCACATAGACCGGAGTGATGTCGTACTTGTCGCGGTTTACGGCGTTCATAGCCTGAACAGCCGATATAATCGAAACCTCATGCTCTACCGAGCGGCAGCCGAAAAATACTGCGATATTTGTTTTCATATTATGATCTCCGTTCCTCCGCGCATGTTATTGCTTTTTATTGCCCGCGCGGCAGGGCATAAAAGTTTTTATTCAGTTGAGATAATTGTCGGGCAGGTCGTTTTCAAAAAGCACAACCGTGCCGCTGTCCGCCATAGGCGTATAAATCTGCATGGCTTCCCTGAAGCTCGATACGGTAAAGAGATTTTCCTGCGGGAACCCTTTTGACTCTGCGCCCTCACGTATAGGCTTTGAGCGGTTTTTCCCGACAAGGATAATTATATCACATTTTTCCGCCGCCTCTGCGCCGAGAGCGAAGTTGCACTCGTATTCCTTTGAGCCGAGCTCGATAAGACCCGGCGTTACGATAACCTTTTTCATACCGTCAAACGAAGCCAGCACCCTGACCGCCTCTATACAGCCCTCGGGATTGGCGTTGTAGGCGTCGTCAATAAGCGTGGAGCCGTTTATATACGGCTTCAGTTCAAGCCTGTGCTCAGTGGGCTTTAAAGCCGCCGCGGCGAATTTTATATCCTCAGGCTCTGTGCCGAGGGTAAAGGCGAGCGCCGCCGCTCCGGTTATGTTTATTATGCTGTGCAGCCCTAACAGCTTTGACGAAAGCCGTATTTCTTCTTTTCCGAGCACCGCCGTAAATTCCGAGCCGTTCTTTGAATATGAAATATCCCGGGCGCGGAACTCAAAGCTTTTATCAGTGCCGTAAACCCTGTAAAGCGAGGGGTCGGTGCGTTTTATAAGCTCAGCGCTGTCACCGCTTACAAAAACCTCTCCGCCGTTTTTTATTACCTCGTCGGCAAGCTCGAATTTGGTTTTATAAACGTTATCGACAGAGCCGAAGGTCTCAAGGTGCTGGGGACCTACCGAGGTGATAATCCCGTATTTCGGGTGGACGATATCGCATATTTCCTTTATGTCGCCGATATTTTTCGCGCCCATTTCGCATATGAATATCTGTGTCTGCGGCTTGAGGTTTTCTCTTATAGTCCTTACTACACCCATAGGCGTGTTAAAGCTGTGCGGAGTGGCGACAACATTGTATTTCTCGCTTAAAAGCCGCTGCAATATAAATTTTACCGAGGTTTTGCCGTAGCTGCCCGTAACGCCTATAACGGTGAGATTTTTGTGCTCTTTTAAAATCCGTTTTGCGTCATTCACATACCACGACGCAATCGCCTTTTCGGCAGGCGCGGTAAGCAAGCGGCATAAAAGCGTAAGCAGCGGGGAAATAAACGAGAGCATAAACACGATAACGGTGAATATCTCTCCCGCGAGCGTTTCGGGGAAAACTGCATAAACGGCTGTGAAGACCGCGAGGAGAATAACCGCTGCAGCGAAAAGCCTTTTTATTCTTCCGGTAAACACCAGCTTTTTAACCGATTTTTTCTGTGTCCTTACGGCTGATACGGTTCTTACGGCAAGCACCGCGGCAAGGAAAGCCAGCTGCACTGCGTAAAGCTCCTGTCCGAAAAGCAGGGACGAGGCGCAGAAGGCTATACATTCGGCGCAGAGCGGGAGCGAATAGCTTTCCTTCACCCACGCGGCGTAGCGCGAGGGGAAATAGGAGTTCTGCTGAAGCATCTGATATTGCCTTACCAGCGCGAAAAGCGCGGACAGCGCCGCCGTTATAAGACAAAGGAATAAAATAATATTCAAAAAACGCACTTCCTTTAAAGGATTTAAGGCTCTGTTTTATTTGATAAAGCTACCGAGTATTGCCGCGGTCTGATACGGCTGTTCAAGGAAGGAGTAATGCCCTGCGCCTTTTATGACGCATAATCCGCAGTCGGGTATTAAGGATTTTATTGTTTCGGCGTCGGCAAGCGGGGTCGCCGTGTCCTTTTCACCCCATATAAGCAGGGTCGGGCAGGTTATATTGCTTATTATATCACGCAAATCGGTATTGACAAGAGAAACAAGGGTTTTTCTCAGCACCTCGGGAGCGGCGTTGTAATCCGCCGAGCCGTAATGCTTTCTTGCTCTGTCAAGCAGGGCGGCGGAATGATTTTTAATTACCGGCAGGGTAAGTATCCGCTTTATTATTTTAAAGCTTTTTGCCCTTAGCTTCTGTTTTGCCGTTTTTTTCGGTATCAGCCCCGCAGAGTCGAGCAGGACTATTTTCGGCGGATTTACAAGACCGGCCGCCGCCATTTTGAGTATTACCCGCCCGCCGTGCGAATGACCTATCATTATCGGGTTTTCAAGCTTCACGGCTTTCATAAACTCAAGCACGAAAGCGCAGTAATCGTCAAGCTCCCACGGCTCGCTCATGGTCTGGGAGCCGGCGCAGCCCGGAAAATTGACGGCTACCGTGCGGCAGCGGCCGGAAAGGGAGGCGATTATTCCCGAATAAACGTCGAAAGAGGAATTCCAGCCGTGCAGCAGCAAAACCGGAATACCTTCGCCCTTCTCGGTATATTCTATGTTAAGACCGTTAATTATAATATTCATAAACAGTTTTCTCCGTCTGATATTCCTTAAGAATATATTATACCAAAAAGCGGTATAAAAAAGAAGTGTTTTTTTAAAATAATCGTATTTTATGTAAATTATTATTCTTTACAAAAAATTTATACTTAATATCATTTACTTTTTATGGAAAATGGGGTAAAATAGTTTTAAAATTGCATGCGGAGGTGCAGAAAATGGCTAAGAGTATGGCTGACGCTATTGCCGCCGCCGAGAAAGAGGCGGAAAAAACGGTGTCCGCCGCGTCAGAGAAGGCAAAGAGTATCGCGGCGAAGGCGGAAAGCGACGCCGCCGCAAAAGCAGCGGAAATAATTGCCGAGGCCGAAAAAAAGGCGGAGCAGATAAAGCAGTCCGCCGTGAAGGAAGCGGAGGAATTCAAAAAGCTCGCCGCCGCAGAAGCGGAAAGGTCGGCCGGTGAAATAAAGGCTAAATATGAAAAGAACCTCAAAAATGCCGTTGACGCTGCGGTTAAGGTGATATTTTCATAATGACCGGCATTTAAAAAAAGTGTGGTGATATAATTGGCTAAGCTGAAATGCAAATTAGTCAGTATTTACGCTTTGAGACAGGAAAAATCTGCGCTGATGAAAAGGCTTCAGGAGCTTTCGGTTATAGATATTGACACCGCCGCGTCCGACGATGAGACCGCGGCTCTGCCTGAGGGGTATTTCAAAACCGACACCGTCGACCGTCAGAACACATATATAAGAAACGCGGAGGTTGCCGAAAGCGCGCTTAAAATACTGAATACACTGTGCCCCGAGAAAAAAGGTCTTGCCGGACTTTTCAGTCAGAAAAGGCTTCTTTCTCCTGAAGAGTTTTATCCCGACCGTAAACGTACCGAAAAGGCGCTCTCGGTTGCTTTTGAGGTCACTGAGTCGGAGCGCAAAATAACCGAGCTTAAGGCGGAAGCGGCAAGACTTGATATGACAAGGGAGCAGATGCTTCCTTGGGCAGAGCTTGATGTTCCGCTTTCCTTCTCGGGAACCGTGTCGACAAGGGCATTTATCGGAACGGTTTCCGGCGTGTACGATACAGAGGGGCTTTACGCTAAAATTGCGGAGTGCGACCCGGAGCTTGCTTTATATACGGAAGTTGTGAATACGGGCAAGGATATTACCTATATTTTCGCCTGCTGCCGGAACAGCGACGCGGCGAGAGCCGAAGCAGTGCTGCGCTCGCTCGGATTCGCGAGACCTTTCCAGATTACCTCAAAGCTGCCGAGGGTGAAAATAGCCTCAAAGGAAAAGCGCGCGGAGGACTGTCTTAAAAAGGCAAGTGAATATACGGAAAAAATCAAAAAGATTGCGGAAAACCGCAGGGAAATAGAGGCGCTCGCCGATTACTGCCGAAACCGCGCCGAGCGTTACCGTGCGGCGGGCGAGATATGTGAGACGGGGCATACCGTTCTCATAAAGGGGTATGTCGCCGAGCGTGACCTGCCGTTTCTCCAAAAAACTCTTGATAAGCAGTTTACGGTTGTTATCGAGGCGGAGGATGCGGACGAGAATCTCGCACCGGTCATTCTTAAAAACAACGCTTTCGCGCGGCCTGCCGAAACGCTTGTCAAAATGTACTCATTGCCGGGTCCTAACGATATTGACCCGACCTTTGTTACCGGATTTTTCTATTATCTTTTCTTCGGAATGATGTTTTCCGACGCCGGCTATGGGCTTTTGATGGTGATAGCTACAACGCTGGTGCTTAAAAAATTCAGGCTTTCAGCTTCGATGAGGCAGAATATGCGGCTGTTCCGGTACTGCGGAATATCCACCGTTTTGTGGGGACTTGTTTTCGGCAGCTTTTTCGGGGACAGCATAGCGGTTATAAGCGAAAACTTTTTCGGGCACAGAGTGGCGCTGCCGGCGCTTATCGACCCGATGAACGGCGACGCGGTAACACTTCTTATTTTAAGTATAGCGCTCGGCTTTGCCGAGGTGATCGCCGGTCTTTGCGCCAAATTCGTGACCTGCCTTAAAAACGGCGATAAAAAGGGAGCGTTTTTTGACGCCGGACTGTGGATAACCTGTCTTTCAGGTATTGCGGTAATGGCGGTAGGCTTTGTGGCGCTGCCGGTGCTTAAAACCGTCGGAATAGCGGTTACGCTTGTTTCTGTCGCGGGTCTTATACTGACGCAGGGGCGGGATAAGAAAAATCCCGTGGCGCGTATTTTTTCGGGTATTGTGTCACTTTATGATGTTACCGGATATGTAAGCGACCTGCTTTCGTTCTCAAGACTTATGGCGCTCGGGCTTACGACCTCGGCTATGGGAGCTGTTTTCAATATGCTCTCAAGTATGAGCGGCAGGAGCCTCGGCGGAATAGTAATGCTTGTGATTATTTTCCCGGTGGGACACGCGATAAACTTCGGACTTAACGTGCTGGGCGCTTATGTTCATACGCTGAGACTTCAGTATGTGGAGCTGTTCTCAAAATTCTATGAGGGCGGCGGCAGAGAGTTCAAGGCTTTTTCGTTCAAATCAAAATATACCGATTTGGACGCTGAAAATATTAAGGAGGAAAATTAAAATGACTTTAGGTACTGTTTTGGCGCTTTTCGGCGCGGCACTGGCAACAATTCTTGCGGGTATAGGCTCTGCGAAGGGCGTCGGTATGGCGTGCGAGGTAGGTATGGGAGTGCTTTCCGAGGACCCCTCGAAATTCGGTAAAATGCTGGTGCTTGAGCTGCTTCCGGGTACTCAGGGACTTTACGGATTTATTGTTTCGTTTATCGTGCTTACAAAAATCGGTGTTTTCGGCGGTCTCGCCGAGCTTTCGACATGGAACGGCTCGCTGATACTCGCCGCCTGCCTGCCTATCGCTTTCGGAGGACTTCTTTCGGCTATTTCGCAGGGCAGGGCGGCTGTTGCCGGTATATCGCTTTTTGCCAAGGACGAGAGCGCCTTCCCGAAGGCTCTCGTTTCGGTAACGCTGGTTGAGATTTACGCACTTCTCGCGTTTCTTATTTCCTTCCTTACCGTTATCCTGCTGTAAGGAGAGACGGATATGACCTCAAGTGAAAAAATACTTGCCGGTATAGCGGAGGACGCCGGTGACCGCGCCGCCGAAATAATTTCCGAAGCGGAAAAAAAGGCGGAGGAAGCTGTGAATGAGCGTATTGCCGCAGCGGAGAAAGAAGCGCTGGAGATCGCGGCGGCAGCCGAAAAAGCGGCCGGACTCACAAAAAAGACGGGTGAGTCGGCAGCCGCTCTGCTTAAGAGAGACGCCGCGCTTTCGGTAAAAAGGGAGCTTATAGAATCCGCGCTCAAAGCCACGGCGGACAGTATAAACGCTTACGGCGACAAAGAATATTTTGACCTGCTTTTAAAGCTGATTGAGCGAAACAGGCTGGATAAGAGCGGAGAGGTAATCCTTTCGTCAGGCGATATGTCGCGCGATATATCGGAGTTTAAGAAAGCGCTGGGCGGGTATTCGCTCACGCTGAGCGGCGAAACCGCCGAAACAGGCGGCGGCTTTATCCTTAAGTACGGCGATATAATAATAAACTGCGGTCTTGAGGCGGTAATCCGTGAAAAGCGCGATACGCTGACAGACACGCTCAACAGGGAACTGTTCGGATAATTGCATTAAAATTTCGGAGGGTGAGAAAATGCCGGTAAAATCCGTGGGCTTTGCGATAGGCAATTTAAGGGCGCGCGAGAACCGAATGTTAAAAAAAAGCGATATGTTAAGGCTTGCGGCCGCCTCTGATACCGATGAGCTGGCGGCGGCGCTTTCTGACTGCGGTATTGACAAAAAAGACGGAGCTGAAATTCCGGAGATGTTAAGCGCCGAGACCGAAAAGCTCTGGAAATATCTTACGGACAACGCGCCGGATATGTCGCTTTTCGAGCCGTTTATCTATGAGAACGATTTTCACAACTTCAAGGCGGTGCTCAAGGGCACGGTCAGAAACAGGGATTACGGCCGCCTGCTAATAACGCCGGCGTCGGTCGATGTTGTGCTGCTTGAAAGGGCAGTAAAGGAAAAAAGGTTCGACCTGCTGCCGGAATTTATGAAGAAACCGGCGGCTGAGGCATACGATATCCTCATAAAAACCGGTGACAGCCAGCTTGCCGACTGTGTTATCGACGCGGGACAGATGACCGCGAGACTCAAAAAAGCGAAAGAGCTTGACAATCCGCTTATACTGCGCCTTGTTACCGTTTCGGTTTTCTATTCCAACATAAAAGCCGCTTTAAGGGCGGCAAGAGCCGGCAAGGGCAGACAGTTTCTTGAAACAGTGCTCACAGATACCGGTGTTTGCGATAAAGCAAAAATGGTAAGCGCCGCGCTGGAGGGCGAGGATAAGCTGCTTGAGCTGCTAAGTTCGAAGCCCGAAATGGGCGGCGATAAAGCGGCTGAATGTTACCGCGAAAATCCGTGGAAGTTTGAAAAGTTTGCGGACGATTTTCTTACCGCCTCGGCGGGCAGGTGCCGTTATATAACGATAGGCGCAGAGCCGCTTGTGGGATATATGATAGCCAAGAAAACCGAGATTAAGAATCTCGGGATAATATACAGCGGCGTAAAAACCGGTCAGCCGTCCGAAAAAATAACTGAAAGGCTGCGTGAATTATATGGTTAAAATCGCGGTTATGGGCGATACCGAGAGCATAAAGGGCTTTGCGGCGCTGGGGCTTGAAATTTACCCCTGCGATAACGATGACGGAGCCGACGATTTGTTCAGAAAGATAACCGCCGCCGATTACGGCATAGTGTATGTGACCGAAAGGCTCGCTCTGCTCCTTAAAAAGGATATCGAGCGGCTCAACAGCCGTCAGGGCATATCGGTAGTACCCATACCCGGTGTGTCGGGAAACAACGGCTACGGCACGGCGTCGCTTAAAGCGGCGGTGGAAAAGGCGGTAGGCTCGGATATAATTTTCAATAAATAAATATCGCCGGTATAAGGCGCCGGTAAAAGGAGAAATCGTAATGACCGAAGGAACGATAATAAAGGTCGCGGGTCCTCTCGTAATAGCGGAGGGTATGAGAGACGCCGATATGTTCGACGTGGTGCGTGTTTCGGATAAGAACCTTATAGGCGAGATAATAGAAATGCACGGCGATAGGGCGTCGGTTCAGGTTTATGAGGAGACCGCGGGACTGGGACCGGGCGAAAAGGTTGTGTCCACCGGAAAGCCGCTTAGCGTTGAGCTGGGACCGGGGCTTATCGGCTCTATTTTTGACGGAATACAGCGTCCGCTTGCCGAGATAATGAAGGTCAGCGGCACAAATCTGCAAAGAGGAGTAGATGTTCCGTCGCTCGACAGGGCGAAAAAGTGGCATTTCACACCTTCTTTAAAGGTCGGAGACACCGTTACCGGAGGCGACACGGTCGGAGCCGTGCAGGAAACGGCGGTTGTATCGCATAAAATAATGGTGCCGCATAAGATATCCGGTAAAATAGCCGAAATTTCCGAGGGCGATTTTACGGTTGAGGAAACGGTTTATAAAATAGAAACCGGAAACGGCGTAAAAGAGCTTACTCTTATGCAGTCGTGGCCGGTGCGTGTAGGCAGACCGTATAAACGCAAGCTGTCTCCGGATATTCCGCTTGTCACGGGTCAGCGTGTAATAGATACGCTTTTCCCGATAGCAAAGGGCGGCGTCGCCGCGGTTCCGGGACCCTTCGGCTCGGGGAAAACGGTGGTTCAGCACCAGCTCGCCAAATGGGCGGCGGCGGACATAATAGTTTATATAGGCTGCGGTGAGCGCGGGAACGAGATGACCGACGTTTTAAATGAGTTCCCCGAGCTTCGCGACCCGAGAACCGGCAGCTCTCTTATGGAGCGCACGGTGCTTATCGCCAACACATCTGATATGCCTGTTGCGGCGCGTGAGGCGTCCATATATACGGGAATCACGATAGCCGAATATTTCCGCGATATGGGATATACGGTAGCTCTTATGGCGGACTCTACATCACGCTGGGCAGAGGCTCTGCGTGAAATGTCCGGAAGACTTGAGGAAATGCCGGGTGAGGAGGGTTATCCGGCTTATCTGGGCTCAAGACTCGCTCAGTTTTACGAGCGCGCGGGCAGAGTAATAACAGCCGGCAGCGGAGAGACAGAGGGCGCGCTGTCCGTTATAGGCGCGGTTTCCCCTCCGGGCGGCGATATTTCAGAGCCTGTCTCGCAGGCTACGCTGCGGATAGTAAAGGTTTTCTGGGGACTTGATTCTTCACTCGCCTACAAGCGTCATTTTCCGGCGATAAACTGGCTTACAAGCTATTCGCTTTACGCTGATTCACTTGCCGACTGGTTCAATGAGAACGTAAAACCGGACTGGTACAGCCTGCGCGGAAGGCTTATGGCAGTGCTGCAAGAGGAAGCGAAGCTTGAGGAAATAGTAAAGCTGGTCGGTATGGACGCGCTGTCCGCTCCCGACCGCTTAAAGCTTGAAACCGCGCGGAGCATAAGAGAGGATTACCTGCACCAGAACGCTTTTGACGATACCGACACATATACCTCGCTTATAAAGCAGTATTATATGATGCGGCTTATAACGGCGTTTTACGATAAATCGTCCGAAGCGCTCAAAAAAGGCGCTTCGATAGAAAAAATAGTTTCCATGCCGTCAAGAGAGCGTATAGGCCGCTTCAAATACACCCCTGAAAATGACGCGGAGAGTGAATACAGCGCGATTTTAAGCGAGCTTGACAGTGATACCGATAAAGCGGTTAAAATGTCAGACGGTGATTAAGGAGGGAAGACGGTATGCCTAAGGAGTATAAAACAATACGCGAGGTAGCGGGACCGCTTATGATGGTAAGCGGCGTTGAAAATGTAAAATATGACGAGCTGGGCGAAATCGAGCTTCCGAATGGTGAAACAAGGCGCTGCAAGGTGCTTGAGATAAACGGAACAAACGCTATGGTGCAGCTTTTTGAAAGCTCAGCAGGAATAAATCTTGCCGAGTCAAAGGTGCGTTTTTTAGGACGCGGAATGGAGCTGGCGGTATCGCCTGATATGCTGTCGAGAGTTTTTGACGGTCTCGGAAGACCTATTGACGGAGGTCCCGAGCTTATACCGGAAAAGCGGATGGACGTAAACGGCAGACCTATGAACCCGGCGGCGAGAAATTATCCGCAGGAGTTTATCCAGACCGGCGTTTCGGCGATAGACGGACTCAATACCCTTGTAAGAGGTCAGAAGCTGCCTATATTCTCAGCTTCGGGTCTTCCGCACGCCAATCTCGCCGCTCAGATAGCCCGTCAGGCAACGGTTTTAGGAGACAACGAGCAGTTCGCCGTTGTTTTCGCGGCGATGGGTATTACTTTCGAGGAGTCGGAGTTTTTCATAAACTCGTTCAGGGCGACCGGCGCTATTGACCGCACGGTAATGTTTGTGAACCTTGCGAACGATCCGGCGATTGAGCGTATAGCCACGCCTAAAATGGCGCTTACCGCGGCGGAATATCTGGCTTTTGACCTCGGTATGCAGGTGCTTGTAATTATGACAGATATTACCAACTACGCCGACGCTCTGCGTGAGGTTTCGGCCGCGCGCAAGGAGGTTCCAGGCAGGCGCGGATATCCCGGCTATATGTATACCGACCTTGCTACGCTTTATGAGCGTGCCGGAAGACTTAAGGGCAAGGATGGCTCTATTACCCTTATACCGATACTGACTATGCCGGAGGACGACAAGACGCACCCGATACCCGACCTTACCGGATATATAACCGAGGGTCAGATAATATTAAGCCGTGAGCTTTACAGAAAGGGTGTAACTCCGCCTATTGACGTTCTGCCGTCGCTTTCCCGTCTTAAGGATAAGGGAATAGGCGAGGGACGTACCAGAAAGGATCACGCCGCTACAATGAACCAGCTTTTTGCCGCATATGCTCGCGGAAAAGACGC
Organism: uncultured Clostridia bacterium; assembly: GCA_944376655.1. GTDB lineage: Bacteria > Bacillota > Clostridia > Oscillospirales > Acutalibacteraceae > UBA737. The sequence goes on from CALWDJ010000031.1 coordinate 18,824, forward strand.
TAAGGAGCTTATGGTAATTTTGGGCGAGGCGGCGCTTACGGAGATTGACAAGAAATACGCCGAGTTTGCAGATAGATTTGAAAATGAGTATGTTTCACAGGGCTACAATACCAACCGCAGCATAGAGGAAACGCTTAATATCGGCTGGAAGCTGCTTTCTATTCTGCCGAGAAGCGAGCTTAAGCGTATAAACGACGAGCTGCTTGACAAGTACTACGGGAAATTTTAAGGAGGTCCTATAATGGCTGTACTTAATGTTAACCCGACCAGAATGGAGCTTACAAGGCTTAAAAAACAGCTTGCCACAGCTACAAGGGGACATAAGCTGCTTAAAGACAAGCGTGATGAGCTTATGCGGCAGTTCCTTGATATGGTGAGGGAGACCAAAACACTCAGGGAACGCTTTGAAGCGGAAATGGAGCGGGTAAACGCCGATTTTCTGGCGGCTTCGAGCGTTATGTCAAAAGAGGCGCTCGATACGGCGCTGCTTTTCCCGAAGCAGGAGGTTTATCTTGAGCAGTCGGCGAAAAACGTGATGAGCGTCGATATTCCTGTTTATAGCATCAGAATGAGAACCTCTGATAAATCGGACATTTATTCCTACGGCTTCGCCTCAACCGGCTTTGAGCTTGACGATGCCGTAAGCGGGCTTTCCGAGCTTCTGCCGGTAATGCTTGAGCTTGCCGAAAAGGAAAAGGCGGTAAAGCTGATGGCAGACGAGATAGAGAAGACAAGACGCAGGGTAAACGCGCTTGAACATGTACTGATTCCGCGCTATCAGGAGACGATCCACTTTATCACTATGAAGCTGGAGGAAAACGAGCGTTCAAGCAGGGCAAGGCTTATGAAGGTCAAGGATATGATGGTAAAACAGCAGCTTGAGCATAAGCACGCGCATCCGGAGGCGCTTTGACAGGAAAAGCATTCTGAAAATATGAAACGGGATATGACGGATTGATAAATCCGGCATATCCCGTTTTTACGTCTGTGTGAAAATGCACAATTTGATTTCCGTGAAAAACTTTAACTTTATTGCATAATAATATAATTGATTGCTTTTAAAGCGGAGAAATGATATAATGTACAGGTAAAAAATACCGGAGGAATATTGATTTATGAACTATACCGTTCTTGTTGTGGACGATGAGCATGATCAGCGCAGGGCGCTTATAGAAAAGGTGAACTGGGCCGCCGCCGGCTTTGAGGTGATAGGCGAGGCGGAAAACGGCGTTGAGGCGCTTGATATAATCGAAACGCTCGAGCCCGACCTTATTCTTACGGATATCAGAATGCCGATGATATCCGGACTTGAGCTTGCGGCGAAGGTAAGGGAAATGCGTCCTGCCACACAGATAGTGATTTTGAGCGGGTATGACAGCTTTGAATACGCGCAGACCGCCATAAACTACAATATTATAAGTTATCTTTTAAAGCCGGTTTCGTCCTCGGAGATGTCCGAGGAGCTTTTTGAGATACACAGACGTATGGACGAAAAGCTGGCAAGCGTGATTTCGGCTCCGTCAGAGGATATACAAAAGCAGCTGCACAGTCTTTCGGTCGATGAGTTCCTGCTGCCGCTTATGCTCGGAAGCAACGAGGAACAGCCTGACGACAGCGAGCTTTCGGCGCGTGCTGAGGAACTCGGGATAATAAAAAACACAAAAGCGCCGCGTTTTTGTGTGCTTGCCTCAAAGTTCAAAAATTCCGACGGGATTTCCTGCACGGGAAAAGATCACGCGGAATTTATTGACACGGTCATTTCGCACTATATGCATTCAGAGAGCTTTGTGGCATACGGCAGGGCGATAACCCTTGTTGTGGCGGAGGGAGATGGTGAGCTTTCAAATCTGCTGGAGCTGCCGCTTAAAGAAATCGTGCAGACAGCGAAGCGTATGCGGGGCGAAAGCTGCACAATAGGAATAAGCCGTGAGTTTTCGGCGCTTTCAGACTCTTCCTCGGCGTATTTTCAGGCGATAACGGCAAGACGATATACGTCTGACGGCGCGGGCGAGGTTCGCTTTATCAATGACCAGGAGCATGACAGCGAGCTTGAGATAGACAAGGTGGAAAAATCCGCATTGAGACTTGAGCAGCTTCTCAAGGTGGGCAGCGAGGAATCGCTTGACGAGTATATAAACGGACTTTATGAAATCAATACGCCGGAAAACGCGAATCTGCTTGTGATGCAGCTTATCGCCACTGTTTACAGGGTGGTAAGCACCACGGCGGACAAGCAGGCGCTGCTGGAGCTTTTCTCGTCAAATCCGTTTTTCTCGCGGCTTACCTCATACAGCAGTGAAAATGTAATGAAAAACGAGCTTATATCCTTCTGTGAGGACGCGAAGGCGCTTATCTCACAGTCGCAGAAGCGGGACACGGAGATACTCTGCGACCGAGTGGTGCAGATAATAGACGAAAATTATTCGGACGAGGAGCTGTCGCTTACAGGTGTCAGCAATATGCTCGCGGTAAGCCCAAATTACTTAAGCGCGTTGATTAAGAAGACTATCAAGAAAAATTTTGTCACCCTGCTTACGGAACGCAGAATGAAAGCCGCTTACGATATGCTTGTATGCACGAATATGAAGGTGCTTGAAATATCGGAGAAATGCGGATACAGCGACCAGCATTATTTCAGCTACTGCTTTAAGAAGTTTTACGGGGACTCGCCTAACAGGATAAGAAGCGTCAACCGAGGTGAGGAATAATGAAAAACGGCCGCAGGGTTACCATCAGTCTGTCGGCACTCAGCATTATATCGATAACCGCGGCGGCGGTAACGGCAATGTCGGTATGTCTGGCAGTGTTTACCACCGTTTACAGCCGCGCACTTTTAAGGGACGCTTCGGTAAGCTCCGAACAGAATGTTCAGCAGACGGCGCTCGCCATGGATAACTATCTGTACTCAATGAAAAACCAGCTTGAGCAAATAGTGCTCACAATGGACAATTATACCGAGGCGGACAGCTTCGCGGAGGATATTTCGGTAATAACAAGGACACAGTCTGATATTTACGCGGTTATGATATATGACGCTCAGGGCAATATTATAAGCTGTTCTGGCAGCGGGGCGAAGCTCAAAAGCACGGTTCACAGAAATCTCTCGTTTGATATAGAGGCTTTTGAGAGCGCGGAGGATTTCGCTTTCTTAAGTCCGCACGTCCAGAATTTGTTTGAGGGCGAATATCCGTGGGTTGTCACGCTCGCGTCGAGGATAGAAACCCCCGCGTTCGGTAACGCGAAGTATATCGCCATAGACTTCAGATTTTCCGAAATAGCGCGGTACATTGATAATGTCGGAATAGGAAGACACGGATACTGCTATGTTACCGATAAAAACGGGGAAATCGTTTACCACCCGCAGCAGCAGGTGATTTTTTCCGGACTCAAGGAAGAAAACAGCATGGCTGTAAACCGCCTTGAAGACGGGGTCCACATTGAGAAAAATATTATCTATACGCTTGACACAACATACGACGATTTATGGAGAGTCGTCGGAATAAGCTATACCGACGAGCTTGCGGTCGAACGCAGGACGCAGATAATAACAAGCCTTATAATAGCTTTTTTCTGCTGTGCGCTAATAGCCTTCGGCGTTCTGGCGGTATATTCAAAAATCGTAAACGCTCCGGTGCTGTCGCTTATGAAGGCGATGAAGCGCTTTGAAAAGCATACGGATAATTTCACATATTCGGGAGGCACCGAAACAGTTAAGGAGATTCAGGTGCTGTCGGATTCTTTCGCGCATATGTCGGTGACGATTCAGAATCTTGTAGAGAAGGTCCACAAGGAAGAAAAGGAACTGAGGAAAACCGAGCTTAAAGCGCTTCAGGCGCAGATAAACCCGCATTTTCTTTACAATACGCTTGATTCGATACAGTGGATGTGCGAGCAGGGCAAAAACGAGGAAGCGACCAAAATGGTAGGAGCCCTTGCAAAACTGTTCAGAATAAGCATAAGCAAGGGCAGGGAGCTTATTACGATAAAAGAGGAGCTTCAGCACGCCGAGAATTATCTGATAATACAGAGCTTCAGGTACCGCAATCAGTTTTCTTACAGCTTTGACGTGGACGAGGGGCTTGAAAACTATTACTGCAATAAAATAACCGTACAGCCGCTTATTGAAAACGCGATATATCACGGACTTGACCGTATGGTGGACAAGGGCGAGATAAAAATAACCGTAAAACAGGCGGAGGACTGTGAAAGCGACATTCTGATAACCGTAAGCGATAACGGAGTGGGAATGACAAAGGAGCAGTGCGAACGTGTTTTAAGCAAGGAACGCAGCGACTCAAGCGGAATAGGCGTTAAAAATGTCAACGACAGACTGAAGATCTATTTCGGTGAGAAATACGGGTTATCGATAGAAAGCGAGCTTGACGTAGGTACTTCTGTTACCGTGCGTATACCGAAGCTCGATAAGGAGGCGGCAAATGCGTTATAAAAGAATAACGGCTCTACTGCTTAACCTTGTTATGACGGCGCTTATGTGCTCGTGCGGCAACGCGGACAGCAAGCGGTATATAGCTGTAATAGTAAAATCGGTCAATTCGGATTTCTTTGTTAATATGCAAAAAGGCGTCGAGTCGGCGGCTACCGAGTATAATGTTACCGTTACGTTTGAGGGACCTGAAAACGAGGAGGATTATGTCACCCAGAACCTCATGATTGACGCGGCGGTGAAGAACGGGGCGGACGCTATTTTGCTCTCGGCAATAAACTATGAGAAATCGGCCGAGGCGGTAAACAGCGCCGCCAGAAAAGGCGTAAAGGTAATAGCGATAGACAGCGCCGTAAATTCCCAGTCTGTAAGCCTTTTTATAGGCACAGACAACAAGGAGGCGGGCAGGACTGCCGCCAAAGCCGCCTGCGAGGGCTTTTCGGAAATGACAGATATAAATATCGGCGTGCTCAACTATTTTGAGAGTACTGAAAACGGCATACAGCGTGAGGAAGGCTTCCGTGAGTATGTGGACAGTGTTTCAAACGCAAAAATAGCGGCTTCGGTAAATGTAGACAGCAATATTGAAAGCGCCACGGCGGGAGCGGTGAAAATGCTTATGGAAAATCCACAGATAAATGTGCTTGTAGGCTTTAATGAGTGGATGTCGCTCGGAGTGGGCTACGCTATCGAGCAGTTAGGGGCGGCGGATACCGTAAAGGGCGTGGGCTTTGACGCCAATGTCGTCTCGGTCGGAATGCTCGAGACGGGGGAAATGGATACTCTGCTTGTGCAGAATCCGTTCGCAATAGGGTATTTGGGCGTTCAGAAGGCGTCGGAGATTATTTCGGGCGACCTTACGGACAGCGACCCGATTTACACATCTGTCACAGAGGTTACAAGGGATAACATTTATGACAGCGATATTCAGAAAATACTTTTCAGCTTCAGCTGATCACGGGAGGAAAAAATATGTATCAGGCAAATGAAAAAAGGTATGAGAAAATGGTTTACAACCGCTGCGGAGCGAGCGGAATAAAGCTGCCGGCGGTGTCGCTCGGACTGTGGCACAATTTCGGCGATATTTCGCAGTACTCGAATATGAAAGCTATGTGCTTTACCGCTTTCGACAACGGAATAACCCATTTTGACCTTGCCAACAACTACGGTCCGGAGCCGGGCAGCGCCGAAAGGAATTTCGGCAGGATATTGAAGGAAGACCTGCATAATTACCGTGATGAGCTTATAATAAGCACCAAAGCGGGATATACCATGTGGGACGGTCCCTACGGTGATTTCGGCAGCAGGAAATATCTGCTTGCCAGCCTTGACGCGAGCCTTAAAAGAATGGGTCTTGACTATGTTGATATATTCTATCATCACCGCCCCGACCCGGATACTCCGCTTGAGGAGACCATGGGCGCTCTGGCGCAGGCGGTAAACAGCGGAAAGGCGCTTTACGCCGGTCTCTCAAACTATGACGGCGAGCGGCTTGAAAGGGCGTGCGCTATACTTGATGAGCTGCACTGTCCATTCATAATAAATCAGAATTCTTATTCAATTTTTAACCGCACGATAGAAAATAACGGGCTTAAAAAGATGTCCGCGAAGCTGAAAAAGGGAATAATAGCGTTCAGTCCGCTGGCGCAGGGAATGCTGACCGACAGATATTTGAACGGTATTCCCGAGGACAGCAGGATAAGGACCGACGGAAGATTTTTGCAGGCGTCAGCCATAACCGAGGAGAGACTCGCGCAGATACGAGGACTTTCCGGAATCGCGAAGAAAAGGGGACAGACTCTTGCGGCAATGGCGCTTTCATGGATTTTAAGGGACGGTATAGTGACCTCTGTGCTTATAGGCGCCTCAAAGCCCGGGCAGATACTCGAAAATATAAAGGCGGCTGAAAACACCGCCTTTACAGATGAGGAATTAAAGGAAATTGATAAATTTTCTCTGTGAGCTAAAAAACGGAGAATATCAGGAACTTAAAAGTTTATCACTCCGAGATGTTCAAGCAGTATTTTAAGCCCGATAAGTATGAGAATGACGCCGCCGGCGATTTCAGCCTTGCTTTTATATTTGGCACCGAAAAGATTGCCTATTTTAAGACCGACAGCTGAAAGTATAAAGGTTATAACGCCTATGAAAAGCACAGCGGCGGTTATGTTCACATTTGGAAGCAGCGCGAAGGTTATACCTACGGCGAGGGCGTCAATGCTTGTGGCAAGAGCCATTACCGCCATTGCCGAAGCTCCGAAGGACGGACTTGTATTTTCGATTTCGCCTGAAAAGCCTTCTTTAAGCATATTTCCACCTATAAAGCAAAGCAGAACAAAGGAAACCCAGTGGTCATATTTTGTAATGTATTTTTCAAAAGCCGAGCCTAAAAGATAGCCTGCGGCAGGCATAAGCGCCTGGAAACCTCCGAACCACGCGCCGACCGTAATGTAATGCCTTGGTTTCAGCCACTGTGTGGAAAGTCCCTTGCAGACAGAGACGGCAAAGGCATCCATGGAAAGACCTACCGCGATTAAAAAAAGTTCAATTATGCTCATTCTTATAACCTCCGGATAATATAAAAGACCCGGACGCAGCAAAAACTGCGTCCGAGTCTCGCTGTTTAATCCAAGCCAGACCGAAACCGGTCAGTGTGTTGACTTGTCACGCCTTAGCGCCGACTACTCCCTCGAACAGGAGATATTTTAACACACGTAAATTTTATTGTCAAGAAAAAGGTTGAAATGACCGAATGAAAAAATCAAACTGTAAAACACTGTTTATTTGCAGAGATAAATCAAAAAAATCTTGACAAAAAGCGATGAATAATATAAAATTACTTATATGCCGCTGTGGTGGAATAGGCAGACACAAGGGACTTAAAATCCCTCGGGGGCGACTCCGTACCGGTTCAAGTCCGGTCAGCGGCACCATAAGAGGGCACTAAAAAAGATGCCTAAGCGAAAAACCTCGATTTTATCGAGGTTTTTTCGCATTTTCAGGGCAAGTTTTTCAGCATAGATTTTATAGATGCCAAACGGCGAAAATCCTATACTGACAGGACTTGAACCCACAAATAGCAAAAATCACACCGAAAGGCGTATGGAAAGTTAAAATCCATACGCCTTTTTCTTGTGCGCCCGGCATGGGCGATAACTTGGCGGTGAAAGTCCGCTATGCGCTTGGTAGTAGGAAGCATTAGC
>CALWDJ010000032.1 GCA_944376655.1 uncultured Clostridia bacterium
TATTGAGTTGTCAAAAACCTTGATAAATCAAGGGTTTCCGCCATAGTGGTATGAAACGGCGAAGTAGATTTTGAGTCCGTCACGTCTGCCAATTCCATCACACCGGCAAAAAACTTGTCCTGATTATTATACAATAATCCTTTTATAAAATCAAGAGTAATTTATCATCAGCGCTCAAACAAGCGGCGCGGCAGAAACTTCTGCCGCGCCGCTTACATTTATGTACTTTTAAGCAGCTACATTTTCAGCATTTCGTCCACGTTGAGCACAAACACCGTCGCTCCGCCGGTTGACACCTCTTCAGGCAGGCTGTAATTCGTAAGTCCGGCTCCGAATGCCGCGTCAGGCTTCTTGACCTGATTACGCACCGTACAGAATTTTTTGAGAATATCTATCGCTCTTTCTACTTCCTCATCCTTTGTTCCGATAAGCAGCGTCGTATTTCCGACCAGCAGGAAACCGCCGGTTGTTGAGAGCTTTGTTACAAAAAAGCCCTCTCTGATAAGAGCCGATGATACGCTCTGGCTGTCGTCATTGCATACAATGGCGAGTATGAGTTTCATTTTTCTTCCTCCTCTTCTTATTATCTGACAGTCCTCTGTGACTGTTATAGGAAAGAATCAATCAGTCTGCGGCTTCGGGAATCCAGCTCATTGATATTTGAAATTTCATACCGGTTGTCGTTTACATCTCTGAGCTGAACGCGTGTGCCGTATATCAGCTTGATGCCATGAAGAATATTGCGTATTTCTATTACCACGTCTCCGCAGTTGGTCTGCGCCCATATCCTGAGTACGCCGTACTTTTCCTTGCAGTCGGTTATTTTCGTGACTTTGGGTATCAGGTAATACTCGTCAAGGCATTCCTCAATCGTTGCGCGCTCTTTTTCGGGCAGGGTCTTCATATCACGTATTATACCACGTTCTACCCCATCCTCGTCAAGCAGAGTGATATACTTTTCAAGTCCCGAAAGAGGAAATAAACGGCGCGGCTCGAGATTCTCGAATTTTCTTCCGTCGTAAAGCTCCATATCCACAAGCGTTATATCCTTTCTTGTGAAACGCGCCATATCGTTGTCAATATAAAGTCGTGCCATCAGTCAAACCTCTCTTCCTCTTTGCTCTTGCGCACCTGATCGGACATTGTCTGAATCTGTATCAGCTTGTAATACTTGCCCTTAAGCGCCATGAGCTCTTCGGGTGAGCCCATCTCGATTATTTCGCCCTTGTCGACAACAATAATCTTATTTGCCTTTCTGAGGGTTGAGAGACGGTGAGCTATCATAATCGTGGTTCTTCCGCGTATCAGGCGCTCAATAGCCGCCTGAATAAGACTTTCCGTTTCCGAGTCAACCGACGCGGTAGCCTCATCGAAGAAAAGTATGCTCGGATTTTTAAGCACCGCGCGCGCGATGGAGAGCCTTTGCCGCTCGCCGCCCGAAAGTCCCGTTCCGCGCTCGCCGAGCACGGTATCGTACGCGTCGGGCAGTCTCGCTATAAACTCGTGGGCGTTTGCCACCTCCGCCGCGTTTATAATGCTCTCGACCGAGGCGTTATCGCTTCCGTAGGCAATATTATTGTATATTGAATCATGGAACATCATAGGCTCCTGCTGAACATAGCCTATTTCCGAGCGGTAAAACTCCATATCTATATCGCGGATATTCATTCCGTCAATAAGTATCTCGCCGTCGTAATTGTCATAATACCGCATAAGCAGGTTTATAAGTGTCGATTTTCCGGCGCCCGTCGTTCCCACTATGCCTACTATGTCGCCCGGTTCAATAACGATATTAACATTGCTTAATGTCTTCTTTGACCTGTCGAACGAGAAGTTGACGTTTCTGAACTCAATACGTCCCTCAAGCCTGTCGGGGTGATTGCCCTCCCCGAAGTTGGCCTCCGGCTCGGCATCGATTATATCAAGTATTCTTTCCGCCGAGTTGAGCGCGCTCTGGTACGAGTCGTTCAGATTGGCGAAGAAGTTGACCGGACCGTAAAACATCGATGTGTACGAAAGGAACGAGACCAGAAGACCTGCGGAAATAAATTCAGGGCTTTCTATTACGAGCCTTCCGCCTATTCCCCATATTATAAGCGAGCCGCAGGTTATCACGAACCCGACGATATTAGGAAACAGCGTAGTTATTTTAGAGGCGTTTATATCGGTTTTGAGCCATCTGTCATTATACTTTTTAAAGGTATTGAAGCTCTTTTTCTCGTTTGTGAACGCTTTAATGACGCGTATTCCGGGAATCGTGTCGGTCAGTATCGAGGTCACCGCCGACCAGCGTCTCCATATCCTGCGGTAAAATGGCGCTATCTTTTTGCCGAATATTCTCGCGCCTATTACGACAAACGGAACCGGAATGAGCGAAAGCAGGGTAAGCTGCCAGTTCATGGCGAACATTATCACTATTATTCCTATAAGCAGGAAAAACTGAACCACTACCTCCTGCGTTATTCTGAGCATAAATGACTGTATATTCGAGGTATCGCCGCTGATACGGTTGATAACCGAGCCGGTAGAGGTTCTGTCATAAAAACGCATGGTAAGCAGCTGCGCCTTTTTATATACATCGTTTCTCAGGTCGGCGACAATCTTGTCTCCGCTGACACGCAAAAGATACGAGCGCACCGCCCCGACGCCGTACTGTATAATATAAGTAATAAGCAGCACGCCGACGCAGACGCCGAGCATACCCTTATCTCCGGCGGGAAGAACATCGTCCACCAGCAGCTTGGTCATATAAGGCGGCAGCAGCGACACGGCGGTTGTTATTACCGACAAGAACATACAAAATATCAGAAGTGTCTTGTAAGGCGTTACATACCCGATGAGCTTTTTTACGATTTTGTCCTTTGACTGGCAGTTCATACAGGGCGCGCCGGGACGTATAAGGTTCCTGCCGCACTGCGGACAGATGCAGAACTGCTTTTCAAACGAAGCCTCGACTATTTGCATTTCCTCCTGCAAATCCTTGCCCGCCGCTATATTCTGTATAAAGAACGCCGCGGCGTCATACAATGACGCGACCTTGTAGGAAAAACGCATAAAGTTTATATGTTCCTTTGAAAGGTCGATAAACTCCTTATCGCTTTCGTCCATCGAGAAAATAAGTATCGCGTTGCCGTAATACCGCTTTACTGCGGCACGCTTTACCTTATCGTAGCTGTGTACCCTTACGCCCCCGTCAAACGTATCGTCAAACCCATATATATGCTTATCGGTAACTGCGAGAAATGTATCGCTGTACCTGCTTTTAATACTGAGGTCTCCCGAAACGGTAAAAAGCAGCATCTCATCTTCCGGAATATTTTTTTCCAGCTTCTGTATATCCGTATCGGACAGCGCGCGGTTAGCCGCAAACTGTCTTCCGCGAAACGGTTTGTTTACCGTAAACGCTTGATCCGTACGTTCCTCATGATGTTCCCCGCAGGAACACCCCGATTTGTTTTTTGTATCTGTGTATGTATCGTTTTTCTTCGGTTTCTGTTTTAAATTTTCCATAATAAAACCTTCCAGCTTAATTGCTGCAACGCAATGATAGCTTTCTTGCGAAAGCCTTGTTTTTATGGGTCGTAATTACGGTAAGCCGCTTGCTCCCGAAATAAATTATATCCGCCGAAGCATTTTATATCACATTGGTACACCTTCTTCCCGGTTTACCTATGATTTAATTTCTCATTGATACAGCGGTATAATATACCAACGGTACACAAATGTCAACGCTTTTTTTAATATTTTATAAAATTTTTTTATAGCAAAAAAAAGACGCCGCGAAAGCAGCGCCATATAATCAGATTTTCAGTATTTCCTTATTTCAAGGCTTGAGTCATCTATGCCTTTTTCTATCCGTTTAATCACTATAAAATAGCTGTAATCGTCGCTCACTCTTACGCATACCCGCTCACCGCATTTTCTCCCCATTATCGCCTTGCCGAGAGGCGATTCCCGGCTTATTAGGCGTTCAAGAGAGTTTTGGCGAAGAGATGTCACTATCCTCACGCTCTCGGTCGCACCGTCCTCCTCGACATAGTATTCCACTGTGTCAAAAAGTCCGACCTCGTCCGCTTTACTCTGCGGGGTTATAACTCTCGCGGTTTTTATCATATTACGGAGATACCTGATTCTGCTCTCGTTTTTTCCGCGTTCCCGCTTTGCGGCGTGGTATTCGGCGTTTTCGCTTAAATCACCGTAGCTCCTTGTCAGCTTTACCTCTTCAAGTATCTGCGGACGTATCACGGAAATACGGTACTCAAGCTCCTCTTTCATTTTATCGATATCGACCTTTGTAAGCTCATCGTACATATTTTATCCCTCCGTTCAAAGACTTATAAAGCTGAATTTTCCGTTTTTAATGACCGCCGCTCTTCTGAATCCGGCGCTTTCGGCAAGCACCTGCGCTTCTTCAAAGCCGTAATCAAGGAAGTTTTTATCGTGGCAGTCGCTTGAAAAGATAATATCTCCGCCGTTTTCTTTTATCATACGGAGTATTGCCGGCGAAGGATAGGGCACTGATCTTCTTCCTCTTGCCATAGCTCCCGTATTTATTTCAAACGGTTTGCCGTAAGGCACAAGCGATTTAACCGCCCTTTCGGCGGCGGCAAGAAATCTTCCGCTCTCGCCCCAGCCGTTTTGCTCGCTGTATTTTGAGACAAGGTCGAAATGCCCTATTATATCGGCGCTTGTTTTGCGGACAACATCTGATACAAGCGAAAAATAATCCTCGGCAAGCGCGTCAAAATCGCCGCCGTAAAGTTTTTGCACGGCGTTTTTTATTATCTCTGCCGTATTGTCAACTGCCGCGTACTCCCCGTTTTTAAATACATAATGTACAGAGCCTATCACATAATCATAGCAGTCGGTCGGCTCTTCTGAAAAATAGTCCTGCTCTATTCCGCAGAGTATTTCGATTTTGTCCCTGTATTTTTCCTTAAGCTCCGCGATTTCAGTGCGGTAGACAGCCGCCTTTTCGGGCGTCATTGCAAAATCCTTGTCCATCTGAGTATAGCTGTGTCCCGAAAAACCTAACGCGAAAAAGCCTTTTTCAAGCGCCGCTTTCACAAGCTCCTCCGGCTTGTCTTCGCCGTCGCAGTAAGCGGTATGGGTATGATAATTACATTTTATCACTTGCCATTTTCTCCTGCTTTACCTTATGGTCTATTATATGGCGTGAGGCAAGCTCGCGCCTTACGTCCTCAACCGAAATACCCATTTCAACCATCATCACCATAACGTGATAGGCAAGGTCGGCTATCTCGTATACGGTTTCCTTTTTGTCGTTGTCCTTGCCGGCAATTATAACCTCGGTGCATTCCTCGCCCACCTTTTTGAGTATTTTATCAATCCCCTTGCTGAAAAGATAGGTGGTGTAAGAACCCTCGGGCATATTTGCCTTTCTGCCCTCTAAAAGTCCGTAAAGCCCCTCAAGGGAAAACTCACCGCGTTCACTGCTTTCAAAAACGGTATTTGTAAAACAGGAATCAGTACCGGTATGGCAGGCGGGGCCGTCCTTTTCCACAAGCACGGTCAGTGCGTCCATATCGCAGTCGGCGGTTATGGACACTATGTGCTGATAGTTGCCGCTGGTCTCGCCCTTGAGCCAGAGTTCCTTTCTTGAGCGGCTGTAAAAGCAGGTAAGCTCTTTTTTCATTGAAATTTCAAGGCTTTCCCTGTTCATATAAGCAAGCGTCAGCACCTTTTTGCTGTGCGCGTCAACCACGACAGCCGGAATAAGTCCGTTTTCATCAAATTTAAGCGCGTTTATATCAATCATCATCATAACCTCACAATTATACCGTTTTCTTTAAGCAGTTTCTTAAGCTCCCGAATTTTCACCTCTCCAAAGTGGAAGATTGAAGCCGCAAGCCCCGCGTCTATATCGGGTATTTCCTTAAACAGCTTTACAAAATCCTCCGCGCAGCCGGCACCGCCCGATGCTATCACCGGCACGTTTACCGCCTCGCATACAGCCTTAAGCATTTCTATGTCAAAGCCTTTTTTCACGCCGTCTGTATCAATGGAATTTACCACTACTTCTCCGGCGCCGTTTTCTACGCACCGCTTTATCCAAGACACCGCCTCCATGCCGGTATCGTCCCTGCCGCCGCGCGCGAAGACCCTGAACCCGCCGTCCACACGCTTTACATCGGCGGAAATCACCACGCACTGACTGCCGTACTTTTCAGCCGCCAGCGGGATAAGGTCAGGATTTTTAATAGCCCCCGAATTTACACTTACCTTGTCTGCGCCGCATTTAAGCACCCGGTCGAAATCGTCCAGCGTGTTTATGCCGCCGCCCACCGTAAGCGGAATAAAGATATTCGAGGCGACCTCCTTTAAAATATCGGTAAACAGCCGCCTGCCGTCGCTCGAGGCGGTTATATCGTAAAACACAAGCTCATCAGCGCCGCAGTCGCTGTAATATTTGCCAAGGCTCACAGGCGAGGAAACATCATTAAGTCCCTCAAAATTAACGCCCTTTACCACCCTTCCGTCCTTTACGTCAAGACAGGGAATTATCCGTTTTGTTATCATTTCGCCGCCTCCAGTGCCTCTTTTAAGTCGATAGCGCCGATATAATACGCCTTTCCGATTATCGCGCCGTAAAGTCCGAGCTTTTTAAGCGCCTTTATATCGTCAAGAGTAGAGACGCCGCCCGATGCCACTATATCGATATCGAATTTTTCTGCAAGCTCGCGGTACAGCTCTCTGTTGGTGCCCTGCATCGCGCCGTCCTTTGAAATATCGGTGCAGATAAGGGTTTTAACGCCGGTCTCACGCATTTTTTCGCAGAAGTCAAAGCAGCTGTAAGAAGATGCCTCTGTCCAGCCCTTAACCGCCACAAAGCCGTCCTTTATATCAACACCAACAGCGATTTTCTCACCGTATTTGTTTACCGCAGCATTAAGAAAATCCTGATTTTCGACCGCCGCCGTGCCGAGTATCACACGGTCAACCCCCGCGCCGAGATATTTTTCAACGGTTTCAATACTGCGTATGCCGCCGCCGATTTCGGTAAAAAGCCGTGTATTCTCCGCAATGCTTTTTACGGTTTCAAAATTCGGCGTAGTACCGTCCTTTGCGCCCTCAAGGTCTACAAGATGTATAAATTCAGCGCCCTTTTGTTCAAAATCACGCGCCACCTCAAGCGGATTTTCGCTGTAAACGGTCATTTTTGAATAATCACCCTTAAAAAGCCGCACCGCCTTGCCGCTATAAAGGTCTATTGCCGGAAAAATCTTCATTTCGCCACCTCCGTACCGCAGAACGCGCGGAGTATGGAAAGTCCGGTTTCGCCGCTTTTTTCAGGGTGAAACTGACAGCCGACTATATTTCCGTTCGCGGCGGCGGCGGTTATTTCTATGCCGTATTCTGTTGTTGCCGCCACGCTTTCCTCGCAGTTATCGGCATAAAAGGAGTGAACGAAATAAACACAGTCGCCGTCCTTTATTTCAGAAAAAGCGGAAATTTTTTTCTTTATTTTAAGCGCGTTCCAGCCGATATGCGGGATTTTGAGCTTTTCCGGAATCCTTCCTGCCATAGTCACAACATTTCCTTTGATAAGTCCCAGACCCTCATACTCGCCGAACTCATAGCTTTTATCGAACAAAAGCTGCATGCCGAGACAGATTCCGAGCAGCGGCTTGCCGTTTTCCGCCTCATTTTTTATAAGCCTGTCAAGTCCGTCGGCTTTCAGCTTGTTCATCGCGTCGCCGAAAGCTCCCACGCCCGGCAGTATCAGCTTATCCGCCCTTTTTATCTTGTCAGGGTCGCCGGTTATTACCGTATCCGCTCCCACCGCTTTAAGCGACGAGGAAAGCGAAAACAGGTTTCCCACTCCGTAATCAATTATCGCAATCATCAAAGCACACCCTTTGTGGACGGAATTTCGTTTTTATAGGCTTCCTCTATCTTTACCGCCGCCGCAAGACTTCTCGCCGCCGATTTAAAGGCGCCCTCTATTATATGGTGCGAGTTTGTTCCGGCAAGCTGTTTTATATGAAGCGTCACACCGGCGTGACGGACAAAGCCGAGGAAAAATTCCTCAGTAAGCTCTGTATCAAACTCTCCGACCTTCTGCGCCGGGATCTCAAGCCCGTAGGAAAGGTGCGGTCTGCCTGAAATATCGACGGCAGTCATAATAAGCGCCTCGTCCATAGGAAGAATCATACTGCCGTAGCGGACTATTCCCCTCATATCGCCGAGCGCTTTTCTGAAGGCGTCTCCTAACACTATTCCTATATCCTCGACGGTGTGGTGGAAATCAACATATCTGTCTCCCTTGCAGGAAACCGACATATCAAACCTGCCGTGACGGGCAAAAAGGGTCAGCATATGGTCAAGAAAGCCGCAGCCGGTGCTTATCTCGCTTTTTCCCGTGCCGTCAAGCTCCAGCGTCAGCTTTATATCGGTTTCATTTGTTTTTCTCGCTATTTCAGCCTTTCTCATACCGTTTCCTCCATTATTTCACGCACAGCCTTTAAGAACGCTTCCATCTCCTCACGGCTGCCCACCGTTATGCGGTTGTATTCGCTTATGCGCTCCTTATCAAAATGCCTTATCAGAATTCCTTTTTCCTTGAGTTTCAGATAAAGCTCTTTTCCTCTGATTTTATCGCTTTTAGCAAACAGGAAATTTGCCGCTGAGGCGGTCACTGTAAATTCCATATTTTCGAGTTCTTTTTTTACATACTCCCGTGTATCTGCGATCCTGCGGCAGTTTTCCTTAAAATATCCGCCGCTTTTAAGCGCCGCTGTGCCGGCAAGCTGAGTAAGACGGTTAATATTATACGGATTAGTCGAATACTTTATTTTTTCAAGGTCTTCTATTATCTCATTATCCGCAAACGCAAAGCCGAGCCTTGCTCCCGCCATACTGCGTGACTTTGAGAAGGTCTGCACCACAAGCAGGTTATCATACTTTTCAGTCAGCCTGTAAGCGCTCTGCGCCCCGAAATCAACATACGCCTCGTCTATAAGCACCACGCCGTCAGGATTTGAAGACACTATTTTTTCTATTTCGGAAAGCTCCAGGGCAAGACCGGTCGGCGCGTTTGGATTAGCTATTACAACGAGCTTGTTTTTGCCGCAGAAAGCGTTTACGTCCAGAGTAAAATCGTCATTAAGCGGTATTACATCAGTCTTAATGCCGTAAAGTTCCGCAAACACCGAGTAAAAGCCGTAGGTTATATCGGGAAAAACCGCTCCTTTATCTCCGTAAGCCATAAAAGCGAAATTAAGTATCTCATCAGAGCCGTTTGAGAGGAAAATATTTTTCCTGTCTATTCCGTATTCTTCTGAGACAGCCGCGCGCAGTACCTTACATTCGGGGTCGCTGTAAAGCCGCAAATCCTCTATCTCTGTCCTGCCTATCGCCTTTACCACACTTTCGGGCGGCGGATATGGCGACTCGTTGGTATTGAGCTTTATATATTTTTTGTCCCTCGGCTGCTCCCCCGGAACATATGCCTCAAGCGCAGACAGTCCTCCGCTTAAAAACCTGCTCATTTCTTCTCACCCTCAAACCGGACGGTCACGCTTTTCGCATGAGCGTCAAGCCCCTCTTTTCCGGCGAAAAACGCGATGCTTTCCGCCACTTTGCCGAGCGCCTCCTCGGTATAGTAGGTGTACTGCGATTTCTTTACAAAATCGTCTACCGAAAGAGGGCTTGAGAACCTTGCCGTGCCGGAGGTTGGCAAAGTGTGATTTGGTCCTGCGAAATAGTCGCCCAGCGCTTCGGGGCAGTACCTGCCCATAAATATGCTGCCGGCGTTCTTTATTTTATCAAGATAGTCAAACGGATTGTCAACGCAAAGCTCTAAATGCTCCGGCGCTATCTCGTTCGCCACGTCTATCACGTCGAAAAGGTTATCCGCTATAATTATTTTTCCGTTATTATCTATCGAGGCGCGCGCAATTTCCGCCCTCGGCAGCAGCGGTATCTGCCTTTCAAGCTCGGCGCTCACCTGTTTTGCAAGCTCACTGCTGTCGGTCACAAGCACGGCGCTCGCCATTTTGTCGTGCTCTGCCTGTGAAAGCAGGTCGGCGGCGACAAATACGGGACTGCTCTTACCGTCCGCCACTACAAGTATTTCACTCGGTCCCGCTATCATATCGATGGAAACAAGACCGAAAACCTGACGCTTCGCCTCGGCGACAAAAGCGTTTCCGGGGCCTACTATCTTCTCGACCTTCGGTACGGTTTCGGTGCCATACGCCAGCGCCGCCACCGCCTGCGCCCCGCCGGTTTTGAAAATCCTGTCAACTCCGGCTATTTTCGCCGCCGCCAGTATCGCCGGATTTACCTTGCCGTTTGCCGACGGGGGCGTGGTTATGCAGATTTCCTTACAGCCGGCAATCTTCGCGGGTATACTGTCCATCAGCACGGTGGAGGGATACGCCGCCGTGCCGCCCGGCACATAAAGTCCCACCTTTTCAATCGGCGTTATCTTCTGACCTGTAATATATCCGTCTCCGCTTATTATAAAGCTGTTCCTTACCTGCGCTTTGTGGAACTCCCGTATATTTTCCGCCGCTTTTTTTAGTATCTCTGTAAACTCCGGCTCCACAAGCGAGAAAGCCTCCTCGATTTCCTCCGCCGTGACCTCGAGCGAGGTGAGCTTTGCCTTGTCAAACTTCTCGCAGTAGTACAAAAGCGCCTCATCGCCGCGTTTTTTTACATCTTCTATTATATCGCTGACTATGCCCGAAACATCTGCCGCCGCTGTGCCGCGCGCGAAAATCTCCTCTGCCGGCACATCGCCGTATTTCATTATCTTTATCATTGCTCATTCTCCAGACAGGCGCCAAGCCCATTTTTTATATTTTCGATTTTTCCGGTTTTGAATTTGTAGCTTGCCTTGTTGGCTATAAGCCGCGCGCTTATCGGCACTATGGTCTCGACCGGCTCAAGATTGTTTTCAAGCAGTGTTTTTCCCGTTTCCACAATATCGACTATAACGTCTGACAGCCCGAGTATCGGCGCCAGCTCGATGGAGCCGTTTAGATGTATTATATCAATATCGCGGCATTTTTCGGCGTAATACTGTCTCGCTATATTTGAAAATTTAGTGGCGACACGCAGCGTTTTTGAGGTGTCATCGCTGAAGTCCTTTTTAGCCGCCACCGCCATACGGCATTTGCCGAGTTTTAAATCAAGCAGCTCATAAATATCCGGCTCATATTCAAGCAGAATATCCTTACCGGCAACACCTATATCCGCCGCACCTCTTTCAACGTATATAGCAACGTCCGACGGCTTTACCCAGAAAAACCGCAGTCCGAGCTTTTCATTCTCGAAAATCAGCTTACGGTTATTTTCTTTTATGGAGGGACACTCGAAGCCTGCCGCCTCAAACATCGCGTAAACCTTTTCGCCGAGCCTTCCCTTAGGAAGAGCGATATTTACAAATTCGTCCTGCTCCCCTGCCTTTTCATCGATGCGCTCGAGCGAATCGAGATAAACCGCGAAGCCTATTCCGCCCGACTGTCTTCCCATTTTGCGCATCAGCTTGTCGTATCTGCCGCCTGACAGCACCCTTGTCTCGGCGCCGCCCACATAGCCCTTGAACACCGCGCCGCTGTAATACGCCGCCGAATCGACTATCGAAAAATCGATATTTATCCTGTCCTTATATCCCGCGTCCGCCGCCTTGCGGTATATGTTCTCAAGCTCCGCCGCCAACGATGCCGCCTGTTCGGTTCCGCACGCCGCCTTTACGGCGTCAAGCGCTTCTTCAGCGCTCCGGAAATTACGGGTAAGGCAGGAAAGGGCTTTAGCCTCCTCCTCGCTGCACACCGAGAGCAGCGCGCCGGTATTCTTGCGCGCCACTGCGTCAAGCACGGCTTTCCGGCGGTCTCCCTCAAGACCGCAAGCATCGAGCAGTGCCTCTGCCAGTCCCGCGTGCGACAAATCAAGCACAAAATCACTGCTTATAAGCGAAAGGCTTTCAAGTGCCAGCAGCACTACCTCGCTGACCTCATTTTCGCCGATATCGCCTACGCACTCAAGACCGGTCTGCATAATCTCCCTGTATGTGTGCGAGGTTTCGGAAATACGGTAAACATTCTCGTTGTAATAAAGCCGCTGAACCGCTCCCGGCTCGTCCTTGAAATTTTTGAGAATTGAAAGCGTGACATCGGGCTTGAGCGCCAGAAGTCTGCCGTTTGTGTCGTTGAAGGTAATCACCCCGTCCGACACGAGAAAATCCTTATTTTCGGAATAAAGGTCATATTCCTCAAATTTGCTCATTTTGAACTGGCTGTATCCGCTGTCCTTATAAAGTCTTCTTAACTCAAATACCGCTTTTTCGTCATTCTTTAAAATACTCTCGTCAAAGCTCACTGCTCTTCCCCCATTCGCTCTATTACGGTTTTATAGCCTCCGCTGCCGTAGTTGAGACAGCGGCTGACCCTGCATATTGTCGCAGTGCTCGCCCCCGTGCTCTTGTTTATATCAACATAGCTTTTTCCCTTATTCAGCTGACAGGCAACCTCTATTCTCTGGGCAATCGCCTCGGTCTCCTGTATGGTGCATACGTCCTCAAAAAACGCCGCGCATTCTTCCTCGTTCTCAAGAGAAAGCACGGCTTTATACAGTCTTTGCAGTCTTTCCTTATCCAGCTTATGCATATTCTGCGCACTCCCGTTTTTCAATACTTTAGCATTTTATCACATCAGCGTACTAAAGTCAAGCGATTTTTAAAAAAATAAAGGCGGCAGAGCCGCCCGTTATTTTCAAAAGCCGAAACAATTTACCGCGGCTTTGAGCCGCCTTGCAAAATTATTTTTTAATGAACGAAACCGCCTTATAAATGCAGGCGAGAATAAACTTAAAGTTTATAACAGCCAAAAGCACAAGGCATACCGCCTGAACCGCTATCCAGTAAGGCAGCTCAAGCACCATAAACACCGTCTGGACAAGGATAAGAACGGTATTTGCCGCGACATATCCGCCGTACAGCTTAAAGGGTATATATTTTCTTGAATTGACCGCCCGGATAAGGAACACCGCAAAATAGCTTACAAAGGTCGCTATCGCCGCTCCCTGAACGCCGAGAGGAGACGGTATAAGCAGGAAATTGAGAATAATATTTATAACGGCTCCCGCAATTGCGGTAATAAATGATATACCGCTCTGCTTTGTGACCACGTAAACGGTGCCGGTAAAGGAAACAAACGCCGTAAAAATCATAGAAACCGACAGAAGCGGCACATATTCCCACGCGGAATAATACTCCTTTGCCGAGAGTATCCTGATAGCGGGCTTCGCGAAGGCTATTATAACTCCTCCGGCGAGGAACATCACCGCCTGAAACGACCGCCATACGCCCGTAAAAAATTTTATATGCTCGCGCCTGTCCCCGTGCGACTCGATAACCGCGGAAAACTGCCACGCCTGCATAAAAATAGTTGAAACAAGGGTAAGAATTGTCGGTATCTTGTAGGAGACGCCGTATATACCGTTTTCCGCGCTTCCTATAAACGCGTTGACCATATAACGGTCCGAAACGCTTGTTATCCACCAGAATATAGTAGTGGGAATAAGCGGAATACTGTACTTCGCCATTTTGATAAAGGCGGATTTTTTCGGCCTTCCTGTAAACTGTCTCCACAGCCGCTCCTTGATAAAAAGGAACACGGTGCAGATAAAGTCGGCAAGCACGACCGACAGGACATATCCCGTAACACCTATGCTGAGAACCGCGAGGAAAAGAATATTAAGCGTTATGACAAGACAGGTATTGATTATGCCCTGAACCGCGAAAAGCGCGGTATTTCCGGTTGCCCTTATAAACTGCGAGCACAGCGAATGGTAGCAGGACGCCATCGTATATATTATTATAAGCCAGATATAACCTCTGAATTCCTTAACTGTATTAAGCAGTGGAACGGCGGCGAAAAACAGCAGTGAGCCGGCGGTTATCGTAAGAAAGCCCACGGTGAAAATACTGCGCCTGCCCCGCTCGTTGTCAAGCGCGAACCGGAAGACGCCTTCCGTAATTCCGAGAGAAATTATGGGGAAAAGCAGATTGGCGGTCTGTGTTATAAGGTCGGCAGTGCCGTAGTCAGACGGAGTAAGATAGCCGGTATAGAACCTGACCATGAAAAAGACCAGTATTTTTGAGCCGAAGGTGCCGATGCTTATAAGCAATGTATTCGACATCAGGGTTTTATACTTATTCATTGCAGGCGTGCTTCTCCCTCCTGTCCCATAAATTTCTACATGAAATATATATTATCATAATTTTTTCCTTTTTACAATACAAATATCCGCATCTGACAGCTTCTTACAAGTATTTTTTACAAAGTCTTCCGCACAAATGTTCGCTTTTTTGTTGAAGTAAGGAAGGTTATTTGATATAATATATTTATTAGGCGGTTTTCGGAGGCTCCGGAGGTGATACAATGAGCAGGGCGGAGGAAATAATCAAATCTGTTTTATCTGACAAAAAGCTGGCTTCCTCAAAGGTATACCGGGACGAGCCTCTTATTTTCACCGCGTCAAAAATGAAAAATTACACACCTGCCGAATACGGGGAGATGAAAAAGCTGATAAGCGGCAGAGACTCTGTATTTATGCCCGCTAACCAAGTATTTTACATACAGGGAAAATATATGGAAAGCTTTACGGACAGCTTTGATTACAAAGACGAGTTCGTGAGATATTTCCCCACCTACCGCGACCTCAGCACCTCGCAGCTCAGAGGCTATTTTTCCTGGAGGACAAAGCTGCGTCAGGAAAATATCCAAAAAGCTCCCATACCTTTTGCTTTTATATACATGTATGAGCTTATAAACCTTATCGGCGTATCCTCCCCGGAGGACGGTTTTCTGAAGCTAAAAGATTTCTCACAGCGCTACGGTGAGCTTGACCGCAGAATCCTTGCCTACTCGAAAACCTGGCTCTGCGACTTTGCCGCCTACTACGGGATAAGCCACGAAGCCGCCCTGAGCCTTCCGGCGTTCGGGAATGACGAGGCTCTTATATGCCTTATGAAGCACCGGGAAATGCCGCCGGAAAAAATTATTGCGGCGCTTGAGGCTTTCTCATCGTATAAAATAACAAAATCCTCCTTTTATAAGAAGAACGCCGATGCTGTGACCGATACGGTCTGTCGGCTGTTCACCATACTCGAGGAGTATTACGGCAAAAAACCGGGCGGAGATATTTTTCTGCGGCTGTTCGCCAAGCCGGTGAGCGAGGACCATTTTATGTTTTATTCGGCTGTGTTTTACGAAAAAAAGCGTCACTGTGACTGTGTGTATTCGTTCAACGAGGTAAACAAATATATCTGCCGTGACGGGAAATGGAAAAGAGAGCGTTTTTGCCCTGTAAAGGACAAAGCCGGAAAGCTGGGTGCTCTGCTTAAAAACACCGATTACAGGCTGCGGACCGAATACGGCTTTAAATCGGCGCTGAAGCCTGTCGAAAGCTCCGGGCTGTTTGACGACGCCATAAGCCGCGCGGTAGCGGAGCATTTTGAGGAAAAAAGAAAGAAAGAGCGCGCCGCCGTTGTAATAGACATCTCAAAGCTCGGCGGAATAAGGCGCTCGGCGGACGAGACAAGGGACAAGCTGATAGTCGAGGAACCGGCAGAAGATGATATTTTCCCCTGGTGCCCCGCGCCGGAATCGGATAAATCCGCTGCCTGCGATACGCAGGAGCCGGAAAAAGCCGCGGAGCAAGGCCCGGCAGCACCTGAACAGACGGACATGTCAGCCGCAGAGCAGGACTTTCAGAAATACGGACTTGACGCCGCCTGCGCCCTGATTCTCAGATGCCTGCTTAAGGGCGAAGACCCCGAAGCCGCCGCCAGAAGCAGCGGAATAATGCTTTCGGTTGCGGCGGACAGAATAAACGACGCACTGTTCGATTACTTTTCGGACACAGTAATTGAATTTGACGGCGATATGCCGTCGGTGATAGAGGACTATGCCGACGAGCTGAAAGGAATGTTTGAAATATGAAAATACCAAAGAGGATAGCCTCGGTAATAATCAACTCGCTTAAGGGCGGCGTTGTGCCGAGGATAGGGCTCCCCTATATAACAGTGGGCAGAGAGACCGAGATAGACGCTTTTCTTCACGACATCGGCATAATCGAGGAGGGCGGAGCGTCGTTCAGGTTTGTCGCCGGAAAATACGGCAGCGGCAAGAGCTTTCTGCTCCAGACCGTGCGCGGCTACGCCATGGACAGAAATATGGCTGTGGCAGACGCCGACCTTTCCCCCGAAAGGCGGCTTCAGGGCACGAGAGGTCAGGGGCTCGCCACCTACAAGGAGCTTATCCGCAACCTTTCCACAAAGACCCGCCCGGAGGGCGGTGCGCTCACCCTTATTCTCGACCGATGGATAAACGGTCTTATGAACGAGGCTATGAGCGAAAACGGGCTGTCCTTTTCAGACCCCGGATTAAAGCCGCTTACGGAGAAAAAAATCAGGGACGTTATCTCTTCGCTCAATGAAATGGTGCACGGCTTTGATTTCGCGCGGCTGCTCACCCTTTATTACGAAGCGTACTTAAACGGAGACGATGAGTTAAAGGCACGGGTTGTAAAATGGTTCAGAGGGGAATACACGACAAAAACCGAAGCAAAAGAGCAGCTCGGTGTAAACATAATAATTACCGATGACGACTGGTACGAATATATAAAGCTGTTTTCGGTCTTTCTTAAAAAAGCCGGCTACGGCGGACTTATCATACTTATAGACGAGCTTGTAAACATATATAAAATTCCAAACAGCATAACAAGACAGTACAACTACGAAAAAATACTGACGATGTATAACGACACGCTTCAGGGCAAGGCGCAGTACCTCGGCATAATAATGAGCGGCACTCCGCAGTGCATAGAGGACACGCGCAGAGGGGTTTACAGCTATGAGGCACTGCGCTCCAGACTCACGGCAGGAAGATTCGGCAGGGGCGAGATGCGGGATATGCTGGCACCTGTGATAAAGCTCGTGCCGCTTACCTACGAGGAGATGCTGGTACTTACCGAAAAGCTCGCCGATATACACGCGCAGCTTTTTGAATATGAACAGAAAATCAGAGAGGAAGACCTTATAACCTTTATAAAAATAGAATTTTCAAGGGTTGGCGCGGATACCTCTATCACTCCTCGAGAGGTTATACGGGACTTTATAGAGCTGCTTGACATACTTTATCAGAACCCGGGCGCCAATATAGAAAAGCTGCTTTCATCCGACGGGTTCAGCTTTTCCTCGGCGGCGCCGGAAAGCGGCACCGATGAGGAATACGCTGAATTTGAGATATGACAACATTCTGGAGGCTGTAAATGGATATATTCGACCGGTACGCCCCGTTTATACAGGACTATATATACAGAAACGGCTGGGATACGCTCAGAGGCGTGCAGATAGCGGCGGCGGAAACCATTTTTACGACCGACCGCAACCTGCTGCTCTGCGCCTCGACCGCGTCAGGCAAAACCGAAGCGGCGTTTTTCCCGATACTCACGCTTTTCTCTGAGAACCCGCCCGCGTCTGTGGGAGCGATATATATAGGCCCGCTCAAGGCGCTTATAAACGACCAGTTCTCCCGCCTTACCGAGCTTTGCGAGGAGGCGGAAATCCCCGTATGGCACTGGCACGGCGACGTTTCGCAGTCCCACAAGGCAAAGCTGCTTAAAAAGCCCTCCGGAATACTTCAGATAACGCCAGAATCACTTGAGGCGCTGCTTATACGCAAGCACGCCTTTATACCGAAATTATTCGGCGACCTTAAGTTTATTGTAATAGACGAGGTTCATTCCCTGCTGCGGGGCGACAGGGGCGGACAGACACTCTGCCTTATCGAGCGGCTTTCCCGCCTTGCCGGAGTAAACCCGCGGCGCATAGGGCTTTCCGCCACGGTAGGCGACCCTGAAACCACCGGCAGATTTCTGTCCGCCGGAACAGGCAGGGAAACCGATATTCCGAAAATAGAATCAAAGGGTGTTAAATGGCGGCTTTCTATGGAGCATTTTTTCACCACGCCCGGCGCCGTTCCCTCGGCCGACGGCAGGACGGAAAACGAAAACGCGCTTCCGGCACTTGATATGAAAACCGATACCGCCCCAGAGAACTCCGACCCCGGCTTTGCCTATATATTCGAGCATACAAGGAACAAAAAATGTCTTGTTTTCGTAAATTCGAGGGAGGAATGCGAGGCGGTCACCACCACGCTGCGCGGCTACTGCGAGGCACGCCACGAGCCCGACCGCTTTCTGATACATCACGGCAATCTGTCGGCGTCGTTCAGGGAAACCGCTGAGGAAGTAATGAAGGACGATGAGCAGTGTATGACCACCGTCACCACCGCCACGCTTGAGCTGGGTATAGACATAGGCAGGCTTGAGCGCGCGTTTCAGGTAAACGCCCCTTTCACCGTCTCCTCATTTTTGCAGCGCATGGGCAGAACAGGCAGGCGCGGACTGCCGCCCGAAATGTGGTTTGTAATGCGTGAGGAGCAGCCCGAAGCGCGGGCGATGCTGCCTGAGACCGTACCGTGGGAGCTGCTTCAGGGTATAGCGCTCGTGCAGCTTTACGCCGAGGAACGCTTTGTAGAGCCGCCGAGGCTTGACCGGCTGCCGTACAGTCTTTTATATCACCAGACCATGAGCACTCTTGCCTCCTCGGGCGAGCTGACACCCGCGGCGCTCGCCTCAAGGGTGCTGTCGCTCAACTATTTCAAAAATATATCAAAGGACGATTACCGTCTGCTTCTGCGCCATCTGCTTGAGACAGACCATATCGAGCGCACCGAGGAAGGCGGGCTGATAGTAGGTCTCGCGGGTGAGCGTCAGACCAATTCCTTTAAGTTCTACGCCGTTTTCAAGGAAAACGAGGAATATACAGTGCGCTGTAAATCCGAGGAGCTTGGCACCATAGTGATGCCGCCGCCCGTGGGTGAAAAAATCGCGATAGCGGGGCATGTATGGATAGTCGAGGAAATCGACCATAAGCGCAGGCTTGTCTACTGCGAGCAGGTGCGCGGCAAGGTTCCGGCGTATTTCGGACAGTGCCCGGGCGACATAAATACAAAGGTGCTTGAGCGCATGCTCAAGGCGCTCAGCGAGGACAAAACCTATCCTTACCTTATGAAAAACGCCGCGGCAAGGCTAAGTGAGGCAAGAAGCGCCGCAAGGCTTTCGGGACTTACCGAAAAGCCGCTTATAAACTTAGGCGGCGATATGTGGTGCCTTTTCCCGTGGCTCGGAACCTACGCTTTTCTCGCCATGGAGCGCTTTTTAAAGCTCGTCTGCGGCAAAAGGCTCGGACTTTCGGCTCTTGACCCGGCAAGACCTTATTTTATACAGTTTAAAATGAAGGCGTCGGAGCAGGAGTTTTTCAGGGTGCTCAAGGAAGCCGAAAAGGAACCGCTTGACCCTATGGAGCTTGTATACAAGGGTGAGGTTCCGCTTTTTGAGAAGTACGATGAGTTTTTGCCGGCAGAGCTTGTAAAAAAAGGCTTTGCCTACGGAGTTCTCGGAATTGACGAAATGAAGCAGCGTATAAGAAGCTGGGACAATATGGGTTAAAATACGGCTTTTTGCAAAAAAAGTTTAAATTATAGTTCTTTACAGACTGACGACCGCGTTTGCACGCGGTCGAATTATTTTAAGAAGCAAAAGCCGCGACGCGAAAACTCTGCTTGCCAAAAATTTTGATGCATGTTATAATTTATTGATAATATTATAATATTCAGCATTACAGGATACAGAACAGAAGGTTTCTTCAAAAAAACAAGCCGTACCGCGCGGCACATATGGCGCGGCAAACGCGGGTAATCATCAGGGGGCGCGTGATGGACGAAAAAAAGATAAAAAAACAGCTTTTTAGGATCGCGGTTCTTATCATTTCCGTAAGCATTGCAGTGTCCGCGCTTGTGCTGACAGCGTTTTCATATGTCGTCCGGCAGGCACATGATTCTGATCATATACAGATGAAAACCGAAACCGAGGAATACGAGAGCAGGATTTTAAAGCAGATAGACAAGAATATACAGTTCCTTACCTCTCTCGCCAAAGCCTTTGAAGTCAATGATATTACGGCTTCTATGGAGCTTATCGAAAAAAACATTTCCGCCACCAATAAAACCAATTCCTTTGTCAGCATGGCTTACCTGTCGGTTGACGGCAGCGGGCTTATAAACTCGATTGAATACGGGACAAAATGGAAAATCACTCTTGACGACTGTGATGAATACGCAAGGACTGCGATAGAAAAATCATTTAAAGGCGAAGACGCCGTATCAAAAATGTTCGACAGTGAGATATTTGACGGCAAATTATTCATATACAGCGTACCGGTATACAGAAGCGGAGAGATTATAGGCGCGCTTGCCGCGAGCGACACGCTTGAAATTTTCGAGGATATAGTAAACGGAAACACCGTGCTTGACGGTCAGGGATATATTCATCTGCTTGACTCCGGCGGAAATTTTCTTGTACGCTCTGAGCATACGATAGTAAAGGAAGATATTTCGTCTATTTTCGAGGGACCTTACCTTTCTGAGAAGACACAGGAAAAAGCGCGCGCTGCTATCGCGAACCGTGAAAGCATGTACGGGGAATTTGAATACAAGGGAAAGAAATGTCATTTTTACCTTGCTCCGATAGATCTCAACGGCTGGTACCTTTTCTGCGCGAACAGTATGTGGGGACAGGCGCTTTCTTTCAGCCGGTCGGTGGTTATCCTCGGGGTATTTCTGTTCTTTGTTCTTCTGGCGATGTTCGCGCTGCTGTATTACGGATATTACAGGTTCCGCAAAAACTCGGCGCTGCTTATCCGCTTCGCCTATTACGACGGTGTGACCGGAGCGGACAATACGCTGCGCTTTGACCAGAAAACAGAGGAAATCACAAAAAAGCAGAAGGATTACTGTATCGCGGCGCTTAATATCCATAACTTCAAATGTATAAACGATATTTTCGGGACAGCGGACGGCGACAGGGTTTTACGGTTCATAAAGACCAAAATAGAGCAGAGTCTTAAGCCGGACGAGTTCTTCTGCCGTGACTCCGCGGATCTGTTCTATATATTCCTGCTTGATACCGATGAAGCGGTTTTAAGCGAACGCATATCCTCGGTGATACACGATGTACGGGAAGTGACCCAGCACGCTGTATACAGCTATGAAGTCTCTATGTATTCGGGGCTCAGCATACGCGGCACGAGAGAGCAGGCGCTTGTCGCTCTCCAGAGCATAAAGCACAATCTTCAGACCGATATCGCCTTTTACGATTATTCGCTTCACGAAATGGTGCGTAAAAAGAGCGATATAGAAAGCCATATGCAGCTGGCGCTCCAGAAAAACGAGTTCAGGCTGTTCCTCCAGTCGAAAAGGGACCTTAAAACAGGAAAAATAACAGGCGCGGAGGCTCTTGTGAGGTGGCGGCTGCCTGACGGCTCGTACAGGTACCCCGGCGAGTTTATACCGCTGTTCGAGTCCAACGGCTTTTCGGTCAAGCTCGATATGTATATGGTGGAACAGGTATGCATTCAGCTGCGCAAATGGACAGACGCCGGAATAACGCCCTTACCTATATCGGTAAACCAGTCAAAGCGCCTGTTCGCGAACGGCAATTATCCGGAAGAAATAGAAAAGATTGTCAGGAAATATAATATCTCGCCTTCGCTTATCACTCTCGAGATACTTGAGGATATAGCAACAAGCGATACCGAGCAGATAAACCATCAGATAAACACGCTGCGGAAAATAGGCTTCAGAATATCGATGGACGATTTCGGCAGCGGATATTCGTCGCTTAATATGCTTTACTCCCTTAAAATTGATGAGCTGAAGCTCGACAGGGGATTTATGCGCAGGGTTGCCGGCGTTGACGAAGAGCGCAGGAAAATCATACTCAAACAGATTATATCGTTTGCCAAAAAGCTCGGTATCACCACCGTTGCCGAGGGAATAGAGACAGAGGAGGACCGCGACAATATGGCGGCGCTCTCCTGCGATTACGGGCAGGGATATTTTTTCGACAAGCCAACCGAGGCGGAGGAATTCAGCAGACTTTATATACTGAAATAAAAAAGCGCAAAAAACCGGCAGTCAGGTTCTTATCTGAATGCCGGACAGTCTGTCGATAAACCTCAAATTTTATTTTTCTGCGGCGGAAAGCCGCATTTTGTTTTTCCGGCGACAGGTGCGTCGGAAAAACTCCTTGTAAGCGAAAAGCCGCTTGTCAAGCGGCTTTTCAAGGGTACAGGGGTGGTATTGGCGGGGATAGAGTGCAGTCCGAAAATCTTTGATTTTCGAGCGAACGGCATTCCCGTCCAAGAGAGTGTCGACTTTTTCGACACTCTCACCGGCAGTCAGGTTCTTATCTGACTGCCGGATATTTTTTTCGGTACGCCGCCCGGGCGCACTGCATAAAGCTTAAATTCAATTCATCAGTATTTTCCGCCGCCGCCCGAATGACGGGCACCCGAAGAGCTTCTGTGCGTGCTGCTGCCGCCCGAACTGTTTTTGGGCCTTGCCCTGCGGCTGACGCTGCGGTACAAAAACATATCGCTGCTGCCGGTAACCCTCATACTGCCGGCTTTTATATAATTGTCCGCGTCGGTTTCCGTGCGCACCGATTTTAGCTTGCTTACCATTATTCCGATTACAAGCATGGCAAGAATAAGGCCTACAAGCAGCGAAGCGGCTATTGCCGTCAGTCCGAGCGGCTTTTCCGGAAGCGAGTCTGCGTCATACGGGCTTTCAGTTTCCGCGCGTCTTAAGAATTTATCGCACTGATCGGCAAACTCGATGTAAGCGCCGTAATTATCACCGTCCGCCAGGAAAGGCGTGATCTGCTCGCCTATGTATTCTATGCCGGCGTCGGTAAATACCGTAATGCCGTATCCTCTCGCTGATATCCACCAGTCCCGGTTCTCGGGACTGTGAAGCAGCAGGACTCCGCTGCGTTCACTGCCCTGACCGTAACCGTTGTAATCAAAAAAATCATCGGCATAATCCTGTGGGCTTTCACCTCCAAGACTGTATTCAGTCACCACTACAACATCAAGCTGATATTTTTCGCTTATGTCATCAAGCCGCTCACAGAGACTTGCTTCCTCACTCCCGTCAAGCAGGTCTGCCCCGTCAACCACCCGACCGTATGCTGTCTCAGCGGAAAACGGCGGCGTAAGTATTCCGGAACATATGCAAAGTATTACAGCAAAAACTACAATAAACAGTTTTCTTTTCATATCGCCGCTCCTCCTCAAATAACACCGAACAGTCTGAGCAGCCATACAACGCCGTACACCGCGGCGGAGAACACGGCGGTCATACCGGCGCCCCAGCAGAACGCCGCCTTCTTGTCCACCGGCAGATCGCCCACGAACTTTCCGGTCTGCCCGTTCATAGCGAAGGTGTATTTCCTGCCGTTCCAGCTCGTGTTAAGCAGCCATACCGGATAAAGCGCGTACTTTGTGCTGCCGCCCGAAAGTCTGATATTGCTCGTCTCAGGCGTAACCGTCGTATAACCCTTAACGGTATCAGCGAAAGCGTCCTCAGTCGAGCGTTTTATGCGCTCATTGGCGCGCGGTATGCTCTTTTCCGAGTCGACATCGTATTTATCGGCAAAATATCCCGCGAGATAAGCCGTAGCGAAATCCACCGCGTCCGAAAAATCGTAAGGCTCAAGCGACTCCATAAGATCATCGGGCATTTTGGACGAACCGTCTACCGGAACGCGCTCAAACGAGATTTTTCCGCTCCGGTGAACCGAATAAAAGCTGGTTTCGGTATAGTCGTAATTGCTGTCGCTCCAGCTTCTCACCCGCGTGGCGCGATAGCGTATGTCGGCGTCGGCGTCGGCTCCGAACAGCCAGAACGGCACATATATGCCTTTTACCTCATCAATATGATTCTCGTCCTTGAAAATTTTCGGAAGCAGCCGCTTTCCCTTGAGATGCTTTCTGAGCCCCTCTTTCGCGGCGTTTTTGTCCAGCTTGAAGGGTATGATACAATCAGGTCTCAGCTCGCCCGCGAGCTGTTCCTTCATCACTACCGGATTTGAACAGTACGGGCAGGAGGTCGCCGCGGTCGTGGCGTCGCATATTATCTCACCGCCGCAGGAATTGCAGATATAATGACGCAGCCCGTCCGACTCGCCCTCCTGCCATTCGCCGCCTGCCGGAGTATCCCATTCCATACGGTCTCCGGTATCGCTTTTAAGCTCTTCATCGTATTTTCGCAGTGTGTCTACATCAAATTCTGTTTCGCAGTACGGACATTTCATCTTCTGAATTCCGCTGTTGAATTCAATGGCGCCGCCGCAGCACGGACATTTATATTCCTGCAGAACTTCCATAGCGTTTATCTCCCCTTATTACGTATTTTTAAGCTGCAAAACGGTTATTGACTGACTAAGGCTTGAACCATGAAAAAATATGTTACTGCTTGTCGTCCTCATCAAATATATCGCCGCACTCAGGGCAGAATTTAGGCGGATGAGTTGGATCTTCAGGTTCCCAGCCGCACTTGTCGCAGCGGTAAAGCGGCGCGCCCGCCGGCTTTTTCGCTCCGCAGTTGCCGCAGAATTTTCCCTTGTTTATCTGTCCGCAGGAGCAGACCCAGCCTTCCTCGGCGGGTTTCGGCGCTCCGCATTCGGGACAGAAATTGCCTGTGGCAGTCGCCCCGCATTTGCATTTCCAGCCTGCCTTAGGCTCCGGTTCCGGCTTTTTCGCTCCGCAGTTGCTGCAGAATTTTCCGGTAACCTCGGCTCCGCAGGAGCATTTCCACGTATCCGCCCCCGCTGCCTGCGGCTTCTGCTGATTATTCATAGCATAAAGGTCTCTTGCGTTCACGCCTCCGGCGTTCGACGCCATTCCGAGCCCCATAAAGCCGGTCATAGCGCCCGCATCGTTCTCCGCCGCCTTGTTCATCGCGCTTACCTGACCGCCCACAAGATGGGCCGCCGCCACATTCGTGTTTGTGAGCATGGCGTTTTCTTCCCACTGGGTTATCTTCTCACGCTGATTGTCGGGTATCGAAACCGAATTGAGGGCAAGTGAGAAAACCTCTATTCCTCTCTTTTCGCCCCAGCTGTCAGAAAGCTCTTCCTTAAGAGCGTCAACTATTTCGGTGGTATGGGCGGGTATTTCATAATACATTATCTTCTGCGCGGCGATTTTCGCGAGCGCCGGCTGAAGCGCGTTCATCAGCTCGCTTTTCAGCATTGAGTCGATTTCCGAGCGGTTATATTCGTAAGAGAAATTGCCGCACACATTGGTATAGAAAAGCAGCGGGTCTACTATCTTGTAGGAATACACGCCGTGGCAGCGCAGGTCAACCGACATCTTCATGCCGAGATTCTCGTCCACCGTGACCCTGAAGGGTATCGGATTGGCGGTTCCGAACTTGTTATCGGCTATTTCCTTTGTGTTGAAATAGTAAACGCGCTGATCCTTTCCGGTATCTCCGCCGTATGTAAAACGCTTTCCTATCGTTTTGAAGGTGTTTATAACGCTGTCGCCCAGATTTCCGGCGAATATGCTCGGCTCGGTGGACGAATCGTATGTAAACTCACCGGGCTCGGCACAGACCTCAACAACCTTGCCCTGCTCGACAATTATCATACACTGTCCGTCGGCAACCGCTATGCCCGAACCGTTTGAAATAATATTGTCCGAGCCTTTGGTATTAGACGAACGTCCTCCTGTTCTTTTTTCGCCCTTTACGGCCAGAATTTCCTTGTCAATAGCCTCGCAGTAGAAAAATTCCTTCCACTGGTCAGCCAGCACGCCGCCCGCGGCACCCGTAATTGCCTTAATAAGTCCCATACGATTTTCTCCTTTAAAATAATCTTATTATAGTCGATTGTAAAAGTCTGAAAAGCCGCTGAAATAAAGGCTTAAAAGACTTTTATAACTACTGATTTTTCTCCGT
>CALWDJ010000033.1 GCA_944376655.1 uncultured Clostridia bacterium
TTTGCCTGACTTTTTGAAACAGCACTTTTTATATTTCGGATTTTTTGAGTTTTCTTTTATTCAGTAGACATTATATACAGTTTTATATCTTTTTGGCTTTGCTTTATAGCCGAATATCCATAACTTTCTTGAATTTTTAACAAACACAAAAAATCAAGGAGATTATGAATATGAAGTCTATATTTTTAGTATGGAAAGATAAAAATTGTAACGGAGAAAATCCGGAATGGATATATATGAAGGCAAATGAGTTTTTTGAATTTAAGAAACAGCCTGAAAACGCAGACAGAAGGTTTGTTCAGGTGGGAGACAAAAAATCGTCTTTGGATGATACGGTAATTTTTATAGAAGCAAACGAAGAATTATACAAAAAAAGCAATGCCGAACAAAGCCGAAAGTCTCGAATATCAAAAACTAAAAAAGATTATCCGCTAAGGACACAATGGGAAAGGTTGATTATGCCGTTATAACCAGTCTCGGAATAAAAGTAATGGAGGAACTTCTTAAATGATTACCGCAGAAAAAGAAAAAGCTGACAGCGCTTTTTATTATGAGGTCTGCCTGCTTCGTTTGTTAGGAGAGATGGGATATCTCGATGAAAAAGCCTTAGACGGCATTGTACAAATAGCCGCGGAGGATTACGGAACATCCCTCCTATTGGATAAAACTTTTTTGTGTCTAAATTGATAACTCTTCGCCTTCTCACTGGATATATTCGTACCGACAAGATATTATAGTGTTGCGCCGAAAAAAGGCGACAACAGCAGGTAACACCTGCGGAAAGGAGAAAAACATGGAAAACTCAGTAGTAACAATAGCTCCGAGTGTTCAGGCAAAGCCGACCATGCGTGTTGCCGCATACTGCCGTGTATCAAGCGATTCAAGCGATCAGCTTCACTCCTTCGCCGCGCAGGTGCAGTATTACACCAAATTCATCAGCGAGAACGAGCATATGGAGCTTGCGGACATTTATGCAGACGAAGGCATTACAGGCACAAAGACCGCCAAGCGTGACGACTTCAACCGTCTTGTGTCGGACTGTAAAAAAGGCAGGATTGACCGAGTACTCACAAAATCCGTCAGCCGATTTGCAAGAAATACCGCAGACGCGCTGATGTATGCAAGACTCCTGAAAGAATACGGAGTCAGCATCCTGTTTGAGAAAGAAAACATAGATACGGCATATATGTCAAGCGAACTGCTTCTTGCTCTGTCGGGAGCGCAGGCACAGGAAGAATCCATATCCATATCCAAAAATATGAGATGGAGCGCAGAACGCCGAATGAAATCCGGAACCTACCTGTCAAGCTCTACACCATACGGATATGAGCTGAAAGACGGCGAGTTCCGTATTGTTGAGAGCGAGGCAGAAATCGTCCGCCTTATATTCAAAAGCTTCCTCTCCGGAATGGGCAAGAAAGCAATCGCGGATATGCTCAATGAGATGAATGCTCCAAAACGCTTTGGATTCACAACTTGGCATATCAATACGGTGGGATACATTCTCACTAACGAACGATACATAGGTGACGCGCTATTTCAAAAGGAATGCACCTCAGAAACGTTTCCGTTTACCAGAAAAGTAAACCGCGGCGAAAAGGCACAGTATTATGTTGAGAATATGAATTCTCCGATCATTTCCAAAGCTGACTATGAAGCCGCACAGATGCTGATCAAAAAAAGCAGCATAGAAGAACGCTCTAACATCATATCCAGACCGCTGACACAGAAAATACGGTGCAAATGCGGAGCAGCCTACACGCCTTTAAGCGTAAACGGTAAACAGTATTGGGGTTGCAAAACGCGTAATTATGATTCGGAGAAATGCGATTCGCGCAGAATTCCCGAAAAGGATATATATGATGCGTTCATTTCAATGGTGAATAAGCTCAGAAACTGCCGTTCGGAAATACTGCCTACCGCAATCGCACAGACCGAACGCCTGCAGATGAAAGCAGGCGGTACGGAGGCGAGAATCAAAGAAATTGACAAAGCGGTTGCCGAGCTTAGCAATAAAAATCTTGTTCTTGCAAGGCTTAATACCAAAGGAATTCTGCGCCCTGCTGAATACGCCGAGCAGAGCAGCGCCATCAACAGCCGCGTCAACGCATTGCGGAATGAAAGGCGGCAGTTACTAAAGGAACAGGATGAGGACAGCGTTCTGTCGGGACTTCGCAGACTAAACAACATACTTACTCATATAGAAAATCCCATAACAGAATTTGATGAGGAGTTATTCGGAAGTATGGTTGAGGAAATTACCGTACCGACGGAAACAAGCCTATGCTTTAAATTAATCGGCGGTTTGCCGATTACAGAAATGATTTCTGCTCAAAGGAGGTGCAGACGAAAATGAAAAACAGACGATTCCCATACGGTTATGAAATGCAAAACGGGCAGATTATTATCTGCCGTGCGGAAGCGGAAACCGTAAAACATATTTTCAATCAATATCTTTCCGGAGCTAATCTCAAAGAAATCGCCGAATCCCTTACAGGACGCCGAGTGGAGTTTCTTCCCGGCGAATACGGTTGGAACAAAAGCCGCATCAAGCGTATGATTGAGGACAGCCGTTATGTCGGCGATCAAACTTATCCGTCAATTATCGATGAAAATACCTTCCGCAAGGCCAATTCCGAAAAGAATAGCCGCCGCAACTATACGGTATCAACGGTAACCGCCGAAAACAAGCGGCTTATCTGCAAGGTTATATGCGGAGAATGCGGTGGGAGTCTCTTCCACAGAACCGACAGCACGCAAAAGTATCGTGAAAAATGGCATTGCCAAAGAGAAAGTTGTAAAATCGGTATACCGATGACAATATCAGAGCTTGAAAAGGAAATCACGTCAATCTTTAACCGTCTGATTGCCGATCCTGCCCTGGCAGAACATACCGAGTCGGAGATTTCTGCCGAGCCTGCACTTGAAATTACAAAAATGGAAAATGAGATAGAGCGAAAGCTTGAAGCTCTTGATTTTAATAAATCCGAATTACAAGACTTGATTTTGCAATGCGCGTCGAAAAAGTATGATGATTACAAAAGTGTCAGGCACATTACAGATAGACTGAAAGCGGACTTTGAGCAATCAAGTCCGCTTTCGTCATACTCACCCGAACTGTTCGACCGCACCGTGGCTACTGTAATTTTAAATAGCAACAAAGCGGTCAGTCTGAAGCTTAAAAATAATACTATTATCGGAAAGGAGCCGCAAAGCTATGACAACTCAAGCACCGACCTCGACCAAAACGGTCAGGATAATACCGCCGAAACCCGAATTTTCAGGTGAAAACCGTATTGATATACGTCCAAAGCGTGTGGCTGCCTACTGCCGTGTTTCCACCGATAAGGAACAGCAGGAACACAGCTTTGAAACACAAAAGGAAATGTATACCGATATGATTATGATGAAACCCAATTGGCAGATGGCGGGCATATACGCCGACGAGGGAATCACAGGCACCATCGCCAAAAAGCGCCCCGATTTTATGCGTATGATCGAGGACTGCCGAAAGGGAAAAATCGACCTTATAATCACCAAATCGGTATCCCGATTCTCACGAAATAATCTCGACTGCCTCCTGTATGTCAGAGAACTCAAGGAACGAGGAATCCCCATCATTTTTGAAAAGGAGGGCATCAATACGCTCCAAGTATCCAGCGAACTGCTGATTACTCTGTTCAGCGGATTGTCACAGGCTGAAAGCGAATCCATCAGTATGAATGTTAAAATCGGCAAGCGGCAGAGTCTTAAAAACGGAAATGTGCCGTTCTGCTACAAATCCTTCCTTGGCTACCGAAAAGGTGCTGACGGAAAGCCCGAAATTGATCCCGAGCAGGCGGTTACCGTCCGAAGAATCTTCGCCGAATACCTTGCAGGAAAAAGCCTTCTTGATATAGCCAAGGGCTTGACGGCTGACGGAATACCTACAGCGAGAGGAAGTTCTGAGTGGTCTTCGCCGAGAGTTCTCTCCATACTGACAAATGAAAAATATAAGGGCGATGCATTGCTTCAAAAGACCTATACAGCCGACTGCATCAGCAAGAAGTTGAAAAAGAACAACGGCGAACTGCCGATGTACTATGTTGAGAATAACCATCCCGCCATCATTGAGAGAGCAGTATTCGACCGTGTGCAGGAGGAAGTCTCTCGGCGCAACAGCAAGCGCAAGGTTAAACAAACCGGCACTAAAACCGAGCTTGGGAAATATTCAAGCAAATATGCGCTCTCCGAAATTCTCTACTGCGGAAACTGCGGAACACCCTACCGCCGCTGTACTTGGTCTAAAAACGGCAAGAAAAAAATCGTGTGGCGGTGTATCAGCCGCCTTGACTACGGTACGAAATACTGCAAGGATTCACCCTCTATTGAAGAATCGGTACTGCAAAACGCGATTGCCGAAGCAATTACGAAAAAGGCGCAGACGGAAAACTCGGATGCCCAGCGTATCTGCCGACATATAGAGCTGTATCAAAGCAGTCAGGATATGAGCAGTATCCTTGCCAAGCAGGAGCGTTTAAAAGAAATAGAGGCTTGTATAGACCGGTTGATGAATATTGACAGCGAAGCCGCGCAAAACGGTGCTTTCGACGAACAATTCCGTTGTCTTCACAATGAAATGTATGCTATAATGGATGAGCTCGAAGCTGTCGATAAGACAAAATCCAAGCTTGAAACCGCCTCCGATTCTATCGGAGAAATAGCAACGGTTATAAGCGGACTTAAAAACCATCCCGTTGAATACAATGATCTTGCGGTAAGACAGCTTATAGAATGTATAAAGGTGATGTCCGCCGATACCATACACATCTACTTTAAGGACGGCACAAAAATCGAAGCTACACTATAAGGAATGGAGAGATAAGAGAATGATTTATGTTATGAGCGATATACATGGAAGTTGTATAAAAAATGGACTGTTCAAAGAGTGAAAATGATGGTAAAATCATTTCTACAAAATGATGGTAAAATCATTTTAGGTCTTACTTGTAAAATTCAACAGTATATGGTAAACTATAAAAAGTATTTTGTGCTTAAATGGGAGGAAATCGTAAGTGTTGATGAACAGCAACGAATATCTTGAAATTGTTAAAAGTATTCGTGATGAGATAAAAGTTGCTCAATATAAAGCGGCAGTCAGTGTGAACCGTGAGTTAATTATGCTTTATTACAATATTGGGCGGGTGATCAACGAACATAAATCGTGGGGAAACAAATTTATAGATAACCTTGCGGCAGATATTAAACTTTCATTTCCGAGTGCAACAGGATACTCCGTAAGAAATCTAAAGTATATGGCGAAGTTTGCCGAACTTTACCCTGACGAAGAAATTGTGCAAGCGACGCTTGCACAAATTACATGGTATCA
This sequence comes from uncultured Clostridia bacterium, assembly GCA_944376655.1. Lineage (GTDB taxonomy): Bacteria > Bacillota > Clostridia > Oscillospirales > Acutalibacteraceae > UBA737. The sequence continues at coordinate 5,369 of CALWDJ010000033.1, forward strand.
TAATATTGCTCTTATGGATAAGGTAAAAGATACAAAAGTTGCATTATGGTACGCGGAGCAAACGGCAAATCACGGTTGGTCAAGAAATGTTCTTGTTCATCAGATCGAAAGCGGTCTGTATGAACGGCAGGTTATCGCGGATAAAATATCTAACTTTGAAAACCGACTTGCCTCGCCGCAAAGCGAATTGGCGGTACAAACTATGAAAGATCCGTATGTGTTTGACTTTATTCCATTTAGGGAAGATATGGTGGAACGGGATATTGAACAGGCTCTTGTACAGGATATCACCAAATTGCTTTTGGAACTTGGAACGGGTTTTGCTTTTCTCGGCAATCAGTATCACATCAATGTCGGCGGAGATGATTTTTATATTGACCTCTTGTTTTATAATCTGAATCTGCGTTGTTATGTTGTAATCGAGTTGAAAACAGGTGAATTCAAGCCTGAATACGCAGGACAACTTAATTTCTATCTTTCTGCCGTTGACGGAATACTGAAAAAGGAAACGGATAATCCTTCAATTGGTTTGCTTTTGTGCAAGAGTAAAAACGATCTTGTTGCCGAATATGCTCTGAAGGACATGAGCAAGCCTATAGGGGTCAGTGAATACAAGATCACAAGCAGTCTGCCGGAGGATTTGGAAAAACAGCTTCCGTCAGTCGAAGATATACAGAAACGAATTAAAAAATAAGAGTGATAATAAATGGATTGAAAATACCATTGAGGTCTGAACCCCCTTTGTCTAACTTGTAAACACCCAGAAGGTTCGGCGGAATACGGAATTTATCGATGTTCGCTTCTGTAATGTCTGTCCAATGTGTGGGTTCAAGTCTCCATCAGAAATTGATGCCGGCATCTTTTTTGCTACATATTGACAGGCAGGGCTTGGAGCCAATTCGCGCTCCGGGCTCTTTTGTTTTGTCTATACAAGCTGCCCGCGTCGAAGCGGCATCTGAATTGTCAAGATAGGGCAGATGAAAACACCATTGAAATCTGAATCCCTAAGGTTTGGACAGCAATGGTGTTTTTTGTTTTTCCACGCTCCGTTGATTTTTTGTTTCTAATATATAGGTGTACACTGTTTAAATAATCTGCTATTATATAGTCACGGTACCGGAATATTCAGCGAGGTGATTTTATGACGATAGGGCAGACTATTAAACTTTACAGAAAAGAGAAAAATTTGACACAGAGCGAATTAGCCGAACTTATAGGTGTTTCAACACAGGCGATTTCAAAATGGGAAACAGATTCAGGTATGCCGGATATTTCACAACTCATTCCGTTAGCCCGAGTTCTTGAAATATCTACTGATAATCTTTTAGGGTATACTGACCTGGAATTCGAAAAAGAAGTAACGGAACTACGCCAAAAGTTCGGCGGTATTAACTTTATAAGTGACCTGAATTACGCAGAGGAGCTATACATTCTTACTTCTGAATTCTTTAATAGACATCCAGATGTTTCTGATATTGCTGTTGTTGCTTTGGAAACATATATTGAGTTGTTTGCAAAAGGTAAAGTCAGCATATCAAAAACTGAATTTTTAGAAGAATGTGAGCGATATGCAAATAGTATTTTCAGGTATGAAACTGTTGCAGACCGTATTTATAAAACTCATTATTTGATGTCAAGGGCATACGATTTATGTGGTGACGAAAAAAAAGCGGAAAGTTATCTGCAAAATCTGCCGTATGTTTTTGGCTTCAGGGATTACTGGGAAGCAGAAATAGCATTTGCTGACGGCAAAAATGATATTGCACTTGAAAAAATCAAAAAAAGTTTTGCTCAGATGGCGCGTTTTACTTCCAGATGTATAAGACTTGCAGGAAGAATTGTTCGTGCTGAAGGCAAAGACGATGCAGATAGAATTAGTCTCGAACTCGATGAGTATATGCTTAGACTTATAAATGCGTTTTTGTCGGGCGGAGATTATCTTCCACATCGCCAGATATTTCAAAAAACTTCTCTTTTGCCGGGACTGATTTCGCAGAATATAAAGGCAGGAAATACTAAAAGGGCAAAGGAACATATGACAGAGCTGCTTAAAACACGAGATGATTTTTTTGATTGTATGGACAATCCAAGTAATAAGCATTGTCTTATGTTTATAGAAGGTGACTTGGATGGCTCCTGGAATACCACTAAAGAAAAAATAAACGAAAGAGTGGCTAACGCCGAAAAGTTTTTAAAACAAATTTAATTTTTATTTGCATGAGTTCAAATCTAATCACTTAAAATGCAGAAATGTTTTTCTATTTCCCTATTGCCGGAATGACTAAAGCTGCTCCGGACCCTTTTGTTTTGCGGCTCAGGCGGCGGGAACAGGCAAAAAAATTCCCCTTACGGAAACTTTTTTCCGTAAGGGGTTTTCATATATTCTACTTTTCAAGCAGCTTTTTCATTATATCCGGTCCGTGTTCGACAAAAATTCCGGCAGCGGCGGCGTTCTTCTCGGTAAAGGAGGAAATGCCGCTTTTCTTTACCCGGCTGTCATAAATAATATAAGGCACCGGCTCAGCAGAATGGGTCATAGTGTCGAGCGGAGTCGGATGGTCGGGCATTATCAGTATGCGGAAATCGTCTCCGCTTCCTTCAAGATATTCGAGCATGGGTTTTAGCGCGCGGCGGTCTATATATTCAACAGCCCTGACCTTGTTCTCCGGCTCGCCGCGGTGACCGCATTCGTCCGGCGCTTCAAAATGCAGGTACACAAGGTCGGTGCCGTTTTTAAATGCGTCTATACCGGCTTGTGCCTTGCCTTCAAAATTAGTGTCAAGATAGCCGGTGGCGCCCTCTACCTCGGGCGTGTCCATTCCGGCGCATATGCCTATTCCCTTAAGCAGGTCAACCGCGCTTACCACACAGCCGGAAACCCCGTTCTTCTCCTTGAAATTCTCAAGCGCCGGCTTTCTGCCCTCGCCCCAGAGCCATATGGAGTTAGCCTCGTGAAGACCCTTTTCGCGTCTTGCTATATTGACCGGATGGTCTTTTAGAATTTCATAGCTTTTTTTCATAAGCCCGATAAGCTCCGCGGCGTTTTCGGAGCGGCTCAAATACTTGCCTATTACCTTTCCGCTTATATCGTGCGGCGGGGTCATATTTCCGAGGTCGGTCGTGCCGTTTTTCACCACAAGGCAGTGGCGGTAGCTTACACCGCTGTAAAATTTATAAATATCGCTGCCGAGCTCCTTCTCGACCGTTTCTATTATAAGGCGGGCTTCCTCGGTCGAGATATCGCCCGAGCAGTAGTCCACCATGGTCTTGCTCTCGTACGGCTCGCTGTCCGACAGAGTGACGATATTGCAGCGCAGCGCCACGTCGGTCGGCTTCAGGTCCACGCCTATCGACGCCGCCTCAAGCGGCGAGCGGCCTGTATAGCATACCGCCGGGTCGTAGCCCATAACCGAAAGGTTGGCGACATCGCTGCCCGGCTTTAAGCCCTTTGCCACCGTGCGGCACATTCCCGCCTCCGAAACGGCGGCGAGCTTATCCATAAACGGCTTGTCGGCACACTCCATGGGCGTTTTGCCCGAAAGGGCGGCATTCGGCGTGTCGGCCATACCGTCGCAAAGTAAAACAAGATATTTCATCTGACATTCCTCCGATTCGCTAATTATTATAACAACATTTACTTATAAAGTAAACACCGGCGGAAAAAATACTTTTAATTTCGGTAAAAATGGTTTATTATAATAGTATGATAAAGTCAGGGGAGGAAGTTTTATGGCAAATCAGATCAAGCTAACGGTAGGAGGAATAAACTACACCGTAAAAAGCGACGAAAGCGCAGAGTATCTGGAGCAGCTCGGCGACGAGCTTGAGGAGAGGCTCCGCAGGATAACAAAGCGGAATCCCACAATATCGACCACTATGGTCGCGGTGATCGCCGCGCTTGAGGCATCGGACGAGCTTCACAAGGCGAAGGCAGAAACGGCGAGGCTTAAAAAAGAGCTTGAGAAAAAGACCTTCGCGGGACAGCAGAAAATAAGGTTTGAGGATAAATGATATCTCCCGAGATACTCTCGCCTGCCGGCAATGCCGAAATGCTGACCGCCGCCGTTCGGAGCGGGGCGGATGCGGTTTATCTTGGCGCGAAGGAATTTTCTGCACGCAGAAACGCCGCGAATTTTGATAATGCGGAGCTTAAAGCGGCGGTGGAATACTGCCATATAAGAGGGGTAAAGGTGTACCTTACCCTTAATATCCTTATAAAGGATACGGAGCTTGAAAGTGCCTTCAGGCTGGCTCAAAGGGCGTATAATTACGGGATTGACGGTATTATAATCGCCGATACGGGTCTTGCGGCGGTGCTGCACAGGCTAATACCTGAGCTGCCGCTCCACGCTTCAACCCAGATGACGGTACATACTCCGTCGGCGCTGCCGCTGCTTAAAGATGCAGGGTTTTGCCGTGTCGTGGCGGGCAGGGAGATGTCACGCGCGGAGCTTGAGGCTTTCTGCGCCGAAGCGGAAAGGCTTGGACTTGAGACGGAGGTATTTGTTCACGGCGCGCTGTGTATGTCGGTGTCGGGGCAGTGCCTGCTGTCGGCTTTTTTAGGCTCGCGCAGCGGCAACAGGGGACTCTGCGCCGGACCCTGCCGGCTGCCCTTTTCGGCGCCGGGCGGCACAGGGTACGACTTGAGCCTTAAAGACCTTTCGCTTATAAATCATCTTGACGACCTGCGTGAAATGGGGATTTCGTCCTTTAAAATCGAGGGGCGAATGAAGCGCCCCGAGTATGTCGCCGCCGCCACCGCCGCCTGCCGCTCGGCTCTGGATAACGGATATGTCGCGGAGGAGCTTGACACGGCGCTTAAAAATGTTTTCTGCCGTTCAGGATTTACAGACGGGTATTTCACCGGAAAAACCGGACGCGAGATGTTCGGTATAAGGACAAAGGAGGACGTTGCCGCCGCAACAGGCGCTATGTCCTTTGTGCATGAAATTTATCGTTCGGAGCGCAGATGTGTTGGAATATCCGCTGTTCTTTCCGTAAAAAAGGGAGAGACGCTCACCCTCACGCTTGACGACGGTGAAAACCGCGTCACTGTAACGGGCGATATTCCGCAGAATGCGGTCAATAAAGCGGCGGACGAAAAAAGCCTTATTGCCGGACTTGATAAATTCGGCTCAACGCCGTACACACTTGAAGATATTTCGGTTTTGTGCGACGACGGACTTTTTGTAAGCGCCGCCGCGCTTAACGACCTGCGCCGCAGAGCCTGCGCGGAGCTTGACAGCCGCCGCGCGGAGGTAAAGCACCCTCAGAATTCCGCGGTTTATAATCCGGAAAGAAAAAAGGGCGCTGAACGGAAAGAGCCGCTGCTTTACGCGCGCTTTGAAAGCGCAGAACAGATACCGGACAGCTTAAACGGCATATCCGCCGTGATTTTTCCGCTTGAGAACGAGCCTTACGGACTGCCGTGCGGTACAGAGCTTATAGCCGATATTCCGAGGGGAACAATAAGCGATAAGGCGATAGCCGAACGCCTGCGGCTTTTTAAGTCGGCAGGCTTTAAAACCGCCATGTGCGGAAATCTTTCTTCTATAAAAACAGCGCTTGACGAGGGCTTTTCGGTAATTGCGGATACCGGAATGAATGTATACAATTCCGAAAGCGCCGCCGCGGTAAGTGAAATGGGAGCGGAAAGGGTGATTTTATCAAACGAAGTCACTCTGAGTGATGCACAGGCTCTCTGTTCGCCCGTGCCGAAGGGCGCTGTGGTTTACGGAAATATTCCGCTTATGCTGTTCAGGAACTGTCCGCTTAAAAACGGCAGGGACTGTAAGCGGTGCGACAGAAACGGCTTTCTGACCGACCGCAGAAACACACGTTTTCCGGTGCGCTGCCGTATGGGGTACAGCGAGCTTTTAAACTCGGTTCCGGTATGGCTTGCCGATAAAAAAGAGGATATAAAGTGTCTTGATTTCGCGGTGCTTTACTTTACCCGTGAGACAAAAGAGCGGGCAGGCGAGGTTATAAAGGCGTATAAAAACGGACACGCCTGCGATAACGAATATACAAGGGGACTTTTTTACAGGGGTTCGCTCTGAAAAAAATCGTAATATAAATGCAAAAGGAGGGCGAAAAGCCCTCCTTTGAGAGTGTCGAAAAAGTCGACACTCTCTTGGACGAGGATTCCGTTCGCTCGAAAATCAAAGATTTTCGGACTGCACTCTATCCCCGCCAATACCACCCCTGTGCCCTTGAAAACCCGCTTATTAAGCGGGTTTTCGCTTACAAGGAGTTTTTTCGACGCACCTGTCGCCGGAAAAACAAAAAGCGGCTCTTCGCCGCTAAAAAATTAAATTTTGGGTTTATCGACAGGCTGAAAGGAGGGCGAAAAGCCCTCCTTTTTATATGTTTGTGCCTGATTGATGAGAAACAATTTAATATTTACGATTTATAGCGGTGAAAAGTCATATACCTGTTTGTAAAGTGTATTTTTTACAATGGTATATTCCCTTTGAGAAAGAGCTTTTCCCGATGACATAATATACATCGGCACAGAAGTCTGGCCCTGTGTAATCGGCGGCTGACTGTAAGGAAAAAGATTGAGAACAAAACCGCAGCGTTTGTAAAATTCTATTCGCTTGGCGGCGATTTGGGTATCAGGCAGCTCTACCTCAAGACATACCGGCAGATTTACAATGCGGAGCAGTTCTTTAAGAATTATAGAACCGAGTCCCTGAGAGCGGTAACGGCTGTCCACCGCGAAATGCTCGACAAACACAAAGGTTTCAAATTCATAGACCGTTATAAATGCTTTAATTCCTGAACCGACATCGTTTTCAATCACATATATGCTGTAATCTTTTCGTTCAAGTAGCTTTTTCTGCTGATTGTAGGGTCTTCGTTCATTGTCGGGAAAGCTTTTCTCCATAATGCTGTAAACGGCATCGAAATTTTCGGAATTTATTTTTTTAAGCATAGACACCTCTTTTAATACCAATAAATATTATACGAACGGCTTTAACTCTCTGTCAAAAAGCATAAGCCGTTTTACTTCGCAGAAAACAGGTTCTCTTCCGGTATTTTCAAAAAACGCCGAAAGCAGCAGCGAGGGGTTAAGATTACCCTCGTTTCCGGCTGAAAGCACAAGTAACACTTTGTTACTCAAAAATTCGGTTTTTTTGATTTTCGGGATTATATCAAATTCCTTCATTCTTCCCTTTTTGTCCTTTTTAAGGCAGACAACGCTTTCCTGCGACAGAAACTCCCTTAAATCCTTATAAATTCCGTTGTCCTCATCGGGGAAAATAAGCTCATATTCGGCAAAGGCTATTTCCACTGTCGGCTTAACCGGTTTAGCGGCGCGCAGAAACTCTATACCGTCGGGCGCGGCGGAATTAAGCTGCTTTGCAATATTTTCGGGTGTAATTTCATCGTCGGTAATCCGGATATCCATAATTTCGTAAAGTCCCTCAAAGCCGAGGGAGAGCGGCACGGCGTAATTTATATATATGTGCTGATTGAAGCCCTCGGTATACCAGACCGGAAGGCCGGATTTTCTTATAACACGCGTCATAAGACGGTTCATATCAAGCTGTGACAGAAATTTCATTCTGCCTGTCTTGATGTAAAAAAGCCTAACGTTTCTCAAAGCAGACACCCTCCCCGTAGCATGCCGCGCCGCAGGCCGAGCATTTTTCACGGCAGTTCGGCGTCGTAACGGCGGCGAGCGCCTTTTCGTGCTCTCTTATAAGGAATTCCTTTGTCACGCCGCAGTCGATATGGTCCCACGCGTTTATCTCGTCATACTCACGCTTCCTTGCCGAGAAAAACAGCGGGTCAATCCCGTTCTCCTTAAAGGCTTCGCTCCATTTGTCAAGGTCAAAGCATTCGTTCCAGCCGTCAAATTTGCAGCCCTTTCTGAACGCCGATTCAAGCACTCCGCAAAGGCGGCGGTCGCCCCTCGCGAACGCGCCCTCAAGGAAGCTGGTCGAGGAATCGTGCCAGCTTAAATTCACCTTTTTGCAGGTGTTGGAGTATTTGAGCACCTTTTGCCTGCGCTCTGTCTCTTCTTTTTCTATCTGCGGCTCAAACTGGAAAGGGGTAAAGGGTTTCGGCACAAAGGTCGAAACGCTTATCGAGACCGACACCGATTTGCCCTTCGGCCGGTTCTCAAGGCTGTAATAAAGGTCAACTATTTTCTGACCTAGCTCCGCTATGCCCTTTAAATCCTCATCGGTTTCGGTAGGCAGTCCGAGCATAAAATACAGCTTTACTGCGGTGTAGCCGCCCTCAAAAGCGGTTTTGCAGGTGCGGAATATTTCTCCCTCTGTTACGTTTTTGTTAATTACGTCACGCAGCCGCTGTGTGCCTGCCTCGGGCGCGAAGGTAAGACCGCTTTTTCTTATATGGTTTATTTTATCAAGCAGCTCTTTTGAGAAATTGTCCACTCTCAGCGACGGAAGCGACAGGCTTATATGCTCCGGCTCTGTCCATTCAAGCATTTTATTGAGCAGCGGCTCAAGCTGTGTGTAATCGCTGGTGCTAAGCGACGAAAGGGAGATTTCATCGTATCCCGTGCTTTCGCATAGAGCTTTCGCCTGACGGTTTACCGTATCGGCGCTTTTTTCCCTTACCGGACGGTAGATAAAGCCTGCCTGACAGAAGCGGCAGCCTCTTATGCAGCCCCGGAATATTTCCTGTACCGCGCGGTCGTGCACTATTTCTATAAACGGCACGACGAATTTTTCGGGATAATATGACTTGTCCATATCCCTCATAATGCGTTTCCTGATTTTTGCCGGCGCGCCGTCTCTCGGGGTGACCGAGGTTATCGTGCCGTCCTCGCCGTAGCTGAAATCATAGAGCGACGGAACGTAAACTCCCTCTATTTTCGCGGCTTCGCGCAGAAAATCCCGCTTGCTGCCGCCCTTTTTCTTGAATTCCTTATAAAGGTCGATCACCTCAAGGTCAACCTCCTCACCCTCGCCTATAAAGAAGAGGTCAACAAAATCGGCTACCGGCTCGGGGTTGCAGCAGCAGGGACCGCCCGCCACTACTATCGGTGAAAGCGACTGCCTGTCCGCGCTCCTTAAGGGAAGTCCGGCAAGGTCGAGCATATTAAGCAGATTGGTGTAGCACAGCTCGTACTGTAAGGTAAAGCCTATAAAATCAAAATCCTTTATGCTGTCCCGGCTCTCGAGCGCGAAAAGCGGTATGCTTTTCTCCCGCATTACCGATTCAAAATCCACCCACGGCGCGAAAACACGCTCGCACCATATGTCCTCCCGCTCATTGAACAGGGAATAAAGAATTTTCATGCCTAAATGCGACATTCCTATCTCGTATGTGTCAGGAAAGCAGAAGGCGAACCGCACGTCGACCTTTTCCTTATCCTTTATAACGCTGTTTATCTCACCGCCTGAGTATCTGCCCGGCTTCTGCACCGTAAGCAGCAGCTTTTCAAATTCCTTCTGGTCCATTTTTCCGCTCCGTTCTCTTATTGCAAATACAAATATATAATACAATAAACGGCGGCGGCTTTCAACTAAATTTTAATCAGGCTCATAACCGTAAGATAAAGCGCGAATATAAAAAACGAAAGGTTGAACCTGCCCATAAAGGCAAGGGTGACCCCGAGCGCCGCCGCCGCCGCGGCAAAGCCCAGATTTATAATACGCATAACAAGCCTCGCGCGCATAAAATGCGTTTTTCTGATAAGCAGACACTCAAGCACCGTGCCGCCGTCAAGTCCGGTTACCGGCAAAAGGTTGAAAACGCCTATTATGAGGTTTATAAGCGCGCACCAGAGCGACATCTCATTGCCGAACGCGGCGTAATTGAACCAGAGCGTGAAAAACAGTATAATGTTTACCGCAGGTCCGCAGAGCGCCACCGTGACAGCGTGCTTTTCGCAGCCTATTCCGGTGCTTATCTCCACCGCCGCAGGAACGAGCTTTATTCTTTTAGGGGCGCAGCCGGTCACCCACATGGCGGTAAGGTGACCCGCCTCGTGCATCGCCACGGCGAAAAGCAGCGGCAGAACATAGCCCGTCCGGTCAAAGGCGAGCATGGCGGTTATCACCGCCGAAAACAAAAAGGATATATATATTTCGGTTCCGAACAGCTTAAACCTCATCTGCATCACCGTACGGTATATCAAGTACCTCGTCAGCGTCGGTATCGGCGCATATGTTGGTTTCGTACCAGCCCTTAAGCTCGGTATAACAGCCGGGGAAAAAGTATTTTACCGCCGTCACGGTAATCAGAATAACGGCGGCGACCGCCGCTTCGGCTATAATTATGCCGTAAAATACGCTTTTCGAGCGCGGCACGAGTATTTCGTTTTCCTCCATAAGGGTATGCTCCTTGTTAAAAAAAATAATATGTGCTATACTTAATGTATATTAGAAATCAGGAGGATTTTATGCCTTTTTTACCGATTACCGCCGAAGAAATGAAGGAGCGCGGCTGGGACCGTGCCGATTTTGTGATAGTGACAGGGGACGCGTATGTAGATCACCCCAGCTTCGGCACGGCTATTATCTCCCGTGTGCTTGAAGCTGCGGGGTACAGGGTATGTATTGTCCCGCAGCCCCGCTGCGACAGTGATTATACCCGTTTCGGCAGGCCGCGCCTTGCCTTTCTCGTAAACAGCGGAAATATAGACTCAATGGTGGCGCACTATACCGCCGCCAAGCGCCGCCGCAGCGACGACGCCTATACGCCCGGCGGAAAAGCCGGAGCCCGTCCCGACAGGGCGGTAACAGTTTACACAAAAAAGCTGAAATCGCTTTTTCCCGACGCTCCGGTGGCGATAGGCGGGCTTGAGGCGTCGCTCAGGAGATTTGCCCATTATGATTACTGGGACGATAAGGTGCGCCCGTCAGTGCTTATAGAGTCGGGCGCCGACCTGCTTATGTACGGTATGGGGGAAAAGCATATTGTGGAAATAGCCGGCCGGCTGAATAAGGGCGAGGATATAAAAAGCCTTACCGATATAAAGGGCACCTGCTATGCCGTAAACGCCGGAGAATATGAGCCGATACCCGGCGCGCAGGAATGCGCCTCCTTTGAGCTTGTCAGCGTTCCGGACGCAAAGGGCAAACGGCTGTATGCGGAAGCCTGCCGCATACAGCAGGCGGAGCATGACGCGGTGCGAGGCAGAACGGTTATACAGAAGCACGGCGGAAAAATAGTAGTGCAGACGCCGCCTGTGCCGCCCCTTACGACAGAGGAAATGGACAGGGTCTACTCTCTGCCGTTTATGCGCGACTATCACCCGAGCTACAGGGCGCTCGGCGGAGTGCCCGGAATTGAAGAAGTGAAATTCTCAATAATCCATAACCGCGGCTGCTTCGGCGCCTGCAATTTCTGCTCAATCGCTTATCATCAGGGGCGGACGGTAACGGTAAGAAGCCACGAATCGGTAATAGCCGAGGCAAAGCAGCTTACCGAAATGCCGGATTTCAAAGGCTATATACACGATGTGGGCGGGCCTACGGCGAATTTCCGCCGACCTTCCTGCGACGGACAGGCGGTTAAGGGCTTATGCGCCGACCGAAAGTGCTTGGCGCCTGAGATGTGTCCGGCGGTAAAGGTTACCCATGAGGATTATCTTAAGCTGCTGCGTGAGCTGCGTGCGCTGCCAAAGGTCAAAAAGGTGTTTATCCGCTCAGGCATACGTTTTGATTATCTGATAGCCGACAAAAACGAGGACTTTTTCAAGGAACTTGTAAACCACCATATAAGCGGTCAGCTCAAAGTAGCTCCCGAGCATTGCTCAAACAGGGTGCTCAAACGTATGGGCAAGCCGCCGATTGAGGTTTACAATAAATTTGAAAAGCGGTTTTACGAGCTTACCAAAAGCGCGGGCAAAAAGCAGTATTTAGTGCCTTATCTTATGTCCTCCCACCCCGGCAGCACGGTAAAGGACGCAATAGAGCTTGCCGTATTCTTGAAGCGGCACGGGCTGCACCCCGAGCAGGTGCAGGATTTTTACCCCACGCCCGGTACGGTCTCGACCTGTATGTTCTATACCGGACTTGACCCGGATACAATGGAGCAGGTCTATGTGCCGAGAACGCCCGAGGAAAAGGCGCAGCAAAGGGCGCTTTTACAGTATTTCAAGCCTGAGAACCGCAAGACAGTGCTTGCGGCGCTTAAAAAGGCGGGAAGATACGACCTTATCGGAACGGGACCCGACTGCCTCGCGGCGCCCGACAGAAAGGAAGCGGCAGCGGCGGTCAGAAAGCCGAAAAAGACGATACGCAATATACACAAGCCGAAGAAAAAATAAATTTTGAAATTATTTGTCCGCGGTTTTGCGGATTTACACTGCCGACAAATACGCAAAAATACCGGCGGTACGGATTCTTCCGTACCGCCGGTAAAATATATACGAAAAATTAAATTTTACCGCAGAGTGCGGCTTTAAATCGCTTACCGGCAGGTCAGAAGATATTTTTCAAGAAAGACAAAATCCGCCGAATCTGTTCTGCCGTCACCGTTTGTATCCGCCTGAGCGGCTCCAAAGGCAGACGGGTCAGCCAGATATTTTTTAAGTCCTATAAAGTCTTTTATATCTATATTTCCGTCTTTGTTCAAATCCGACTGCCGCAATGACAAAAGAATTATTTCAAAGGTATCGGTCTTTCCGCAGCAGCTTACGGTAAGGGTCCGCACACCTGCCGACGTATTGTCAAAGCCTGTCACCATATCCGCTGTCATATCACGGATTTCAAATGTGCCGTCAGCATAATACAGTGTTATTTTTCCCCTGCTTACATCAAGGCAGTCTGTATCCGCGATGTATGCAGTCTTAAACGGAAGCTCGGTAATACTTACCGAATCGGGTGTTTTTGCGGTTATCGCAGAATACGGTATGCCGTTTTCTTTTGCAAAGTTCTCTGCGTATGAGCCGGGAACGCAGAAAATCGTGCAGCAGTCGGAATAAAAGGCTCTCATTCCTATATATTCTACGCTTTCAGGAATAGTTATGCTTTTTAGATTGTAACAGTCAGCAAAAGCATAAGGCTCTATATCGGTCACATTTTCGGGAACTGAAAAATCCATAAGACCTGAGCATCCCGAAAAGGCTTCACTTTCTATGCGCGTTATACTGCCGGGAAGATTTATGCTTTCAAGCGCCGAACAATTATAGAACATTCCGGAGCTTACAAATGAAATGCTTTCCGGAACGGTTACGGATTTGAGAGCGACGCGGTTTTCAAACGCCGATTCCGCCGCGAGTACCGTACCTTCCCTTATTTCAGCTTCTTTAATTCCGATATCGGAATTTATCAGATAGTTTCCGATATATAAAAGACCGTTTTCCCAGTTGCTTTTATTATTATAATAGCCTGTTCCCGTAAAAGCCCTGCCGCCAATTTTCTGAATATCTTCTGGCAGGTTGATATTTTCAAGACTGCCGCAGTTGTAAAACGCATTGTACCTTATATATTTTACACTGTCCGGTATGCTTACATACGAAAGGTTACAGCAATTCTCAAAAGTGTACAAATCAATCACGGTTACACCGTCGGGAATAGTAATGCTTTCAAGACTCAGACAACCGTAGAAAGCGTTGCTTTCGATACTCCTTACGCTGTCGGGTATATCTATTGCGGACAGCGCACAGCAGTTATAAAATGTTGAAGAGCCTATTTCCGTAATGCCGTCGGGCAGGGAGACCTCTTTCAGAGCGGCACAGCTTCTGAAAGCGCCTGCGCCTATGAAGGCAACGCTTTCGGGTATTGTTATTCCGGTAAGCTCGCCGCAGCCGTTAAAGGCGCTGTCCGCTATACCGATCGTTCCGTTTTTTATTTCATAGCTTCCGGCACAGTCTTCGGCCTTTATCAGGTGACGGCCTATATACAGAACCCCGTTTTCCCAGTTGTCCGGGTTACAGTAATACGCCGTATAGTCAAACGCTTCGCTTGCTATACTTTCAAGGCTTTCGGGAAGGCTTATATCATTCAGTGAAGCACAGTCGCTGAACGCGTAATTCCCGATGGATTTCACACCGTCGGGAACTGCTATGCTTTCAAGGCTGACGCAGTATGAAAACGCGGACATATCTATCATCGTGACACTGTCCGGTATTTCTATTTCGGAAAGATTATAGCAGGCGTGAAACAAAGAGTGCGGAATTTCCGTAATACCCTGCGGCAGGATAATGTTTTCAAGACGGTCGCAATATTCGAAAGCACCTGACCCTATGTTTGTAACGCTGTCGGGAATATTTACGGTTTTAAGATTGCGGCATTGGGAAAATGCTCCGGAATCAATTTCCGTTACGCTGTCAGGAACGGTTACTTCCGTAAGACCGTAGCAGCAGTTGAATAAACCGCGGCTTATACGGGTGACGCTTTGCGGTACCGTTATTCCCGAAAGATTTTCACATCCGTCGAAAGCGGAATCGGCAATTACCGTTGTTCCGTCTTTAATGCTGTAATTTCCGCAGATTTCCGGCTTTGCCTCAATAAGACAATTTCCGGCATAAAGCACATCAGCTTCCCAGTTAGACTGGTTGTCTGCGTATTCAGTACCATAGAGTACGGCCGAACCGATGCTTGTAATGCTGTCCGGCAGAACAATGTCCCGCAGATTGAAGCAATTTGCAAAAGCACCGGTTTCTATATCCGTAACGCTGTCGGGAACGGTAAGAGAGTATATGTTCCGGTTTTCCGAAAAAGCGTAACTTGCGATTTTGGTGACCGGGCAGCCGCCGAGCTCACACGGAACCGTGATCACGCTTTCTGTGCCGAGATATTTTTCAATTACGGCGCAGCCGTCAGTTACGGAATATCTGTAATTCCCCGAATATGCGGCAAATGCGGTAATAGGTGCAGGAATCATACATGCAAACATAAGAATTGACGCTGCGATTGAAACGGTTTTTTTAAAAAACATTTTAGAACCACGTCCCTTCCGTTATATTTATATACATGCTTGTTGTATAAGTGCCTTTTATCCCATAAAGATTGTAACATTGCCGAAAAGAAAAAACAAGCGGTTTTTTCAGCAATTGACTTTTGCTTCCAATAAAAGCAGAATAAAGGAAAAGGTGTAAGGAATACATATGAAACAGGGGTGAGACTTTACGGCTTTTATGATTATCCAAGAAAAAACTTGACCGGCGTTCTGACAGGTTACGGCAAAATTCCGGTCGGCCGGCTTGCGGACGTTTTACGGAACGGCTGAAATGCCGAAATTGTCTGTATAAAGTTGGAAATTATTGATAAAAAATGCGGATTTAGTAGAATTGTGTTGCTTTTGCTTTCTAAATAAGGTAAAATTTAATTATAAAAATATAGAAATGAGGTATATGTATGTTTTGTGAAAAATGCGGCAATAACATTTCGGACAACGCCCTTTTCTGCAGCGCGTGCGGCGCTCCCGTGCCGAAAGCAGAAACGGCAGGAGCAGACGTTAAGTCTGAAGAAGCGGTAAACGGAGCGCAGGCGGCGCAGGCTGCGGCAGCGGCCCCCGTACAGACACCTCCTGTTCAGGCGCCGGGTCAGATGCCTCCTGTCCAGGCTCCGTATATGCAGGTTCCTGCGGCACCTTCCCAGGCAAGTTTGGTATTTTCCGCGGTAGGTGAGTACATAAAGGGCTTTTTCTCAGGAAGAGTCACTCAGACCGTAGCTTCTGCGGCAAAAAGCAGGGGACTGCAGTGGCTTGTGCTGGCTCTCGCCAATATAATCATTTTCATGATTTCGGCGACGCTCAATGTAAAATACGCGCTGTGGTCAAACACAATAGTTGACGTGGTTGCCAGCCGCCTTATAAGCATCTGGGCGGTGCTGTTCGCCAACCTCTTTATAGGCGCGGCGGTATATTTTGCTCTCGGCGGTCTTATCTTCGGGGCGATGCGTCTTGTTTTCAAGAAGCCGGTGCCGTATTCCGCAGTTATGAATATGGTCGGATATGCCACACTTCCACTGACATTCGCTTTTACAGCCAATATTATTCTGGGACTTATATATGTGCCGCTGTCCCTTATAGTTTACACGGTGGCGGTCATAATGTCATTCTGTATGCTTTATATCGGAATACAGAAGCTCGATACGCTTCAGAAAACACCGTATTTTATCTTTATGGCTATTGCGGCGATAACGGTCGTGCTCGCGTTTCTGCTCACCTTCGTCCTTTACGGCGCGATAATCAGAAGCGGCGTGGCGTACGGAGCCGGAAGCCTTATTGACGGATTAAGCGATTTAGGCGGCGCTACTGATTATTTCTTATAATCTGAAGGACGGGTTTGCGGTATGAAATTTACAGTAAGAGCGGGAACGGTTTTACTGCTGGCGTTAATAATATGCTTTACTGCGGCGTGCGGAGCTGAAATAAGCACAAAGCTCACCGTGGACGGTAGCTTTAACGGTACCCGCGAAATAACAGCGGTAATAGACAGCGACGATATCACAAAGGTGACAGGCGGCGCGGCGGCGCTTGAACAGGTTATAAAGGAAAGCAAGCCGGCGGATATGGATTATACCGTAAAAAACGACGGCGGCAATACCGTTATAACCTTCACTATAAAGTTTTCCGGACTTGAGGAATACAGGACAAAGATAAACAATATCATAGACGCCGGCAGAACCGAGGATTCAGACCTTGTTCCGGAGGTTGTTTTCGAGACGGGGGAAACATATTTCAAGGAGGGCTTCAGGCTGTCGGAGAATTTTACCTCGGTGGACCTGCTCAACTGGTATATCAACGCTCTTGAGGAATCCGGAATAATAAGCGAGTCGCAGGGCAACTGGTACGAAATAACGGAAAACAAGATTGTGTTTTCCGGAAAGGGGTACTCAAGCGGCAGCAGACTTGAGGCAGACGAGCAGATTAAGCGCTGTCTGTCCGGAATAAACGTCACCACCACCGTTGAAACATCGGGCGGCTTTGAAAGGGTAATTGAGTTCACGTCCGACAATGATACGGAGGAGGAGCTTGAAGAAGCCGGCTGCGTTCTTGAGGAATACCTTAAAAATCTTTGCCCCGACGGTGATAAATTCGAGAAAACCTCCGGTGAAGATTCGTATAACAATACATACGCTTTCACGCTGAGCGCCGGCTCGGCGGAGGAGCTTATTGAGAAAACCGACGCCGTGCTTCAGACAAAAAACAGGCTGAGCATAACGGCCGAGGCTTTAGAGGACACTCCCGGAACGGCGGCGATTTCAGTTACGGAATCGATAGACGGAACCTATTATATAGATTATGACAGCGCGAGAGTCACAAGCAGGCTCAGGGTTTATGACGGTGTGGAATACGCAGACGCGGATACATCTTACAGCACCGAGGACGGGTATCTTGTTTACCGCCCCAACGCAGGAGGGGAATATACCTTCAGCGGCGAGTGGAAAATCGGTTTCAGTGAGATAGTATTCAGCGCCGGAGCGTCGTCTCTCAAAAAAATGAACGCCTCATTCGTTTTCAGGCCGATAGATGGGCTTGACAGCTCTCTCGTCGAGTCAGCCGGCACGCTTATAAAGTCGGCGGCGGAAAAGGGCGGCAAGCTCACCGAGAAAGACAGTGTTTATGCAGTGTCCTTCTCAGGCTCAAAGGACGATGTGGAAAAGGACATAAACAGATTTATAGGAGCGGCTTTAAGCTATGAGCCCGAAAAGGACGGCAACGGAAAATACGCCTATTTCAATGTGCAGCTTGAGAATTACAACACGCTTTCAAGGCTCAAAAAGGGAATACGCGGCTTAATTTCATACGATTTCTCGCCGCTGACAGGCTCTGCTGATATTACTTTCGAGAATGAAGGCGGTTTCTTCGGCGGCACACGTTACTCGGCAAACGGAAGCTATGAGGACGGTAAGGAAATTTCCGGCAGCAGCGGAAGCCTGTATTTTTATAACGAGAGCGTTTCTGTCCTGTGGACAGCGGTTCTCGCGGCGGCGCTGATAGTGCTTATAGCCGGAATCGTGATGCTTATTATTAACAGAAACGATTTTTCAAAGCTCAAAACCGTTTTCGCCGGAATGAAGAAGCCGAAAGCGCCTGCCGTACAGCAGGAAGCGGACGTCGCTTTGCCGGAAAGCGCCGATGAGTTTCCCGAACCGGCCGCTCCAGAAGCCGTAAAAGAACCGGCAATGGCGGCTGCCGGCACTGCCGGAGAAGCTCCGGCGAAGCAGCCCGAACAGACCGTGTCTGAATCGGGAAGCGGAGAGGAGGATTTGCTGTGAAGAATTTTCCGGTAAAATTGCTTGTATCTGTTTTATGCGTAATAGCGGGCGCCGTGCTGCTTGCTGTTACCGCAGCGCCA
Organism: uncultured Clostridia bacterium; assembly: GCA_944376655.1. Taxonomy (GTDB): domain Bacteria; phylum Bacillota; class Clostridia; order Oscillospirales; family Acutalibacteraceae; genus UBA737. Next base: position 23,607 of record CALWDJ010000033.1, read on the forward strand.
ACAAAAGACCCGTGTGAGAAAATAATAGGCAAATATATTTCCGCTATAAATTCGGAAAATTCGGAAAAAATGCACGATCTCGAGTTTTCCGCCGAGGATTATCTTGACGGCACCGGTTTGGGCGAGCTGCTCGGCGGTATTGAGGACGCGTATGAGTCGGAAACCGGGAGCGGAGAAACAACGAGAATGGAGCTGCTTAAAAGCAGCGCTGTTTCATCGCGCGTTCCCGACGATGCCGGCGAGGTCAAAAAGATAAAGCTGCTCGGCTGCTTCGAGGGAGAAAATATTTCCGAATACGGCATTACCGCGGCGGAATACGACATACTTGTGGAGATCACCTACACCGCAAGTGAGGACGGCGAGGAAACAGACAGAACAATCTGCTACGGCGACACTGTAAGCCTTGCCAAGGGAAAATCGGGATACAGGATAATAGGATAAATAAAAAATCAAGGAGACGGGAAAACGTCTCCTTGACATTTTTTATATACAGGCTTATTTAATGCCTGCTGAACAATTCAAAAGTACCTTAACCAAGCATGTTGGTGTAAACTTTTGAATTGTTCAGGTGC